>CAZSKQ010000007.1:15705-39041 GCA_964607425.1 uncultured Woeseiaceae bacterium
TTAACGGGGCAGGGTTACCCGTTGATCAAGGCCGCCAACTGGATGTCGCATCTGCATTACGATCGGGAAAGCCCGGTATGGCGGCACTGGGTCGAGGGGCTGTCCCGGCACAACCGGTTGATCCGCTACGACGAACGCGGCAACGGCTTGTCCGACTGGGCGGTCAGCGACCTGTCCGCGGATGTCATGCTGGCCGACCTCGAGGCGATCGTCACCGCGTCGGGCGTCGATCGCTTCGCGCTGCTCGGTATTTCGCAAGGTTGCGCGATCTCCGTGATGTACGCGGTCAGGCACCCCGAGCGGGTCAGCCATCTCGTGCTGTACGGCGGCTATGTGCGCGGCTGGCGTGCGCGCGGGGATCCGGCGGAGATCGCCAGGCGCAGCGCAATGGGTGTCCTGATCAGGCGGGGATGGGGCCAGAACAACCCGGCGTTTCGGCAGATGTTCACCAGCCTCTTTATTCCGGGAGCGACGCAAGAGCACATGAGCTGGTTCAACGAGCTGCAGCGGAAGTCGGTATCGCCCGAGAACGCGGCCCGCCTGCACAATGCCTTCGGCAACATCAACGTCACGGGGCTGCTCCCGCGGATCACCGCGCCGACCCTCGTCCTGCACGCCAAGGACGATGCCGTAATTCCGTTCGAGCAGGGCCGGGAGTTTGCAAGCGGTATTCCCAATGCCCGCTTTGTCACGCTGGAGAGCAAAAACCACGTCCTGCTGGCCAACGAGCCGGCCTTCCACCGGTTCCTGGAGGAAGTGCAGCAGTTCATCGGCTCGTAGCCACCCCGGCAGGTGGGCCGCCCGGATGACGCCCCGGGGTGCAAATACCACGCCCGCTGCCACGCTCAATCCCACGCCGTCCCCCGATTGTTTGCTCCGACCCCGGGACTGCCGGGACCCGCAACCTGGAAAGGAGTGAACGAATGGCTACACAGCAGGCAATAGTGAACAACGGCGTCGACGTCGAGGCGCTGCTCGGCGCGCGCGAGGCGCTGATGGAAGCGCCGGAGGCGGCGAAATTCACCTGGCGCGCATCCTGCGACTGGATCAACGGCACGCACAGCGCGACGACGGTGAAAGGCTTCTTCGGACTCGGCGAGGAGCAGAACCACCGGACCGAGTTCCGCTTCGACAGCGATCACCCGGAGCTGTTCGCGTCCGCGGACAACGGCGCGACCCCCGTCGAGATCGTGCTGGCCGGACTGGCCGGCTGCCTGACGGCGGGCATCGCCGCGGTCGCACAGAACCGGAATATCCAGCTGCGATCGGTCAAAGCGACACTCGAGGCCGGCATGGACATACAGGGCATCCTCGGCGTCGACAGCGACGTGCGCAACGGCTTCGACGGCATCAAGGTGCACTACGAGATCGACGCCGATGCTTCGAAGGAAGACATCGCCGCGCTGGTGGCGCAGTCGCAGAAGCGTTCCGCCGTTTTCGACGTGATCACCAACCCGACC
The DNA here is from genome assembly GCA_964607425.1 of uncultured Woeseiaceae bacterium. Classification (GTDB taxonomy): domain Bacteria; phylum Pseudomonadota; class Gammaproteobacteria; order Steroidobacterales; family Woeseiaceae; genus IDS-8. The sequence continues at coordinate 17,166 of CAZSKQ010000007.1, forward strand.
GACGTCTCGGTCACCGTCGCGTGAGGCGAGAGTGCGGACAGCTGCGGCAGCCCGATGCCGGCGCCGTTGACGTGGTCGTCATCGGTGCCGGCCATTCCGGCCTTGCCGCCAGCCATTGCCTGGCCGCCCGTTCGATCGCGCACGTGGTGCTGGAGCGCGGCGAGGTTGCGAATTCCTGGCGACGGGAACGCTGGGATTCGCTGCGCCTGCTGACGCCGAACTGGCTCTGCACCTTGCCGGGTCACGGCTACGGCGGCGACGATCCGGACGGCTTCATGGCCATGGACGAGGTGATCGCGTTCATTGCCGGTTACGCCGCCGCGATCGATGCGCCGGTAAGGACCGGAACCACGGTCGAATCCGTCGCGGCGACTGACGACGGTTACCGGGTGAGCACGGACCGCGGCAGCTGGCGGTGCCGGGCGGTCGTTCTCGCCAGCGGCGCTTGCAACCTGCCGTCGGTTCCCGCGATCGCCGAGGCACTGCCGGACGAGATTACGCAACTCACGCCGGGGAGTTACCGCAATCCGCGGCAGCTCGCGCCGGGCGGCGTGCTTGTTGTAGGTGCTTCCGCCACGGGGGTGCAGCTCGCGGACGAGCTGCGGCGTGCCGGCCACGAGGTCACGATCGCCGTGGGGGAGCACGTGCGGATGCCCCGGACCTACCGGGGCCGGGACATCCAGTGGTGCATGCGTGCGGCCGGTATTCTCGACCAGCGGTATGACGAGGTCGACGACATCCAGCGTGCGAGCCGGGTGCCGTCGCCGCAGCTGGTCGGCTCCAGGAAACGGCGCTTCATGGACCTGAATGCGCTGTCTTCGCAAGGTGTCCGGCTCGTGGGCCGGCTGGCGGGCATCAGGGGCGGCAAGGCTCAATTCTCGGGCTCGCTGCGCAACGTGTGCGCGCTCGCCGATCTCAAGATGAACCGGCTGCTCGCCGCGATCGACGAGTGGGCGGAGGCGTCCGGCCGCGAAAGCGCGCTGGAAGCGGGCGAGCGGTTCGAGCCTACGCGCGTGCCGGAGAAGGCCGCGCTGGAGCTGGATCTCCGGAGCGGCGCGATCCGCACTGTCGTGTGGGCGACGGGCTACCGGGCGGACTATTCGTGGCTGCGCATTCCGGTGCTCGACCGTCGAGGACAGATCCGGCACGACGGCGGTGTTATGCCCGCGCCCGGCCTGTACGTGCTTGGCCTGCCATTCCTGCGGCGCCGCAAATCCAGCTTCATCCACGGTGCGGGCGACGATGCCCGGGATCTAACCACGCATCTCGCCGGTTACCTCGACAAGACCTGCCGCCGCGGCTCCGTGAAGCTGGCCGCAGGCTGATTCTGTTCGACAACCGTAAGTTGATTCGATTATCCCCTGCCGAGCGGAGCTGTTTCTTCGTCTGCCGCTCTGATGTCCAGAAAACCGTCCGGGGGATCATTGCGGAGCACATTCGAATCCAAGGATCTAGTCGCCTGTGCCGCGAGCTGATGCCAGCCCGAACCCTCCCTGAAACGCAGCGCCGGGCAAAACGCATTGATTGCCGTCACAGTTGATTCCGTGATGCAGTCGCGGACGCTGCGTCGCGGAAGACCGGCAGGATCAGGCGGGAGCCCTCCAGGCCGCCGTAATGGATCGTATTCACCGCCGTCACCGGGTCGCGCTCGAGGTGCACCGGGCCGCCGGTGTTGAGGTTCCGCGCCAGCCGCGGGAAGTTGCTGCTCGATACCTCGAGGCGCAGCCGGTGACCCGCCCGGAACTGCCAGGCCACAGCCCTCAAGCTGATGTCGATTCCGTAGATTTCCCCCGATTTGGCGGGCACGGGATCGGAATAGCCGTTCCGGTAACGCAGCCGGAAGGCGCCGTCCTGGACGTTGAACGCACGGCCGTCCGGCCAGACGTCGATGAGCTTCGCCGTGAAGTCGGTGTCGCGCGCGCTCGTGCTGACCTCGAGATGCACCTCGATCGGCCCGACGACGGTCAGAGGCTCCTCGAGAACGGACGACCCGAAGACCAGCACGTCGTCGCGGCGCGCGGACGCGGATTGGTCGAACGAGCCCGGCTGGTCCGCCGGGTTGCCGGTACAGCAATGCGGCCCGCCGCGCGTTGGAACCGGGTCCAAAGGATCGTAGGTGTAGGAATCGCTCCCCGCGTCCGCGGGAGCCCGGGCGAGCCGGCCGTCGCCTGCCGCAGAGCGAGCGCCCCGCTCGCTTGCCAGGAACCAGCTTTCGTACTGCACCTGCTCCGGCGGCCACGCGTCGAGGTCCAGCCAGCGATCGGCGCCGATGACGAAGACGCTGGCGGGAGGCAGGTCCGGCGCGGGGCCGTCTTTCAGCCAGTGATCGAAGAACGTTACGAACAGCGGCGCGTACGCCCGGTCACTGCCCGTCACGGGCACGTCGCCGATGCGGTCGCTGGGGCGCAGCTCTTCGGACCCGCAGTGCACCGCGGGCGAGACGATCGCCGCCTGCGGCGCGGCGTCCGGCACTCCCCGCCCGAAGGCGAGGGTCAGCGCATCGGCAACGCCGAGATCGAACCAGGAATTGACGTGCAGGCCGGGGACGCGAAAGCCGCGCGCCTCGTCGAGAAAAGGCTTCCCTTGCCACCAGGTGTCGCCGGGGGGGTGCGATACGTAGTCCTCGTAATCCGTGGGCGGCGCACCGGAGCGCTCGACCAGCTCCACGATCGGCAAGCCGGACAGGAGCTCCGGGGTCACGGTGCCCGGCTCCCTGAGTTTCCCCTTGCCGCCGTTCTCGGCGAACCAGCCGACGCCGGCCGCGAGGTTGAAGACGCCGCCCTCGTACAGCCCGAAATAGCCATACCGGTTCGCGGCCGAGCCGATGGCACCGCCGCCGGCCTCCGGGATCATGGCCGCATGCGCCGGGTGCCCCGCCGCCGCGAGGAGATACTGCACCTCGCCGAGCCAGGAACAGCCGAAGGTGCCCACGCGTCCATTGGACCAGTCCTGCCCGGCGAGCCACGTCAGCGTGTCCCAGCCATCCGCCACGGCGTGGTCGTAGACGGAAAACACCCCCCCGGAATTGAAACGGCCGCGCACGTTCTGCACCGCGATCGCGTAGCCGTATGGTGCGAATATCCGCAGCGCGTGCAAGCCGCCGAAATAATCCTGCTTGTCATAAGGTGTCTGGACGTACACGACCGGGTATGGCGGCGGGAAGCTCGTCGGCAGGTAGATGTCGGTCGCGAGGGCCACACCGTCGCGCATCGGTATCATCCGGTCGCGCAGCACCTGCACGCCGTGTCGCAAAGTCCAGACATTGCGAAAGTAGAAAGACCGCGGCTCGATGTGGTGCCACACGAAAGCCGCGGCGAGCCCGCACAACACCGCGATCGTGGTCAGCAGGTATCGCATCCCGGACCCTTTCCCCGTTTTCCTTCTTCTGCGCAGAATAATCCGACATCACCGCCGCCGTGCATTCTACGCGCGCGAAATCCTTCGTGTACATCCGCTGTAGGCCGAGAGAATGCCTCCCTTCTCGACAAGCGAATAGGCTTTAAGCTTGATGCGCTTGCAGAACCCGCTTCCAGCGTCTCCGAGGGCACGTCGATGCATTGTCCGGTCACATCGTTCGCGCCGGCGAGTCCCGAGCGGGCCCGGATTCTATGAGGCCGCGGCGAATCACCGCGGAAAACCGCAAAGGTTCGTGGCGTCGTCGAGTCGGTCCCGCCACGAACTCGATAGCTCCCGAAAGGGCCGAGATTCTGCTTGCTTGAGCACCTACCGCTGGCACGAGGTCAGCAAGTAGTGAATGGACAGGTCACAAAGCCAGCTGTCCAAGGCCGTCACGCAATGGGTCAAGCCAGCGCTCATAACGACGCCACTGCTGCAGCCCTTCTCGGTAAATCGGACGGCGTACTTGCTCAGAACTTGGCGTGCGGACAGATCGATCGAGGCGGTGGAACTCAAGGCAGCCTGCCTCAAACGGGAGCTGTAGAAAATCGAGAATTCTCTGCACCTGGCCCTTCAGATCTGTGACGATTTCTTCGTAGTGCACCCGAAGAACCTGCCCCGGCAGCGTACGGTCCCAATGCTCGATGAGCGCGGCGTAACCGCGATAGTAGCGGGCAATTTCGGAAAGCTCATAGGTGAACTCCTGTCCATCGGCGAACAGCTGCTTGTAATTGCTGAAGCAGCACGCCATCGGATGCCGGCGTGCGTCAATGATCTTCGCGTTCGGCAGCATCAGGTGGATCAGCCCGACGTGCAGGAAATTGTTCGGCATCTTGTCGATGAAACGCGGTGCGCCCGCACGCTGGTAGCGCGTGCCCTCGATGTAGGCGTCGCCGAACTTGCGTAGCTGCTCGGGCGCCATCTCCGCAAGCACGCCTGGGTAGCGCGCTTCGTCGGCGAGCATGCGCCGCCCGTTCAGCCGATGCGCCAGCGCGAGCACGTTCGGCAGCTCCATCGTGCCGTCCACCTGCGAATGCGAGGCGAGGATCTGCTCGAGCAGGGTCGAGCCGGAGCGTGGCAGGCCGACGATGAAGATCGGATCGGGATGCGGCGCGCCGGCACCCGCGAAGCGCTCGAACAGCTCCGGGGTGCAGACGGCCGCCTGCGCGCGCATCGCCGCTTCCGCGCGGTCCGGGTCGTAGCGCAATCCTTCCCGCCGCAGCCGGTTTCCCTGTTCATAGCGCGCGAACGACCGCTCGAACTCGCCACGATCCTCCAATGCCTTGCCGAGAGCGAAGCACAGGTGGAATCGGTCCGCGGTTTCCGTCGCCGGGTTGTCCGCGTGTTCCTGCATGGCGGCAATCTCATCGTCTGTGAAGCGATACGTCTTCAGGTTGGCCAGGCTCCAGTATGCATCGCCAAAATCCCGGCACACGCGGTAGGCGCTCCGGTAGGACTCCACCGCCTCATCGACCCGCCCGATCGTCTTGAGTACGTGCCCGTGCGCCACGCGCGCTTGTACCAGTTTGGCGTTACCGGCGAGCACTCGATCGTAAATATCCAACGCCGTTTGGAACTTGCCGACGGCCACGCATTCGTTTGCGTAGGCAAGCTCGAACGGGGCGCTGCCCGGAAAGCGCTTTCGCAGCACCTCGGCCTGTGCCAGCGCCTGCTCGAATTTTTGCCGCTTGTGCAGCACTTCCACGTAGTCGCGGCGCGCGAGCCAGTTATTCGGCTCGAACTCCACGCAACTCTCGAGCAAAAATTCCGCGTCATCGTAGATGAAGAGCTTCAGGCCTAGCCGTGCGAGCAGCCGCATGGCCTCGACATGGTGCGGCCGCTTCTTCAGAAAGTCGCGGCACAGGCGTTCGGCCTGGTAAAGCTTGCCTTCCTGGATGAGGCTGGTAACGGTCAGGAGCTCGGGCGGCAGTTCCGCAAGTCGACGGTATTCCGCTTGCGCGACCAGCTGCGCCTCCCTGTGCCCGAGCCGCGCCTCTATCCCGGCGAGCTCGCGCCAGGAAGCGATCAGCGCCCTGTTCAACTCCACGGCACGACGATAAGCCGCGCCCGCTCGTGCGAGATTACCGAGAGCCTTATGAAGGTGTCCTTCCTCCTGGTGCGCCCGCGCGTGCCGCGGCGCGAGCGCCTTGAGCCGCGCCACCGTGGCAAGCGCTTCTTCGTTGCGGCCAAGGTAACGTTCGGCAACGGCCTGGAGGTAGAGCGGCTCCGGGTCCGCCGGGTCGGCCGCCGCCTGCTCGCGCGCGGCAACCAGCGCCTCCTTGAGGCGACCGGCTTCGAGAAGTTCGCGCGGCTCGGATCGTGGTTCTGGATGGGTCGCCCGCATGGCGGGCTCCTACAAGACCGGTGCTGTAGCTCGCGGAAATATCACTCGTAATCCCAGGACAGGCGCAAGCCAATAGTGCGCGGGCGGTTGGTCGTGATCCGCAGATCCGTATCGAGCGAGTTGATGAACAGCTCCGCGCGCTCGTCGGTGATGTTCTCAGCGAAAAGCTCGACTGTCAGGTTGTCCATCTGCACGCCCAGCGACCCGTCCAGCGTGTTGTAGGAATCCTGCAGGAAGCGGTTGGCCTCGACGATCGAGCTGAACTGCTCGTCGGTGTACGCATAGACGAGCTGTGCGTAAGGATCCCAATCCCCCACCGTCCATTGATAGCGGCCGCTCACGTTGAACTGCAGCTCGGGCGCCAGCGCGAGCTGGGAGCCCTCGGGAGCGAGGTCGGTCACGCTCGGCGGGACCCGCACCATTTCCGTGTCGTTGTAGGACCAGGCAGCGCGCAGAGTGAAGTTGTCGGTCGCCGACCACAGGAGATCGCCCTCGAAGCCCAGGATCTGGGCATCGGCGGCATTCGACGTGAACGTGAGCACGGATATCAGGAAGTCGGTGATACCGACCTGAAGACCGTCCCATTCGATGAAGTAAACCGAGCCGTTGAAACGGAGGCGGTCGTCCAGCCAGGTGGTCTTCCAGCCGATTTCGTAGTTGGTGACCTCGTCGCTGACGTACGTCCGCGGTACGTCTTCTTCATCGAGGCGATTGAAGCCTCCAGGGCGAAAGCCTTCGGAGTAGGTGCCGAAGAACAGGGAGTCGTCGCTCAGGCGATAAGTCACGCTCGCCTTCAGGATGACGTCATCCTCCTTGAGCGGCAGTTCGTCGGCGAACAGGGCGTCGAAATTGTTTCCCTTGTCGGTGTCCACGTCGCCCAGCGTGGCGAAGTTGGAGGACCCCACCAGCTCGGTTTCAAGCTCGTAATAGCGCGCACCCAGGGTTGCCGACCATTCATCGGTAAAGTGCCAGGTCACCTCGCCAAAGACGGCAAACTGCTCTTCGGAGCGGATCGCATCGTTCATGAAAGTGATGCCGGGCGCCCGCGGATTGGGATTGAAGTGAGTGGCCGTGGAGATCGGTATGTTCTGCGCAAAGAAGCCGGTGGAGCCGGCGACAAAGAAATTCGTGTCGACACCCGTCTCGATGTCGTCGAAGTAAATCCCGGCGACGAAATCCAGGCCTTCATCGTCGAACGACGAGATACGGAACTCGTGCGTGGTCCGGTCGTTCTCGATGAACGCGATCATTCCCTGGGTGGGATCGCCGCAGAGCGTGTAAGTAGGCTGGCAGATGTAGTAGTAGCCGTACTTGCCCACTTCCGTGTAGCCGCTGTAATCGAAGCTGTTGTTGACCTCGCGATCGAGGTAGGAGCCGGCGTAGATCACGTCCAGGTTCCGGATGCGGCCTTCGACGGTCAGCGAGTACTGCTGGAAATCGTCCTCCAGGCGGTCGGGGAAAAACCTTTGCACCTGCAGGTCGCCCACGACGCGGATACCGGACTGCGGATCCTCCGGGTCCTCGAACTCGGCGACGCGCGCGGGCGCATGGTCGAACACGCCGTCCACCTGCAGCTTCTGCTGCATGAACTGGCCCGTCACCTCCCAATCGTCGTTGACGGCATACTTGGCGCTCAGGCGTCCACCGGTGTAGATGGCGTCGTTGAAGTCTTCCTCGACGAACGGCAGGTTGTTGACGACGGTCGATTCGGCATCTACCGGAAAGCCCGCCTCCACCGTCGGGAAGCCCAGGTGCTCCGCCGTATAGGCGTTCTCGCCGAACACGTTGTCGATGTAGCCGCCCTCGAAGGCGTTGTAGAACACCGCGCGCAGGGCCAGCTTGTCCTCGAGTACCGGAACGTTGACGTAGCCCTCGACGCTGTTGCTCAACTCGCCCTTGTGCGTGTCGGCGACGCTCGCGTCGAAGCCGGCCTGGAATTCGCCGTAGACGGGCTTGTTCGTGATCAGGCGGATCGTGCCCGCCTGCGAGCTCGCTCCGAAGAGCGTGCCCTGCGGCCCCGGCAGAACCTCGATACGCGCGATGTCGGCCGCGTACAGGTCGAGGTTGCGGCCGCCGGAGCTGACCGGCTGCTCGTCCAGGTACAACGCCACGTTCGGTACCGGAGCGCCGATCTCGACCGAGGTCTGGTCGGACGAGTCCGTCGCCATGCCGCGGATGAAGATGAACGATTGTCCGGGTCCGCGGCCGGCGGCGTTGACGTTCGGCAGGTAGCGCACGTAGTCATCGAAATTGCCGATGTTGAGCTCTTCCAGCCGCGCCTCGCCGATCGCCTGCACGGCCACCGAGACGTCCTGCAGGCTGGTCTCGCGCTTGGTGGCGGTAACGATGATTTCATCGAGCTCGGCGGCGGAAGCCAGGCTCATCGAACCGGTGGAGAGCGCGACCACGATGGCCTGGCTCAAAGCGTTTCTGCGAAACATCCACGTCCTCCCCCTGGTAACAATTGCGGCCAGCCCGGCATGGGCCAACCCGCTGCGCACGCCGTACCTCGGCTGGAGTATAGACCAAGCCGTGCCCGGTGCAGCGGCTTGCAGCGATTGGCCGGCGCCGTGGCGGCCGGCGGCAGGTCGCCCGACAGGCATCTATAATCCCCGTACACAGTCAGTACAGGGATTTTGTCAGGGGGGCAGTCCGATAACAGACAGAAGAGCGGCCTGGGGGCAAGCACGACCCTTGTTCGAGGAGAACAACGAACGTGAGAGACCACCATGCCGCTCGCTTCCCGGGCAGTGCTCGCCGCACGCCGGCCGAAATCGCGCCGCCGCCGCTCCCCCGCCAAACCGCCGCCCTCCTGGTCCTGCTGGCCGCCCCTTCCTTCGCGCTGGCGCAGGTAACCGTCACCACCGCCGGGAACGCCGAGGAAAACTCCGGGAGCGGCGCATTCGTGGTTGCCCTGGTCGCGGCAAGCGCATCGCCGATCGATGTGCAATTTTCCGTTACCGGCACTGCGTTATCCGGGGACGATTACGAAGCGCTGGGTGAGTCGGTGAGCATCCCCGCCGGTGCGACGTCGGCCGAGATCGAGGTCCGGCCGCTCGACGACGAGCTCGTCGAAGGCGACGAAACCGTCGTCATCACGCTGACCGGCACGAGCAGCCCGGACGTGCCGGTCGGCTCGCCTGCAAGCGCCACTCTCACCATCGCCGACGACGACGCGGCAGACGGCGGCGGCATGGCCGAGGTCGTCGTCTCGATCGCAGCGACCGACGACAGCGCGGCCGAGACCCCTAACGACAGCGGCCGGTTCACCGTCAGCCGCACCGGCGGTCCCGAACGGGCAGTGACGATCGCCTATTCGGTTTCCGGCAGTGCCACGCCGGGTGCGGATTACGCCGCGCTGTCCGGCAGCGCCATCCTGGGCGCCGGGATGCGGCAGGTGGACATTCCGGTGAACGTGCCCCGCAACGACAACGTCTTCGAAGGGGACGAAACCGTCACGGTCACCCTCGCCGCGGTCGAGGGGGAACTGGCTGTCGAGGCGGGCCAGGCAAGCGTCACGATCCACGACAGCACGCACACTGTAACCGCCTCGGCTGCCGCGGATGCCGTCGAAGGGGACAGCGAAGCAGGCCGCGTCGAGGTCGTGCTCAGCGCGCCCAACGGCTCGGGCGGCGCACTGGAGGTCAGCTACACCTTCACGGGCAGCGCGGCGCCCGGCGACGATTACGCCATGCCGAGCGGCACCGCCAGGATCTCCCCCGGGGAGAGCTCGACGGCAATCCCCATCTCACCGGTCGAAGACACGGAAGTGGAGGACGAAGAAACCGTCATCATTACGCTGACCGGCACGAACAGTGCCGCGGTGTCCGTGGGCTCGCCCGCCAGCGCCACCGTGACCATCGCCGACAACGACGAAGCGCCGGCGCCGCCGCCGCCCGCGGAAGTGCAGGTATCGGTGGTCGCCTCCGATCCCGATGCCGCCGAAACGCCGGATGACGCGGGCCGGTTCGTCGTGCAGCGCGTCGGCGGCGATCCCGGACGCACCGTGGAAGCCGCCTATGCCGTCGGCGGCAGTGCCTCTCCCGGTGACGATTACGAAGCGCTTTCCGGCAGCGTCACTCTCGCCGGCGACGAGGCCGTCATCGACGTCAACGTAACGGGAAACGACGGTGCTTTCGAAGGCCTCGAGAGCGTCACCATAAGCCTGCGGGATGTCGCCGGCGAAATCGTGGTGGTGGAAGGCTCGGCAACGGTCACTATCGAGGATAGTCCGCACTCCGTGTCCGTCTCGAGCGCCGGCAACGCCGACGAATCCGGCATCAACGGCCGGATCGACGTCTCGCTCGGCGCCCGCAACGCGTCGGGTGAGAACCTCACGGTCAGTTATTCGGTCGGCGGCAGTGCGACCCCCGGCAACGACTACAAGGCACTCAGCGGGACCGCCACCATCGCGACCGGCGCCAGCGCCGCCGCGATCACCATCGAACCGCTGGACGACGCTGCGGTCGAGGAACCGGAAACAGTCGTCGTCACGCTCACGAGCACGAGTAATCCCGCAGCGCCGGTCGGCGCACCCGCCACGGCGACGGTGTCCATCGCGAGCAACGACAGCGACGATGACGATGGCGACAGCGGTGGCGAAGACGACGGCGATGGCGGCGACGGCGGGAGTGACGGCGGGAGCGGAGGCGCCGGCGGTGATGCCGGCAACAACGATGGCGATGGCGACGGGCTGACCGACGCCGAGGAAGCCGCTCTCGGCACCGATCCCGCGCTCGTCGACAGCGATGGCGACGGGGTCGGCGACGGGAGCGAGGCCGCCGCCGCAACCGACCCGCTCGACAACCGCTCGTTCGCCGACGCCGATCGCGACTTCGTGCCGGACGCCGTGGAAGCGGACGACGGCACCGATCCCGGGGACGCGAACAGCTACGCCGACGGCGATGGCGGCGGCACCGCGGACCACGTCGAAACGATCACGTACAGAACCTTCGGCCTTCCACAAACCAGCGTCGCCGATGCGAGCGACGATCGCCGCGACCTGGACGGCGACGGACTGCCGGACCGGCTGGAAATCGGCAGCGGCTCGAATGCCGACGACGCGAGCTCGCCGACCGCGGATGGAAGCGGCGACAGCGATGGCGACGGCATCACCAACGCGGTCGAGGCTTACCTTGCAACGCTTCGCATCGATGCGGCCGAGGCCGTCAGCGACCACGATCGCGACGGCTACCCGGATGCCGCGGAAGTAGCGCTCGGCCTGGATCCTTTGCAGGCGCGCGAGCGCGACGCCGACGACGACGGTGTGCCTGACGTGGTCGAGGCGCTCGCCGGACTCGACATCGACAGCAGCACCGACTCCGACGGCGACGGCATCCCGGACGCGCGCGAGATCGCGCTCGGCTCGCATACGCTGGATGCGAACTCGCCGGTCGCCAACGGCGCAATGGACGACGACGGCGACGGCGTGAGCAACGGTATCGAAGCGGTACTCGAGCTGCTCGGCGCGCAGGACGCCGACGGCAGCCGCGACGGCGATGGCGACGGGATCGTCGATGCCGACGAGATCCGCCTCGGGACGGACCCGCTCCACGACGAGCAGCCGGCGCCCTGGATCGGGCTGGCGCAGGCGGGCCTCGGCTCGGTGAACGCGCTCCTGGCGGACGGCGGGGAGGCGACGGCGTCCGCCCTGGTCGGCGGCCACCAGGCCGGCACTTTCGTGTACGACTGGAGCGGCTCCAGCGCCGCCTTGCTGGCCGTGTCCTCCGGCAACCCGGCGGCGCGCACGCTCACACTGTCCCCGCAGACACTGCCGCCAGGCCCCTACCAGCTGCTGCTCACCGTACAGCGCCGTATCGGCGACTACACGTCGCCGGTGTCGGCGGTCGAGCTGACCGTCAACGTGCTGGAGGGCGCGGCCGCCGACGTTGTGGATGCCGACGGCGATGGCGTAGCTGACAACGCCGACGATGCGGACGGGCGCGCCGGCTTCGGCAACGAGCTGCAGGCACAGGGCGGCGCGCGCCTGCAGGTCGCGCCCGGAATAAGGCTGCAGCTCGGCTCCACCGCGCGCACTGCACGCAAGGATTCCGCCCTCGTGACCGCCGCTGACATAGCCGCCGCGGGCAATGGCGCGGGCGGCAGCGTCGATAACAGCGCGGACGCGTTCGATTACGTAAGCGGCATCTACGATTTTGCGATCACGAACCTGCCGGAGGTGGGCGCGGCCGTGCAGGTCGTCATCCCGCAGGCGGCGGCAATCGGCGAATTTCCCGAGTACCGCAAGTTCCACCCGGACAGCGGCTGGATGGGCTTCGTGGAGGACGATAACAATAGCATCGCCTCGGCAGTGGGCGCGCCGGGCAGTTGCCCGGCGCCGGGCGATGACAGCTACGAGCCGGGGCTGGCGCAGGGTCACTTCTGCGTCCAGCTCACGATTGCGGACGGCGGCCCGAACGACGGCGACGCCGCGCTCGGCCCGAACGGCGTCATCGAGGACCCGGGCGGCGTGGCCACACCCAAGGGACAGGTGACGGTCGGCCAGGGCGGTGGCGGCGTCGGTCCGGCAGCACTGATCGTTCTCGGGCTGGGTTCACTTGGCGCATGGCGCCGCCGCCAGTCGCGCGCTACGGATTGGCACAAGGATCGCACCGGGCCTCGGAGACGGGGCGACGACGGAGGAGCGCCTCATGTGGGGCAAAATCAGGGAAGCCGGCTCGATTAGCTGGGAGTCGATACGCACTTTTGTGCAGGGCAACGCGTTCGAAATGGCGGCGGCCCTGGCGTATTTCACGCTGCTGTCCATCGCGCCGCTCCTGCTCGTGATCATCGGCGCCGCGGGCGTGCTCATGGGCGAGAGGCAGGTACAAGAGGCGCTCGTAACACAGGCGCGGGAACTCGTCGGCAGTGAAGGTGCGTCCCTGCTGCAAACGGTGATGCAGAGGGCGGCCGAGTCGCCCCGTAACGTACTCTCGATGGGAATCGGCTTCGTGCTCACGCTTTTCGGTGCCACGACCATCTTCGCGCACCTGCAGAGGTCGCTGAACCGGATCTGGGACGTGCAGCCGAGGCCGTCGAATGCCGTGCTGGGTTTCGCGCGCGCCCGGCTCATTTCCCTCAGCGTCGTGCTCGGCCTGGCCTTCCTGATGCTGGCATCGCTGGTACTGCAGGCGGCGATCAGCGGACTGCAGGAGTACCTGGCATCCCTGTTCCCGGGGGCGGCGATCCTGTCCCGTATCCTGAACACCCTGCTGTCGCTGACGCTGGTCGCGCTCGTGCTCGCCATGCTGTTCCGCTATGTCCCGGACGTGGAAATCTCGTGGCACGACACGCTAGTCGGCGCGCTCGTAACGGCCGTCCTGCTGACGATCGGCAACTACGCGATCGGCCTGTACCTCGGGCACGCGGCCGTGGGCTCCGCTTACGGAGCAGCCGGCTCCGCCGTGGTGTTCATGGTCTGGGTGTATTACACGTCGGTAGTGCTGTTCTTCGGTGCGAACACCACCAAGGTGATCGCTGTGCATCACGGTTCGCCCATCGTTCCCAACCGTTACGCGGAATTCCTGCCCGGTGCCGAGCCGCTGTCGGCGCAACGGTACCACGCCGAAAACTGAAAGCCGCGCATGTGATCATGCGCTCAAGAATTCAAAAGCAAGCAGGCACCCCACCCGCATCTGGACCCTTCTTTATTCACTTTCTCTAAACTTCGGCGACAAATCCGAGGTCGCTTCGTACCTCATTGTAGGTATCCCGCGATAACCAACCATCTGGCAGACTTGGCTGAAGCTCCCTTCCTGGGCGACGCAAGCGCGAGCTTGCGCTTGGGGGTTTTTGTAGATCGATTCGATCACGAAGATTTGCTGCTTGCTCCAGCGTCGCCAGGACGGATTGTCGGATCATCGGACTGCTGCCAGAGAGGGGCTCTTTGGGGAACATTGCCGCATTTCACATTGTGAACAGCCAGCTTCTCGACCCGGAGGGACGCGTGCGTGAGGAACTGCCTGCTTTTGCCGGCGACCAGGCATGCCTTCAAGTCGAGGTGATTGCTGCTCTCGGGGAGTCCGGGTAACGTGGCGACCGATCCAGCGCCATACGCAGTGCGGCCAAAACATGCGCCTGGATTCCGTCATGTAAACCCACGAAGAGAGCGAGGCCGCTCCTCGTGACGACGACGGAAAAAAGTCGATCGGATGCGACCGGGATCACGCTCGATTCTTACGACCGACAGATCCTCGAAATCCTGCAGGAGGATGGGCGTATCTCAAATGCCCGGCTTGCCGAGACTCTCGGCCTCTCTATCTCTCCCTGCTGGCGCCGTGTACGCCGCCTGGAGAGGGCGGGAATCATCCGCGGCTACAGGGCACTGCTTGCTCCGGAGAAGGTTGGCCTGCCGCTCATCGCCTTCGTGCACATCTCGGTGGAGAATCATAGTTCTGACATAGCCGAACGTCTCGACCGGGTCGTCCAGAGCTGCCGCGAGGTACAGGAGTGCCATTCCATGTCAGGGCAGGATGATTACCTGCTGAAAGTCGTTTCGGCGTCAATGGCCGCTTTTGAGCACTTCCTTTCCGAGAAACTCATGCCGGTAAAGGGCCTGCGTACCATCCACACCAGCTTTGTGCTCAGGTCGAAGAAACATACGACGGTGTTACCTCTTCCGCAGGCGCGGTAAGCGTAGCGAACACCGAGTCGCAGTCATGCCCGCCAGCCGCCGCTCCATCCCTGCCGGGCACGGAGCAGTCCTGCCCCGCCCCGGTCGGATCGTAGATTAAAGCTTGCCTTCGATTTCCTCGTAGATTTTCGCGACCGCGAGCGGTCCCTGCGAGCTGCTCAGTGCCCAGTCACCATAGGGTCCCCAATCGGCATGCTCGGCTGCCGGGCAATTGCGCGGAGACTCGCAGGGAAGCCCCTTTGCGTGCAGGCGCTCAACCTCTTCGATCACGTAGACGATTGCCTTGCGGGATTCTTCGAGATCCCGCTCCATGGTCGCGGCATCGTCGGCAATGAAGCCGTGCCCCGGGACATACCAGGAAACGTCCATCGCCTGGGCTTTTTCGATGACGCCCAGCCACTCGCTCGGGTAGCCGGAACGCATCGCCGGAAACACCCCTCGCAAGTAGATTTCGCCTAGAAACATAACCTTACTTTCGGGCAGGTAAGCGGCCAGGTCGCCGCCGGTGTGCGCCCGCCCCAGGTAAAGAAGCTGGATCTCGGTCCCACCCATGCGAATCGTCCGCTCGTCAGCCACGGTTTCCGTGGGCGGGGTGTCGCTGTCCGCAAGCTTCTTTTGCGACGCGGGTGACGAGATGAACACGGCATCCGGATAGGCCGCCGCGAAGGCAGCGTTACCTCCCACATGGTCGGGGTGATCCGATGCGACGACGACGTACTTGATCGGCTGCGATGTGAGCTTTTTGATGCTCTCGATCATCAGCTTTGTCTGCCAGACGTCGTTCTGGCCATCAACGACCATGACGCCATCCGTCGTCACAATGATCAAGCTCACGGTATTGATGGCACCGCCGGCCGGGCCAGGAGGGTGCATGCCTTCGTAGGCATAGACGTTGGGCGCGAGTTCCTGCCAGCGCGGAAAGTCGACCAGGTGCAAGCCGCTTACCGCGATATCGGCGGAGGGTACTGCCCCTGCATCGCCTCGGGCGAACGATGGAACGATCAGCGCACCAGCGAGCGCAGCAACTACAAAACCCAGCCGTTTCATCTTTCCTCTCCCAGACTAGAAGCTAAAGCGCATACCGGCACGGAAAATCCGGCCAAGCCGATCGTAAAATTCCGCGTTCCCCTGCCCGGCATAAAAGCCGGTACCAACCGGACCGGCGATCAACGGTGGATCTTCATCGAGCAGGTTCTCTACAACAAAGAAAGCTTCCATTGCACCGTCCATGCCCGTGTAGCTGAGCGTGAGATCAAAATAAGTCACCGCGTCGATGGAGTTGTTGTTGGTGGTCGGATGCAGGGGAGTTGCAGGCGGACAAGTACCCGGAACGCATTCGATAAGGGCATTGTTGTAGACGCCGTCACTGATACCGCGAGCCGTCAGCGTGGCGCTGAACGGGTAAAGCTGGTATGCCGCCGACACGAGGTAAGTCAGGTCAGGAGCCTGCAAGCCTTCGCCGCCGAATCCAAAGTCCGCGGCGTTCACACCCGCACCATCTACCGTGGATTCCTGGTCGACGGTCTCGAGAGTATTCACGTACGTCGCCATCGCGCGCAGCGTCATATCCGCGTTCCCCACGGAGAAGGTATACCTTGCGTCGATATCGAATCCGCTGGCTCGCTGCGAGAGAATATTGGCCGGCAGGACGGCGATACGGTCAATGAAACCCGCCTGGTTGCGCCCGATAAACGAGCACAGTTCCGTGAGCCCCTCAAAACAACGATCCACGATTTCCTGCGTATCCAGCGTCGTGATAGCGCCCGAAATATCGATGTCGTAATAGTCGACCGACATCGCGAACCCTGGCAGGAAAGAGGGGGTGAACACTACCCCGATGCCGGTCGTATCGGCCTCTTCGGGCTCCAGGTTCGTGTTGCCCCGGATGCGCGAGATGATGGTTGCCGTCGTGCCCGTAAAAGGATCGAACACAGTCCCCGTACCGGAGCGACCGGCATTGAAGAGATCGCCCAGGTTGGGTGCGCGGATATCGCGCGAGCGCGTAACCCGGAAGAGGATGTCTTCGCTGGGTGTCCAGGTGGTACCGAGTTTCCAGGTAGTCACCTCGCCCGATTCACTGTAATCCGTGACGCGCACGGCACCGTTGAAGTCCAGCGATTCGGCGAGTGGCTGATCGCTCAGCAAAGGCACTACCGTCTCGAGGAATCCCTCCGTTACGTCGTATTCCCCCTGGCTGGCGTGGTAATTGCCGGCAAAAAAGGCGTCTGCTTCGTCCAAAGCACTGGCGACCCCGCTCACCTGTTCCTTGCGGTGCTCGGCGCCGAAAGCCAGCGATACCGGGCCGGCCCAGTTGGAAAAAGGCTCACCGCTCGCGCTCGCGGCGAACACCTTCTGCTCCATGAGCGTCAACGCATACCCGGCACCGGTTACGTAATCGATTGCCGCCTGGGAATTCACCCCGATACCCATGGGGTTGTATGGCACACAGGCCGGATCGTCGTTCGTCGGATCGCCATCGATATTCACGGCGCAAACGACCTGTCCATTGTTCGGATTCACCACGGCATTGATGGCCTTGGCATAGTTTGCGTTTATGCGATTTCCCGGTGAGGTCGCGATGATTTCGTTACGGCTGTACCCGTAGTACGTATCCCACACCCAGTTGGAACCCAGAGCCTCTACGTCACCTTCCAGCCCGACCACGTAGCGCTCGAACGTACGCTGGTTGTCCGCTTGTAGATTGGGCATATCGCCGTTCACGGTACCCATGGTAAACGACGGGATGCCGTGCGCAGTCATTGCTGCCTGCACAGAGTCGGGGATGAACGGATTGCCCGACAGCACGGTGACGCCGCCGAGGTTGAAATTCGGCACAGAGTGGTCAAGGTCAGCCACAGTGCGGGACCGCATCAGCGTGACGAACGCCGTCGTGGCATCGCCAACGTCATAACTGCCGCGCGTGAAGAAGGTATTGCGCTCCAGGTCGAGCGACAGGTTGAGCTCCCTGTCTATCCTCGACGTCTCCCAGTCGCCGCCGGACATGACTACGCCGCTGATGATCGGGCCGAACTGGAAATCGGCGGGCGTTCCGCCGGTGAGAAACTGCGTGCCACGCAAGGGACAGGCCCCTCCGCCTGTCGGCTGGCACGCCAGAATCAACCCGCCCCGGGTGGCAACGGATAGCCCGGCATCGAACACGGTCAGGTATTGCGGCTGACCGTTGGTCGGGGAGTAGTTCGGGTTAACGATCATCTGGTACGCCGTGTCCGCCCAACTCCGGGGAATGTGGTCGATTCCTTCTTCGTAGGAATGCTCCGCGCTGAACAGGATATGGCCGCGACCGTCGGCAAAGGGCATGCCCGCGGCAATGGAGCCCCTGTAGTTCTCACCGTCTCCCTGGGACGTCACACCGCCGATCACTTCTCCCTTGATGCCGGTGTAGTCGGTGTCGAGTATGAAGTTGACGACGCCGGCGAGTGCGTCCGAGCCGTACACGGCCGAGGCACCGCCAGTGACCACCTCGACGCGCTCGATGAGGGCGTTCGGAAACGAGTTGATGTCGACGGCGCTGCCGTTGTTGTCAAAACCGGCGAGTGTCGAACCGACCACGCGCTTGCCATTCAGGAGCACCAGCGTCCGCGTCGGACCAAGACCCCTGAGGTTCAGGTTGTTGATGCCGGCGGTGCCGGAACTGACGCTCGCGGAAGAATTGCGCGAAGTGACGCTGGCGGCGAATACCGGCAAGCGGTTGACTGCGTCGGCGACGTTCGTCACTCCCATCGAGTCAAGTGCTTCCGCGCCGAGCACCGAGACCGGCGTCGGGGTGCTGTAACCATCTCGGACGATACGCGTGCCGGTTACGAGAACCTCCTCCACCGCCTCGCCCGCCTGCTGCCCGTCCTCTGCAGCGGCTTGTCCCTGGGCAACCGCGGGGCCGGCGGCCAAAAACGCCGTGAGCGCCACCACGCCTGTGCGCACCAGCGCCTGGTGAAACGCCACGGATTTCCGCCGCTCAGAACGAACGGCCAGGTTACGGGTACTCATTATCTCATCTATCCCCACGTGGGTTCACAACACTCAGACCAGTGAAGCGCTCCACTACCTCGAGCAGCCGTGCGAGCACGTGCGCGTGAAAAGGTTTATGCGAGTGACTTTGTCCCGCTGCGGTAGTCCCACCCGGCGCTTCCGCCACGGTGCGCTACCAACTCCCTGCCGAGCGGACCATACATGTCCAAGCCAATTCCGGACGCTCGCCAGGGGGCCACCGGATGATACATCAGTTTAACCTTGATGCTGCAGGGGACAGTGGAAGTAAAACAGGCCAGGAAAAGAACAATGTTATTCGAACTTAAAACCGATCTATCGTTGCGTTCTGCGCTCGTATCGCGAAAAGATTCTGCACAACGTATGAACCGTCGCGAACGCGGTGCGCGACAAGGGCCAGGCTTGCTTGCGTGGCTTGCGCAGTTTTGAAAGTTGCATAAAGGAGATCGACGACACCTGGTGTTAGAATTGTCACTGGCAGCGGCCACCCGGCGACGTGCGTTTCATCTTATGAACTCAACCGTACCGCCTGCGCAATAGACTCACCTGTTTGAAATGCGACAAAGGGGCTAACGACATGCTCGTTGAAATAGCAAAGGGCACTGGGAGTTCATTTGTCGTTCGTGTGCCGGGCCTGCTGGCGGCGGCCTTGTTCACCGTCATCCTCACGGCCCCTGCACCCGCGGCGGATCCGGCCCCCATAGATTGGGCGGAACATCATGATCATCAGTTAGTTACGCAGATGGTCCAGCAGTGGGCCGCGGACTACCCGAACCTGGTCACTGTCGAGAGCATAGGCGAGAGTGTACAGGGACGACAGCTCTGGTTGCTCACGCTCACCAACAGGCAAACCGGGAAGGCAAGTGAGAAACCGGCTCTTTGGATCGACGGTAACTCCGACGGCGGCCAGGTCCTCTCCAAGGAAGTAGCGCTGTACTTCATTCATTTTCTGCTAACGAACTACGATACGGATGAGCGAGTAAGAGACGCGTTGGACACGCGGACTCTGTACATTGAGCCGAACGCAAATCCTGATTCGGGTGAACAGATTATCCAGGCACCGGAGATGGGAAAAATCATGGGCGTCTTTCGGGACGGCACCCTGTATCCCTGGGACAAGGATGGCGACGGACTGGCCGCTGAAGATCCTCCGGAGGACATCAACGACGACGGCCTCGTCGTGTCAATGCGGGTCCAGGATCCGGAAGGAGACTGGAAGGTCGCCGAGGGCTACCCGCTGATGGTCGAGCGACAGCCAGGCGATGGCCCGGACGATGGGCCCTTTTACCGGCTATACCCGACGGAAGGCATCGACAATGACAACGATGGGCGTATCAACGAGGATTGGCTCAGTGCCTTCGACTCCAACCGGGTCTTCCCGGGTAACTGGCAGCCGGCGTTTCGCCAGTTCGGTGCGCAACCGTACCCACTCTACACGCCGGAACCCAAGGCCATCGTAGACGCCGTGCTGGCGCGCCCGAACATTGCCGCGCTGGTTTCGCTCCACACGGCAGGCCAATTTCCGGGAGGAACGCTGTGGCAACCGCCGGCTTCGGTGCCGCCGAGCGACTTTTCGCCGTTCGACATGGAATATCTGTATCGGGTTACGGGCGCCGAGTATGAGCGTCTTATGCGCGATCAGGAAAAGAACCCCTACTCATGTGCGACTGCTGCCAATGTCTATGAGAGCCTGCTCGATCCGCCAATCTACGGCACGCTGATCGATTGGGCGTATATCAATCGCGGCATCATCGCGTGGACGCCGGAGATCTGGTCCAGGGGCGTATTCGATTACAACGGAGACTGCACAATCAGCATGGACGAAGAGTGGCGCTGGAGCCAGGAGGAATGGGGAGGCAAGCCGTTCCTGCCGTGGACCAGGGCCGAGCATCCCGAGCTTGGCGTGGTGGAAGTTGGCGGCTGGCGAAACGATTTCGATGGTTCCGGAAGCCTGCCGCTCGAGGGCTGGCTGCACCAGGCACAGCTCAATGTTCCATGGTTGCTGTATGTCTTCGAGTCACTACCCCGGATCGCCCTCGCAAATGTGCGCTCCGAACGAGTTGAAGACGGCGTCTACCGGGTGAGCGCGACCGTGCGCAACCTGGGCTTCCTGCCGACCAGTTCCACCGATTACGGTGCAGGCCTCATTGTGAAGCGGGGGGTGCAAACCGGCGTCCCCTCCTACGTTCCCATAGCGAAACCGGTGACAGCTCTACTGCAGAGCGCCGCCGGTGAGATCCTGACGGATGCGGTTGTCGATGTTGGCCACCTGCGAGGCTCAACCGGACCGACTCCGGACTCCGATACCGAAGGGCAGACCAGCAGTGCGGATGTGAGCTGGGAAGTACGTGCTCCGGAAGGCACGTCGGTCACTGTGCACGCAGGAACGCCGCGCGCGGGCTTTGCGACGGCATCATTACGACTTCAAGAATGAACTGGGGCGAGGAACAGGCGCTGTAGTTCGCAAATAGTGTTTTTCAGCCTGTTACAGGAGTGGGAAGGTATGCATTCATGGGTCAAATGGGGGGCGGTGGCCGTTGCTGTCATAGGCTGCCAGCAGGCGGTAGAAGCCGCGGACCAGGAGTCGGAACGAATCAATCCGATGATCGTGCTGCACGAGCAGGGGCAGCCGGTCTTCGGGGTGTATGCACCGCACGCTAATCATATGCCGGCAGGCGAGACGGTCGAAGCGAAGCCGATGAGGCAGATCGCGGAGGAGGCCATTGCCTACACCGACGCTGACTATCTCTTTGACGGCAGCATGGAAGATAGCGGGGTCGATGCGGGGATCGCGCACTTCCAGGAGTTCATGACAGCCATGCACGCCGCGGGGGCTACGGCCAAAACGCATCCCCTCGTGATCAAGATGGAGAAGGTCTCCGAAGATCCGTATTCGGCAGCGCATATTGGCCAGCAGCTGAATACCGGCGTGAGCGGCATCATGTTCGTCCAGGTAGAAAGTGCCGAGGAGCTCGAGCGCGGACTCGGAGCCATGCGCTTCGTGACCGCCGGCGGTACGCGCATGGAAAACGATCTCGGGATGGCTCCCGAGTACTGGGGCCTTAGCGAAAAGGAATACCTGCAGGCTGCCGACCTGTGGCCGCTCAATCCCGAGGGCGAACTCATCAGCTGGGTAATCATCGAGAGTCTCGAAGGACTTGAGAACGTCCGGGAGATCGCGGCAGTCCCGGGCATCGGCGTCCTCTGGCCCGGCGCCGGTACCTTGCGCGGCGTGTTCAGCACCGAGAACGAGAACGGCGAGCGCGTCGTGGACGAGGAAGCCTGGGAGAATGCAATCCAGACCGTGCTGAGCGCGTGCAACGAATTCAACCTGGCCTGCGGGATTCCCGCCTCACCCGACAACATCGAGATGCGCATGGCCCAGGGATTCGACGTGTTTGTGATGGGCTGGGGCGACTCCGGCTTCGAGACGGTCAGGGCCGGCAAGAAGCTGGCAAGCCGCTGAGTACCCGGAGGGGCGCGCGGGTTCTCCGCGCGT
>CAZSKQ010000007.1:39141-40623 GCA_964607425.1 uncultured Woeseiaceae bacterium
CTGTAGGAGCCCGCCACGCGGGCGACCAAGGACTAAACGGGACCTGTAGGAGCCCGCCATGCGGGCGACCAGGCGACGCTCCCAGACCAGATAAAGAATCCGGCCTCACCCCTGACAGGGTGAGGCCGGAGCCCGCGTTCCGCAGACTGGAAACGCATACATATAGCGCTTACTGCCCAGGCGCGCTCCCTGCCTGAAGCTTTCCGGGGCTGCCCCGACTCCGGATCAGAAATTGAAGCGTACTCCCACCCGCAGCATGCGGCCGAGGCGGTCGTATAGCGTCCTGTTGTGCTGCCCGATATAGAAGCCGGCGCCGCGCGATCCCGCGATGAGCGGCGGGTCCTCGTCGAGGAGGTTTTCGGCGACGAGGAATGCCTCGGCCCGGTCGTCATAGAACGTATAGTTCAATGCGAGATCGAAATACTTCACCGCATCGATGTGATTGGTGTTGATCGTCGGGTTCTCGGGCGTAGAGGCCGGGCAGGTACCGGGCGTACATTCAATATACGTGTTGCTGTACACGCCCGATCCGATGCCGCGCATGGTCAGGGTAGCAACGAACGGGTAGTTATCGTACGTCGCCGACAAGAGATAGCGAAGCTCCGGAGCGAACAGCGCGTTACCGGCTCCGGTTCCCCTGGGATCCATGGTCACCCCGACGCCGTCGACGACGGCCTGGTCGTCGATGGTCTCGAGCGAGAGCACATAGGTGCTCAACGCACGCAGTTGCAGGCTCCCGTCCCAGTTCGAGCTGATGCTCGACAGCGGGAACGAGTAGGTCATCTCGAGATCCAGCCCGCTGGTCGACTGCGACAGGATATTCACCGGTTGCACGGTAATTTGCTCGATGAAGCCGTCGGCATCCCGATGAATGGCCGAGCACAGCGCGGTGACGCCCTCGAAGCAGCGATTCACATATTCCTGGTCGTCAAGAGCGGCTATGGCGCCATCGATCTCAATGTCGTAGTAGTCGATAGACGCACCGAAGCCGGGCAGGAAGGACGGCCTGAAGACGACGCCGATACCGGTCGTATCGGCTTCCTCCGGCTCGAGGTTCGGGTTGCCCGTAGTGCGGCTGGCTAACGTCACACTCGTATTAGTGAAAGGGTCGAATACGGAACCGGTACCGGACGTACCCGCATCGAACAGGTCGCCAAGACTGGGAGCACGGATATCGCGCGAGCGGGTCACGCGGAAGCGCACGTCGCTGACCGGCGCCCAGGTCGCTCCCAGCTTCCAGGTGACGACCTCACCGGACGTGCTGTAATCCGTCCAGCGCACTGCACCGTTCAAGTCCAGCGACTCGGCCAAGGACCGATCGACCGCCAGCGGGAATACCGTCTCGAGGAAGCCTTCGGTCACGTCGTACTTGCCGAAGCTGGCGTGGTAATTGCCGGCGAAGAAGGATTGCGCTTCATCGAGATCACTTGCCCAACCGCTTACCTTTTCGCGGCGATGTGCGGCGCCGAACGCCAGGGACAC
>CAZSKQ010000007.1:40723-44336 GCA_964607425.1 uncultured Woeseiaceae bacterium
TTGCCCGGCGCGGTCATATGAACGTCGCTCGTGCTCCTGGAGTAGTGTGCATCCCAGCTCCAGGTATCGAAACGGTCGAAATCGCCCTCGGCTCCGAGAACGAAGTGTTTGAACGTGCGCTCGTGCTCGGCCTGCAGGTTTGGCATGTCGCCGTTGACGGTGCCCAGGGTAAACGAGGGGATGCCGAGCGCGGTCATTTGCGCCTGCACGGTCTCAGGTATGAACGGGTTCCCCGACAATACCGTGACATCGCCGAGATTGAAGTTAGGTACGGAGTTATCGTTATCACCCCGTGAGAAATTATAGTGCGCCGTGACATAGACCTCCGTGGAATCGTTGATGTCATAGCTGGTGCGTGCGAACAGGTTATGCCGCGTTACATCCATCGACAGGTTACCAACCTCGTCGATCCTGGAGTGCTGCCAGTCACCGCCGGACATAATGAGACCGCTTACAATCGGGCCGAAGGTGAACGCGGCGGGCGTGCCGCCATCGAGGAAATGGGTTCCCCGCAGGGGACACGCTGCACCCGACGGTTGGCATGACAGGATCAAGCCGCCAGGGGTGGCGACAGCGAGTCCTGCGTCGAAAACATTAAGGAGCTGGGGCTCGCCGTTGGTTGGCGTGTAATTGGGGTTGCTGACCATCTGGTAAGCAGTCCGGGCCCAGTCCCTGGGCTTGTGGTTTATGCCATCGGAGTGGGCATACTCGGCATTGAACAGGAAACGCCCGCGATCACCGGCGAAGGGAATGCCTGCGGTGATAGAGCCCCGGGCACTCTCGCCATCCCCATGGGTCGTGGCACCTGCCTGCACAACGCCCTTGACGCCGGTGTAATCCGTGTCGAGGACGAAGTTCACCACACCGGCAAGTGCGTCAGAGCCGTACACGGCCGAGGCACCGCCGGTAACCACCTCAACCCGCTCCACCAGCCCGTTTGGAATGACGTTGATGTCGACCGCGCTGCTCGTAATGGTTGAGCTCACGAGGCGCTTGCCATCCAGCAGTATCAGCGTTCGAGTCGAACCGAGGCCCCTGAGGTTCAGGAGGTTAACGCCGGCCGTGCCGCCACTGACGTCTTCGGACGCGTTTCGCGGATTCGAGCCCGCGGCAAACATCGGCAGCCTGTTGACCGCATTAGCCACGTTCGTCACTGCCATCGTGTTGAGTGCATCCTCACCGAGTACGGACACCGGCGTCGGTGCCTCGTAGCCGGCGCGCACAATACGTGTGCCCGTAACTGTAATTTCCTCGACCTGGCCGTCCTGAGCCTCCTCCTGCTGGCTCCCTGTTCCCTGGGCATAAGCGACCGGTCCAACCAGCAATGCCGCCAGCAGCATCGCGGTCGTGCTCACCGGCATCGAACCTTGCCTGATCAGGTGAGAAACACGGTCCCCGGTCCGAGTACCGGCCACACTTGTCTCATTTGCCACGGTGCATATCCCCTCTTCTATTCACTGTACGACGCACAGGCGCGGCGCGTGCCGCGCCTGCGGCGTCAATACGTTAGTCGTATTCGAAAACTTCAAGGCTCTTTCGAATTCTAAAAGTCGAACCGCAGGCCAACACGAAGCGTTCTGCCGAGTCGGTCGTAGAAGTTCGTGCTTCCATGCCCGCTATACCAGCCGCCGCCGCGCTCTCCCGCGATCAGCGGCGGATCCTCGTCGAGGATGTTCTGGGCAACGAAGAATGCTTCGGCCCGATCATCGTAAAAGGCGTAGCTGAGCGAGAGATCGAAGTAGTGCACGGCGTCGATACGGTTGTTGTTGATCGTCGGGCGCTCGGGGGTAGCGGCCGGGCATGTCCCCGCCTCGCATGCGATGAAAGCATTGTTGTAGACGCCCGAACTGGTCCCCCGCATGGTCAGCGTGGAAGAGAACGGGAACCTGTCGTACGTCGCCGACAGGAGATATTGAAGATCGGGTGCGAACAGCGCACTGCCGGCTCCGATACCCATGTCGTCCGCATTCACGCCGGCACCTTCTATGACGCGCTGCTCATCGACGGTCTTCAGGGAGAGCACATGCGTAGCGAGCGCCCGAAGCTGCAAGCTTCCCTCCCAGGTCGAGCGGATGCTCGACATCGGGAAGGTGTAGGTCATATCGATATCGAGCCCCCTGGCCGATTGCGCCAGAATGTTCGCGGGCTGGACATCGAGGTCGACGATATGGCCGGTCTCATCGCGCCGGAGGAACGAACACAGGACCGTGGCACCCTCGAAGCAGCGATCGATGATCTCCTGGCCGTCGAGCGTCGATATGGCACCCCGGATATCGATATCGTAGTAATCAACCGATGCGGCGAAGCCATCGAGGAAGGACGGCGTGAAAACGACGCCGATACCCGTCGTGTCGGCTTCCTCCGGCTCGAGGTTCGGGTTGCCGTGATTCAGCGACCTGATCAGGTACGTCGAATCGAGCACCGGGTCGTAGCTGGGAACCACACCGGTCCGGCCCGCGTTGTACAAATCGCCCAGGTTGGGCGCGCGTATATCGCGAGAGCGCGTCGCGCGGAAGCGCAGGTCCTCGATCGGCGACCAGGTCGCACCGAGTTTCCAGGTCACTACCTCACCCGAGGTACTGTAGTCCGTCCAGCGCACCGCGCCATTGAAGTCCAGTGACTCCGCAAAGGATTTGTCGATAACCAGCGGGACCACGGCCTCCAGGAAGGCTTCCGTCACGTCGAACTTGCCGTGACTCGCATGATAGTTACCCGCGAAGAAAGCGCTTGCTTCATCGAGGTCGGTCGCCCAGCCGCTCACTTCCTCGCGACGATGTTCCGCGCCAACAGCCAGGGACACCGGCCCGGCCCAGCTCGAGAACGGCTCGCCCGTGGTGCTCACGGCAATTACGTCCTGCTCTATGAGCTGCTCCGCGTATCCCCTCCCGGTGACATAGTTGATGGCCGCCTGGGAGTTCACCCCGATACCCATCGGGTTGTATGGGACGCAAGCCGGATCGTCGTTCGTGGGATCGGCGTCGGCATTGACGCGGCAAACGATCTCACCGCCATCGAGAACCGCATCGATCGCACGCTCGTAGTTCGCATTTATGCGATTGCCGGGCGAACTCATAACGATGTCTGTCGTGCTTCTCGTGTAGTACGCGTCCCAGGTCCAGTCCGTATCGAAGGCATCGAAATTGCCCTCGGCTCCTAAAACGAAGCGCTTGAACGTGCGCTCGTTCTCGGCCTGCAGGTGGGGCATATCGCCATTCACGGTGCCCATGGTGAAAGACGGGATGTTGAGCGCGGTCATCTGCTGCTGCACGGAATCCGGAATGTGGGGATTACCCGAGAGCACCGTGACGTTTCCAAGGTTGAAGTTTGGCACCGACCGGTTGTTGTCGGCTTCCGTATAGGACCAGTGCAGCGTGCCATAAACTGTCGTGGAGTCGCTGATGTCATAGCTCGCACGCGTAAATGCGGTATTTCGTACCAGGTCGATCGCCAGGCCAATATCCTTGTCGATCCTGGAGGTTTGCCAATCGCCTCCTGACATTACGACTCCGCTGATAATCGGTCCGAACTGGAATGGAGCGGGCTCGCCGCCGGCGAGGAACTGCGTGCCGCGCAGGGGGCACGCGCCGGCCGTTGGGCAAGACACGATCAAGCC
>CAZSKQ010000007.1:44436-69328 GCA_964607425.1 uncultured Woeseiaceae bacterium
CCGGTGACCACCTCAACCCGTTCAATGAGGCCGTTTGGGAATGCGTTGATGTCGACGGAACCACCGTTACGTGCGAAACCCTGGATCGTCGAGCTCACGACCCGCTTACCGTCCAGCAGCACGAGGGTTCGGCTCGGGCCGAGGCCTCTGAGATCCAGGTTATTGACGCCAGCCTCACCGGTACTGACGTTCGAGGACACAGTGCTCGGGGTCACGCTTCCCGCAAACATTGGCAGCCTGTTCACAGCGTTGGCGATATTCGTCACCGCCATCGAATTCAGTGCGTCCTCGCCGAGCACCGACACCGGCGTCGGCGCCTCGTAGCCGTCGCGCACGATGCGCGAACCCGTGACCATGACTTCTTCAATGTCCTGATCCGGGACACTCGGCGCATTCTCCTGTGCAACGGCCGTCCCGGCGACAAGCGCCATTACGGCAGAGAACCTCAGCGTCGAGCGTGCGACCTTGGTAAGTGGCTGCTTCTGAACGCACATTGGGTTCTTCTCTTCCGGGCACATACTTTTTTTCTCCTTTGGAGTATGAATTTCACGCGATGAGCGTAACTGGAATGACAAACTCAGTGTCCTGCGTGCTGCCGGGTGGAACCGGCATTCTTTGTGGGCGCGAGCGAAGCTGCTTGCGAGCGTAAAGATTCCACCAGCCCCGTCTTGTAGACCGTTGGCGGAACGCGCGCATGCGACGCCTGCTCATATGCATAGCCGAGCGACAACAAAAGCTGCTCCGACCAGGCCGGGCCGATGAAAGACAGGCCGACGGGCAGGCCCTCCGCCAGCCCCATCGGCACCGTAAGATGCGGATATCCCGCAATCGCGGCATAAGTGGTAGCGGAGGGTGGGGCGGAGCCTTTTGGCGCCGTGGAAGTTGGATGGCCGCTCGACGTCCCGTCGGGTTGAATGACGTCCGCGGGGCCGCCGGTGATCGTCACCAGCGCGTCAAGATTATATTCGTGCAATAAACGATCGATGCCCTCTTCCCGCGTGATACGCTTCGCCGCTGCCAACGTTTCGATGTAGCCGGGGTTCTCCCGCCCTCCCTGGGTCGCCTGGGCGTCTATGAACAAATCCTGCCCGTGCATGCTTTCGCGTGCATCCATTTCGTTCAGCGTGATGAGATCGGCGAGCGTGCGCGCCTCGACGCTCGACGGCGTTCCGGCGAGATAGGCATTCAGGTCTTCCTTGAAATCGTGCAAGAGAATGACACGCATTTCCGGCCGCATGTCGACGAAGCCGCTATCGGCGATGTCGACCAACCGGGCTCCTTGTGCGGCGAGCACACGCAACGCTTCGTCGAATACCGCGGTAGTTTGCTCGTCGTACTCGCGCAGGTCGCGAATGACGCCCAGGCGTTTGCCTCGCAACGCATCGGCGTTCAAACCTTGCACATAGTTTGCCTTGTGCGCATCCGCACCCTCGGACCATGGGTCGGCTGGGTCGCTGCCCGCCATGACCGTGAGCAGCATCGCGGCATCCGCCACGGTGCGTGTCATGGGACCCGCTGAGTCCTGGGTGAGACCGATGGGCACGATGCCGCGGCGTGAGACCAGCGCGATGGTCGGCTTCATGCCGACGAGGCCGGAATAGGCAGAAGGACATACGATGGAACCGCTGGTTTCAGTGCCGACGGTGGCGGCCGCGAAGCTGACGGCACCGGCAATACCGGATCCGCTGCTCGAGCCGCAGGCAGAACGACTCAGGTCGTAGGGATTACGGGTGCTGCCGCCGACGGTGCTCCCGTTGAAGCCCTTGGTGGTGCGAAAGCCCGCCCACTGCGACATGTTCGCCTTCCCCAGGGTAACCACGCCTGCGGCACGCAAGCGCTCCGCAACCGCGGAATCCTGCGCCGGCATGTTATTTTCGAGCAGGTACGATCCCGCCGTTGTTGCCATGCCGACAGCGTCGATGTTGTCCTTCAGCAGGACAGGCACACCGTCCAGGTCGCCGAGCGCGCGGCCCCGCGCGCGGCGTTGGTCGGATGCAGCAGCCTGCTGCAAAGCATCGGGTGCAACGCTGATGACGGCGTTCAGAAGGTCGTCGTAATCCTTGATGCGGGCGAGATAGGCCCTGGTGACCTCGACGGACGTCGTCTTCCCGGACGCGAGATCCTTGCTGAGCTGTTCGAGGGAGACTTCTTCGACGACATACGAACTTGCGCCGGCTTGTTTATAGGCGGTAGGCGTCACGCGCGCTTGCGAGGCCTGCTCGTAGGCATAGCCGAGCGACAGCAGCATTGGCTCCGACCAGGCAGTGCCAATGAACGACAGTCCGACGGGCAGATCGTCCACCAATCCCATGGGGACCGATAAATGCGGATATCCTGCGACCGCCGCATACGTCGTTGCCGATGGTTGCCTGGCGCCCTTTGTAACATCGTCAACGGGATGAGACCGGTCAGTCCCGTCCGGCACGATCAGGTCCGCCGGACTGGCCGTGGGGACTACCAGGGCGCTTACATCGTATCTTGCCAGGGCCAGGTCGATGCCTCTCGCTCCAGCCTGGCGCTGGGCGTATCGTTTTGTCTCGGTGTAATCGGGACTCTCACGCCCGCCCGTCGTCGCCTGCGAATCCAGGAAGAGATCCTGGCTGTGCATGCTTTCACGCGGATCGGTTTTGTTGAATTCGATGAGGTCCGCGAGCGTACGCGAGCTCACCGCCGCCGGCGTGCCCGCGAGATAGGCATTGACGTCGGCCTTGAAGTCGTGCAGCAGGATGACACGCTGCTCCGGAATGAGATCCTCGAAAATATCGGAAGGAATCTGCACCAGCTCCGCTCCTTGTGCGGCAAGCACGGCAAGCGCTTCCTCGAACAGGCGCTCTGTCTGCTCGGAGTACGCCTTGATGTGCAGCACGCCCAATCTCACGCCCTTGAGCGCATCGGCACGCAGACCCTTTACGTAGTCGGTTTTATGGGAATCGGCTTCTCTCGAGGCTGGATCCGCGGGGTCGCTGCCCGCGATCACGTTGAGCAGCATGGCGGTATCCCTTACGCTGCGCGTCATGGGGCCGGCAGTGTCCTGGGTCAGGCTGATGGGTACGGTACCGCGCCGCGAGATCAGCGCGACGGTGGGCCTCAATCCGACGATGCCATTTTCCGATGCGGGGCCGGTGATGGAACCGCCCGTGTCCGTACCGATCGTGCCCGCGGCGAAGCTCACCGCGGTGGCGACGCCGGAGCCGGAGCTGGAGCCCCCGGGGGAGTGGCTCAGGTTGTACGGATTGCGCGGGCTGCCGCCGACGGTGCTTCCGTTGAACGCCACGGTGTTGCGAAATCCTGCCCATTGCGACATGTTGAGCTTGCCGAGAATGACGGCGCCCGCGGCGCGCAGCCGCTCCACCACCTCGGAGTCTTCCGCGGGCACGTTCGCTTCAAGCGCGTATGATCCTGCCGTCGTCGGCATGCCGGCCGCGTCGATGTTGTCTTTCAGGAGAATCGGCACGCCATCCAGGGGTCCCAGCGCCTTACCTTGGGCCCGCCGGCGATCCGACGCGCGCGCCTGTTCCAGCGCATCCGGTGCGATAGCGACGACCGCGTTCAGGTGCTCATCGTACTTCTCGATACGGGCAAGATAGGCTTGCGTGAGCTCGACGGAGCTTGTCTTGCCGGCGGCCAGGTCTTCGGCAACCTGGCTGAGAGAAACCTCCTCGACGACATAATGGTCGCCTTCTCCGCGTGCTCCCGCCGCAATCGCGAGGGAAGAGATCAATACAAGGCATAGCAAAGACGCGCGGTGTCTCATGTTCATTTCTCTCGGTACGCTGAATCAGCTCGGCTCTGGATCGGGCTGTATCCTTACTCCGTGGAAGGGGTCTCTTTATATGCAGTCGGGGGCACCCGCGCCTGCGTCGCCTGCTCGTACGCATAGCCGAGCGATAGCAGCAACTGCTCCGACCACGCCGGGCCGACGAACGACAACCCGATCGGCAGCCCGTTCACGAAGCCCATCGGAACGGTGAGGTTGGGATATCCGGCGAGCGCCGCATTGCCGCTGACGGATGCTGGCACGGCACCTTTCCGGCGTTCGCCGGCGACGTGCAGGCCGCTGACGCCGTCGGGCGGAATCAGCTCCGCCGGTCCCCTGCTAACGGCCACCACAGCATCCACGTCGAATTCCACGAAGGCGCGGTCGAAACCCTCCGGTCCTGCTCTATGCTGCGCATATTCCAGGGCTTCGATGTACTTCGGGTTCTTCCGGCCTTCGGTGGTTGCCTGCGCCGCGAGGAAAAATTCCTGATCGTGGATGCGCTCCCTCGGGTCGTTGCGGTTGAACGCGATGAGGTCTGCCATCGTGCGCAGTTCGACGGCCGGCGGTGCACTGGAGAGATAGGCGGCCATGTCCTCCTTGATGTCGTAGATCATGATAAGCCGCTGTTCCTGGCTCGTGTCCTCGAGGATGTCGGACGGAAGCTCCACCAGTTCCGCACCCTGGGCGGCCAGCGCTGCGAGCGCTGCGTCGTACACAGGTCGGGTCGTCGCGTCGTAATCGCGTGTGTCCCGCAGCACTCCGATACGCTTGCCTTTGAGTGCGTCCAGGGTCAGCCCTTGCACATAATCGACCTTGTGCGCATCTGCATCCTTCGATGCCGGATCACCGGGATCCGAGCCGGCCAGGACCGTGAGCAGCATGGCAGTATCCCGGACGGTCCGCGCCATGGGCCCGGCCGTGTCTTGCGTCAGGCTGACGGGTACGATGCCGCGGCGGGAAATGAGGGCGATCGTCGGCCTGAGCCCGACGACGCCGTTGTGCGAGGACGGGCTGATGATCGAGCCTGTCGTGTCGGTTCCTACGGTTGCGGCGGCGAAACTTACCGCGGCGGCAACGCCCGAGCCGCTGCTGGAGCCCGATGCAGTCCGAGCCAGGTCATAAGGATTGTGCGGACCGCCACCCACCGTGCTCCCGTTGAAGGTGTCGGACGTGCGCAGGCCTGCCCACTGCGAGGTGTTTGCCTTGCCCAGGATGACCGCACCGGCAGCACGCAAGCGCCCGGCAACCTCGGAGTCGCGCACGGGAAAGTTATTCTCGAGCGCGTACGACCCGGCCGTCGTTGGCATTCCGACCGCGTCGATGTTGTCCTTCAGGAGGACCGGTACCCCGTCCAGAGGCCCCAGAACTCGCCCGTCCTGCCGGCGTTTATCGGAGGCGGCGGCCTGGTCCAGTGCATCGGGGGCGATGAGGATAACCGCGTTGAGTCTTTCGTCGAGGGCCTTGATGCGCTCGATGTAGGCTTGCGTCACCGCGACCGAG
This sequence comes from uncultured Woeseiaceae bacterium, assembly GCA_964607425.1. GTDB lineage: Bacteria > Pseudomonadota > Gammaproteobacteria > Steroidobacterales > Woeseiaceae > IDS-8. Next base: position 49,697 of record CAZSKQ010000007.1, read on the forward strand.
GTCGCCTTTCCCGCGGCCAGGTCCGCGGAAATCCGGCCAAGTGGGACTTCCTCCACCGCATAGGGCGCGGGCGTGGCATCGATCGCATGGTCTGCGAATGCCCAACCCGGGCATAACGACAGGCAAAGCGAAGCTGTCACGAGCCAGTTGGCAGGCCGGTGGCGCATGGTCATATCCCCCTCAAATGCCGGTTAATGTCGCGTTTTGTTTGCCACTCGTATCGCACCCCGACGTCAGAATTGGAAACGCAGGCCCGCCCGGAAAATCCGGCCGATCCGATCGTAGTAGTCCGCATTGCCTTGTCCGGCGTAGAAACCATTGTCGGTAGTACCCGCGATCCGCGGCGGAGGCTCGTCGAAAAGGTTCTCTGTGACAAAAAAGACCTGCCCCGCGCCCTCCATTACGTCGTAGCTCAGGGAAAGATCGAAATAGGTCACGGCATCGACATGATTGTTGTCGATGGTCGGATGTTCCTCGGTCGCTGTCGGGCATCCCGAAGTGCACTCGATAAACGCGTTGTTGTAGACGCCGGAGCTGACCCCTCGTGCCGACAAGGTGGCGGAAAACGGCATGTTCGAATAGGTCACCGACGTGAGACAACGCCAATCGGGGACGAACAGGCCGCGATCGAGACCCAGCGCTCCCGAATCGGCGTTAACGCCCGCACCTTCAATGATGGTGTCGTCGTCGATCGTCTTGAGCGAGTCGACGTAGGTCGCCATGCCGCGCAAGGCAACGGTTCCGTCCCAGTTCAGGCCGATATCGGCCAAAGAAAACGTATAGCTCACGTCGAAGTCGATCCCGCGAGTCGACTGCACCAGCACGTTCGCGGGCTGAACCGCGACAAACGTGATGATGCCCGTGGAGTCGCGCTCGATGAACTGGCAGATTGCCGTATCCCCGGCAAAACAGCGATCGACGTACTCCTGGTTGCTCAGCGAGACGATGGCATCGCTGATTTCAATCTCGTAGTAGTCGATGGCCGCCGCGAAGCCGGAGAGCCACGAGGGCCGATAGACGATACCGATCCCCGTGGTATCGGCCTCTTCCGGCTGAAGGTTCGGGTTGCCCTGGACCCGCGTCACGATCGTCGCCGGGTCATTGTTGTTTTCGGGGTCGATCACGGAACCGGTGCCGGACCGACCGGAATTGAACAATTCACCCAGGTTGGGTGCGCGGATATCCCGTGAACGGGTAGCACGGAAGGTCAAATCTTCAACAGGCGCCCAGACTGCACCGAGCTTCCAGGTGACAACGTCACCCGAGGTGCTGTAATTCGTCAAACGCACCGCTCCGTTGAGATCGAGCGACTCAGCCAAAGGCCTGTCGGCGAGTAACGGCACCACGGTCTCCACGAAACCTTCGGTCACGCGGTACTCGCCGCTGCTCTCGGTGAAGTTGCCCGCGAAGAAAGCCCTCGCCTGGTCCAGCTCGCTCGAGAAGGTATCGACGGATTCACGCCGGTGCTCCGCACCGAACGCAAGCGATATCGGCCCCGCGGACGTCGACCACGGATCGCCGCTGACGTTCGCGGCGATCACGTCCTGCGTGAGAACAATATTGGTCCAGCCCTGGCCCGTGGCGTAGCGGATAGCTTCCGGCGAATTGACACCTATGCCCATGACGTTATAGGGGACACACGCCGGATCGTCATTGCCCGGATCGGCGTCCGCGTTGACGGCGCATACGTAGCGACCGCTGGCCGGATCCACGACGGTGTCGACAGCCCGGTTGAAGTTGGCCGTGATTTCCACACCGGGAGTCGTGGCGCCAACGTCCGTCGTACTTCTCTGGGCATAGGCGTCCCAGGTCCAGTTGGTTTTGAACTCGAGATTGCCCTCGGCGCCGACCGAGTAGAGGCGCGTGATGCGTGTGTTGTCGTGTCCAAAAAAGGGCATGTCCGCGCTCGTCGTTCCCAGCGTGAACTCGGAGATGCCAAGCGCGGTCATTTGCTCTTGCACGGTGTCCGGGATGAAGGGATTGCCGGAACGGACGGTGACGTTACCGAGGTGGAACTGGGGAACGCCGGCGAATGCACGCGATCTCGTCTTGGACCACAACAGCTCCGCGAAGAGCGTTACGTCGTTGTTTACGTCGTAACTCCCGCGCGTAAATGCGTTGGTCCGGCGGATATTCAGGTCCGGCATACCGACATTGTCGATTCTCGACGTTCTCCAATCGCCGCCGGACATCAGGAGGCCGCTGACAATTGGCCCGAACTCGAAAGAAGCAGGAGTGCCGCCTTCGAGGAACTGGATGCCGCGCAGGGGGCAGGTCGTATCGGGCGCCGACGGGCACGACAGGATCAAGCCGCCGGGAGTGGCAACCGCGAGCCCGGTATTGGAAGCCGTGATGTATTGCGGCTCGCCATTGCCGGGCGCGTAATCCGGGTTGCGCAAAATTGAATAGCTGGTATCTGCCCACGAGCGGTCGTTGTGCAGGATCCCCTCGGTGTAGCTGGTTTCGCCGGAGAACAGAAAATGGCCACGGTGGTCGGCGAACGGTGTGCCAGCCGTCACGCTCACCTTGTGATTCCCGTTGTCTCCGTGCGTCGTGATACCGCCGATAGCCTCACCTTTGATACCGGTGAAGTCCTTGTCGAGAATGAAATTCACGATGCCGGCCAGCGCGTCGGAACCATACACGGCGGATGCGCCGCCGGTAACGACCTCAACCCGCTCGACCAGTCCGTTCGGGAGCGCGTTGACGTCGACCGCACCGCCGTTGTTGTCGAAGCCGGCAAGCGTCGATCCCACGACACGCTTGCCATCGAGCAGCACCAGGGTTCTTACGGGGCTCAACCCCCTGAGATTGAGGTTCTGGATGCCGCCCGTCATGTCGGCCGAAGCCGAGTTCTTCGACGTGACCGTTGGCGAAAGCGCGGGCAGCCGGTTCACCGCGTCGGCGATGTTCGTCACCGCCATCGCGTTGAGTGCCTCTTCGCCGAGCACCGAAACGGGCGTCGGGGCCTGGTAGCCGTCCCGCACGATGCGGGTTCCGGTCACCATCACTTCTTCGATCGCTCCATCCGTGCCGATCGGTGCGCTTTCCTGCGCGTGGATCGTTCCGGCAACGAGCGCCGCCGCGACAGCAGAGCGAAACGTCAGCCGCAGTGCCCGGCGTACAGTTGCGGCTACGGAATTTGTGCGTGAATCGGCGGCACCATGAATGCCGCTATCGATTCTTGTCATTCTGACTCCCCCTTGTGCGTTTAACCGATCATTCCGATGATCGATGAAATATATGCGGGCGCGGCACCTCATCCGAGCCTGAGCATTCCGCTCTCGGATAATTCCACCTGGGCCACGAAATCTTCTGGTGGGCGAACTTCGCCCGCTACTCCCCCAACTCGCCAGCTTCCGTCACCAGCTTGCCCAAGCCTCCGGTGACGGCTGCCCTCTCCAACACTCCAACGCCGCTCTCAAATCGCGGCAGCGAAGCGCGAGCTGAGCGCGCCTTGCCGGAGCGATGCAGCACTACCGGTGCCTTGCGACAAATCAACCTGCCCTGTGCTGTCCATGGCGCCGTTCAGCGCCAGCAGGCACCGACGGCGCGCGTGCCAGGACTCCAATCAGTTTGACAATGCCACCTTCACCATCTCTTCATCCGGTCGCTGAATGAACGCCTGCACGAATTTCACCCGCAACGCTGATGAAATCGCGGTGTTGACACCCGTTTCAGGATCGGGATAGCCGTCGGCCAGCTCCTTCATCGCGAGGTACTCGGACGGTGACGAGAGCTGACCGTAGCTCTGGTGGTGAGTCGACCACGATGTGTTCAGGTGATGATTGAATTTCGAGACATCCACGTAGCCCGCCAACAGGCCCTCGGCCGATTGCGGCTCGAGCTGAAGCTGGAGCTGCATGCCGCGAAAAACCTGGTAGCCGTTGGTGTTGAACGTAACGCCCCAAGGCAACCTGAACTGGTCAATGGGCTCCGTGATCAGTACGCCGTCGACAATTTTTCCCTGGGTCCGCGCGATGTACTCCTTGCCCCAGCGCAAGTCGATGCGCTGCGTGCCGCCGGGAATGAAATCCTCACCGGTGGCATCCGTCAGCAACCCATCCATGCCACGGAAGGTGGTAACCGTGACGTAATCGTCATTAGTCATATCATCGACGTCTGTCAGCTCGATGATCCACCGATTGTCGTTGTACCGCCGCATGTACTCGTTTTCAAAGTGATAGATGGTGCCGCCTGCCCGGTAATTGGCGATACAGCCGATTACACGGTATAGCTCGTTGTCTATTCCCTCGGCACCGTCCGGGCTCGTGAAATCCCCGGAGCCTGCGTTGCCATCGAGATTCAGCCCGTACGAGATGTCACCCTGGGCGGTATAGAAGGTGAACGGCTCCTCGGTGATCGTCTCCGGGTGCCACTGCCGGCCTTCGCGCATCAGCTGCGTCTCCATAACGGTGCGCACCTTGCCGTCGTTAAACAGCTTGTCGAACTGCTCGCGCGGGCCGTCATTGAAGCCCTGCGGGCACTCGACCTCCCCATTTTCGGTTTCATGGACCGCCCAATAGCGATGCGTCATGACATACGCGATTCGCCCATCGTCCGGCGCTTCGGCGAACGCGAGGTTTCCGGCGCTTATCATGGCGAACGCCACCACCGCCCCGACGAGCGCGCGAGGTGCCCTCAGCGGCCTTACCGCTGTAATTGCCCGATCATCATTCATAGGTCACCTCCTCTCTTTCCCACTCGATGATGCCGCCCTGGCTCACCGTGTAAATGCATTTGCCCGAAAATCATCTCTCAACCAGAAGGCTTTGTAGCCGTTCCGGTAGCCGAAGAATTCGCCGTACGCGTCACCGTTCGTGTCTCCCGGCTCGACATCGCCGCCGAAGGTATACACCGGGCGATCGCGGTAAGCCCACACGCGCAAGGCGTTTGCCTGGTCAGGCGAGGCAAGGTGGCCGGTGTTCGGATCGATTGTCAGCACGGTCCAGAGCCGGCTCGCGCTTTCGGCGCCCGCCGGGGCCTGCACGTACGGGAAGGTCTCGCGACAGAGCTCCGGATCGCCGTTACCACAAATCGCGAGGCGGTACACCTGCGGTGTCGTCGGGTGATCGCATGCCAGTTGATCGAACGCATCGTCCGCGCAGGCATAGGTATAGATGGTCATGCCGTGCGCATCGGCGAGCACCTGGCCGATGCGTGCATCCTGCACGGTAAAGCCTTCCGGCGGGGGGAGGGCTCGCTGGGTGTAAACATTGTGCCAGCCCGAAATATCACTACCGATGAGGCTGCGAGTGCGCGGGTCCTGCCTGTAGGTATACAGCGGCTTGCCCTTGAAGGCCCACTGGTTGATTCCCGGCGTGCGTTCGACGACCGTCCAGTCGCCGCGCTCCATCACCTTCCCCGGAGCTCGCACCGGTGCCCAGGTTTCCAGGCAGGCGTCGGAGCAATTGGACTTGTTGACCTCGTCGCCGTCCCACGTGTAGACCGAGAAACCATCCTCGGTCACGAGCAAGCGGCCGGTCGTCATCGGTATCACCTGGAAGCCGGGGGGAATGGCAGACGGCGGCCCCGCGGGAACCCGAACGGCTGGCGAGTCGTTCCCTTCCTGGATTTTCGTGGCGCCGAGTACGTCGCCCGGCTCCTGATCCAGCACGGACGTGTAAAGCGGATAACCGTCATAGGCCCACTGCTTCGCGCCATCCGCGCGTGCAACGAGCGTCCAGGCACCCACCGGCTCGGCACCCTCGGCGGCGATCACCGGCGGCCATACGTCGACGCAGCTCGGGCGCTCATCGAGCTCCGGCAACAACAAGCCCTCGGGGTACGGACTCATCAAACCCGACGTTACCCGCAGGACCTCATCGGTGCACTGCGATACGCCGGCCTGGCGATCGCCGGTCGAACCGTTGCGCAGGTCCTTCTGGGGCCACTTGTAAAGTGTCTTTCCGCTCGCATCGGCGAAGACCGGCCCTTCCAATTCCGTGACAATTACCTGGATGCCCGGCGGCATCGGCACGCGTGCGTATGCTTCCTGCGTCGCGTCCTCCGGCGATTGCCAGTACTCCGGGGCGGGCCACGCGGTGAGCGTAGTGGGGACAATATCGGCGGCCTCGGCATCGGTCCCCGTAACCGGTACCGTTAGCGCAGTCAGCGCGAAAACCAGTGCGCCTGCCGTCAGGCTCCGAATCGGTCGTATCACCGGGCAATCTCCCTCTGCTGATCAGAACACTGGCACCACGCCCGGAGAACTCCGCCCGGCCGGGAACCCGGCCGAACGGAGTGTGGACTCTCCCCGGAGTGGTCGATCGAACTAGCGCTCAAACGAGGATCTCGCCGACCTCGTTGGAGGTCTCGTTGCTCCGGGTGCCCCACGAGGGTGCCTGTACACCCATCAGGCGCAGGGCCGTGTAGCCTACCCGCGTGCCGGCCGTACCCTTCAGGTCGATGTGCAGGCCGGTCTTGACCTTGCCCCCGGCGCGACCAGCGGTGAACACCGGCATTCCGTCGAGGGTGTGGGTCCTGGCATAACCGTGATCGGTCGTGGCGTAGATAAAGACGTTATCGAGAAGCGTGCCATCGCCTTCCCTGATCTTCGTGAATGCCTCGACGAACTCGGCCCAAGACTCCATGGCTCGCCGCGTGAACCAGGAACACTGCGGCTGATAGCCGAGATGCGGATCGACGGGCTCTTCGTGAGTCGTGGTGTGGTGCGGCTTCGGATAGCCCGCCATGATGATCGAGGACGAAGAAGAAGCGTAGGCCATGTTGAAGACACGCGTCTGGTCGCAGGCCAGCGCCATTACGAGCAGCTCCGTCATCATGCGATGGCGCAGCGCGACGGTATCCGCCTCCTTGTCCATCGAAGGATCGGCCAATGGCGCCTGGCCGGGACGGCAGGCAGCGATCGGCTCCGGCTTCTGGAGACGCTGGACAAACTGGTTCTCGAGCTGGCGCAGGCCGGTGAAGTACTGGTCCAGGCGGGCCCGATCACTCGCCCCTACATTCTTCATCAGCGACCGCGTCTCGTCCATGACGCTGGAGAGCACGCTCTTGCGCACCATCACCCGCGGATCGGGAGTGAACGTGGCCGCGTTCGGATCCGGGAACTCCGGTCCGAACAACCGCGTGTAGAACTGCAGCGGCGACCACTCCGGCGGATTTGGCGTCACGCTGTTCTGGTAACTGTAGGTACTGCGCACGTCGCCCGTGGCGGTTGCCGTCAGCGACTTGAAGCGCGTGGTGCGGCCAATCTGGTTCGCCACCGTGACGTCAATGGTCTCGCCGGGGATATCGTTGCTGTCCTTCGGCGCCGCACCGGTGCGCGCAATCACCCAACCGGTGTAATGGCAAAGGTTCTGGTACGTATCCCGAAAAGCCGTGGTGTTGGTGATCAGGTTCACGTGATCGCGCACCCTGTCCCAGGAGGCGATCTCCGGAGGCAGGTCGTAGCCGGCGCCCAGCTTCTTCGGCACGAAGATGTTGGACGTCATCCCCAGGCCATAGCCCCAGGTGCCGAAGCGCACCGGCATCGAAGCCCCCGAGGCGAGTGCCGTGCCATTCTCGTTCAGAAAGCAATCCAGCAAAGGAAGCGCAATCGTCACCGCACTGCCGTTCAGCATGCCCTTCAATACGCGGCGCCTGCTCAATTTGCCCATTTCATTTCTCCTGATCGCCTGTTGCTCTGCGAACATCTCGCCTTATGGATTCGAATCTAACTCAGCGGCTTCTGCGCCGCGGTGTTTTCCGTCACTGTTACCGTACTATCCTGGTTGCGCTCCGGCTGCCGTTCAGCCGGGGCGGCGGGTTCCGGGTCTGTCCTGATCCGCGAAAAAGCGTCGCTGAGCGCGATTGTTCGCAGCAGACCGGGAACCCGGTAGCCCTCGGTCGCGAAGTTCTCGTTCAGGTACTCCAGGAGCGCCCGGTCTTCCGGGCTGGTCGGCCCGCCGGTGCCGTAGCTGAAGACACGCTCCACGAGGCAACTCGGCAGGGCCGGGTTGTCGTGCAGCGCCAGCGCGAGTCCCGCGACGTTGTCGTATTCCACTCCGTCCAGCATGCCGCTCGTGTCGATCAGCACGCCGTTTTGCTTGAGCCGATAGCTCCCCGCGCCGTTGAAGTTCTCCAGCGCCAGGCCAATCGGGTCCATGATCTTGTGGCAGCCGGCACAGGAGGGGTTCTCCACGTGCTGAGCCACCCGCGCACGCTGCGTGGGATAGTCCGAGTCGGGGTTCTCCAGGGCTGAAAAATCCACTCCCGGCGGCGGCGGCGGCACCGTCTGGCACAAAAATACCTCACGTACCGCCATGCCCCGCAGGGTGGGCGAGCTGCGCCCGGGGTGAGCATTCAATGCCAGGAAGCTCACGTGCCCCTGCAGGCCGATACGCGCACTGTCGGGTGGGAACGTGTATGGAGCCCACCCGGTGGTCGTTGCCGGCATTCCGTAGAGCGCCGCGAGGACCGGAGAGATGAACGTCGAGCGGGTCGTGTACAGGTCCCGATAGTCCTGTTCGTTCGTGACCAGGTGATCGATCACGGTGCGCAGCGTCTGCTCCCGGGCAGCCGCCGCCGTCACGCTCGTGAACGTGGGGTATATGAGAGGGTCCTTGGAAAGCGTTGCGAATTCATCGAACCTGAGCATGTCGGAGAAGAACGCGCGCACCCCGTCGACAAGCCGCGGGCTCGCCATCATCCTGTCGACGCTGCGAACGAGCCCCGCCTTGGTTTGCAGCTCACCGTTCGCGGCGGCATCGAGCAACCCACTGTCCGGGCTGGCGTTCCAGAGGAAGAAACTCAGCCGCGAGGCCAGCGAGTAAGCGTCCAGGCGCAGGTTGCCTTTTGCTTTCGGATCCGGCTCTGCATGCTCGACGATAAAGAGCACGTTGGGGCTGATCAGCATCCCCTCCAGCGCGACCGCGAGACCGGCATAGAAGTCATTGAGCTTCGTAGCCGCCTGTGCCGCGCCTTCGACATAGGCCGTGAGCTCGACGTCGGACAGGGGGCGCCGGTACAGAAGACGCCCCGTCTCCGACAGGAACTCGGTAGCACATTGGGCGTCCGGGGCATCGATCGACGCAGGAGTACAGGGAATCAGGTAGTCACGATGTTGAGCATCCACCACCTGGGCCGCCACGCTGGAGGCGGCGCGCTGGAACTGCTGGAGCTTCGTGTCGCTGATGCCCTCGCTGGCGGCGCTGTTGGCCAGCAGTCCATCCCGGCGCTGCAACGGCGGAAACTCAACTTCCAAATCGATGCTGGGTCCGAAAATGTACTCCAGCGAGTTCAGGTATTGCTCCGTGGTGATGACGCGAATATGCGGTTCGGTGCCGGGATTCTCGGGCTCCTGCGGCGCACAGCCGAACAGGAACGCACCCACTACGCCAAGCAAACAGCCGTAAAGCGCACGCAGGCTCGATCTCTGGTTCCCCGGGAGCGAATTTTTCGCAAGCAAACGCATCTACTGCCCCTCTAGTGCTGTCCCTGCAGCCGCTTAGCGGCTAACTTCACAACTCTTAAAGTTATGAATTTCTTTGAGAAATTTTTGACAGTCTCGATTCTACGACGGCCGGGCACAATGTCAATTGACGTCTGTGCAGTGGAAGCATCCTTCCCCGAAACGCACCGCTCCAGCAACAGTGTGTCTTAAACGCGGCTCACGGGGAGATGAATCCGCAGCGCTGCGCCTGCGGGGTTTTGCTGCAGCGCGAACATGCGCGAAGCGGGTTTGTTGCCGCGCACTGCCGGCGTTTCACTATGTGCCGTTCAGGCTTGACGTTCCACTATATGCGCGCAGCGTCTTCTCGTGCGCGTTTACTCCGCGACGGTCAGCTCGTCTAACAAGCGCTGCGCCCCGTACACTTTATCGAGCGCTTCGAGCATGATCGCGGCGTCCACGGCCACGGTGCGATTTACGGCGGGGTCGAACCAGTAGGCGCCGGCGATCGAATGGATGTTGCCGTCGAAAGCAATCCCGACCAGTGCACCATCGGCGGCGATGACCGGGCTGCCGGAGTTGCCGCCGGTGATGTCGGTCGTGGCCACGAAGTTGAAGGGAGTAGACGGATCGAGCGCCTCCCGCGCCTCATGCCAGCTTTCCGGCAGCGCGAACGGCGGTTCGCCGGTGGCGCGCTCGAACAGCCGTTCTGTGTGTGTGAACGGTTCGACGAGCTCGCCCTTTTCCGTCCAGCCCTCGACAGCGCCGTAGGTGACGCGCAGCGTGAAGGTTGCATCAGGATAGGTATTCGTGCCGTAGATGCGGAAGCGCGCGTCCGCGATCATTTCCTCGCCGCGCCTGACGGGCGCTTCGACCTCGTTTTCGAAACGCTCGCGGAGTGCGCGAGCCTCGTCATCGATGGCCAGCGCCAGCTTGATCATCGGATCGTCGCTGGCCTTGACGGCCGTCGCGCCGCCTTCCCACAGCTCACGGCGGTACTCCACCTCATCCAGCCGGCTGCCTTCCACGAGCCTCGCCGCGAGCCGTTCCGGCGATGCCTTGCCCAGCACCATCCGGACGTAAGGGCTGTCCGGGCCGAGGTACTCGCGCAGCTTCTCCAGCGAGTATTGGAGCGTCAGCTTTTCATACCCCGCATCGAACGGCCGGTCGGCCAGAAGCTGCGACTCGATGCGCGGCAGCGCGGCTTCGGTGTATTCCCGCAGGCGCTCCTCGTTGGGCTTTTCCCGCTCGGCGGTACCGCGGACGATGTCACGCGCGTAATCGAACAGGTCGCCGTTGAACGCAGCCGCATCCTCGATGAACAGGTGCTCCTCGTACATATTACGCTGCACCTCCATCGCGTCTTCGATCATGCTCCATGCGCTGCCGTACCGGTCTGCCAGCCGCCGGTCCGCCGCCACGGCTTCCCGGAGCTCGCGTTCCTGAGCCGCTTTTTGCCCCATCATCTCGTCGTTCAACAGCGCCTTCAGCTGATTGCGGCGCACCTTGATGCCGTTCTCGATACCGAGAATGCGTTGCTGCACCGCGCGCGCTGCGGCATCGCTCGTGTCGCCCCAGGCCAGCATCCGGCCGCGGAGTTCCGAATAGCGGATGAGCCAGGTCGGATAGACGACATCACGCAGGAAATCGAGCTGCGCCATCGTAAGCTGACGATCCGTCGAGCCGGGGTGGCCGGTAACGAAAACGGGATCTCCGGACCGCGGTCCGGCGCCGCGCCAGGTCAGGTAGTTTGGCGTCCTGGCCGGTTTCCCATCCTCGTACGCGCGCAGGAAGGACATGTCGAGGCACCAGCGGGGGAAGTTGAAGTTATCGGGGTCCCCGCCGAAAGCCGCGACGGCGAGCTCCGGGGCGAACACGAGCCGCACGTCGTTGTAGCGCCGGTATTCGTAGATGAAGTACTGCCCGCCATCGTAGAGCGTGACCGCCTCGCAGCGCCGCTCGCCGCCGGACGCTTTCTCGCAGGCCGCTTCCAGCCGGGTGAGAGCCGCCTTGCGGGCGTCGTTCGCCGCGGCGGCGGGAAGCCCCGCCGTGGCGTCGGCAACCTCATCGGTAACTTCCCTGAACGCCACCAGCACGGAAACCTGCTGGCCGGGGCAGCGCAGCTCCTCGTCGGCCGACCGGGCGTAGAAGCCCTCGTCCGAAAGGTTGCGCTGGTCGGTGCTGAGATTCCGGATGCAGCCCCAGGTGCAGTGATTGTTCGTGAGAATCAAACCATCCGGCGAAGCGAAGGAGCCGGTGCAGCCGTTTTCCAGGCGCGTGGTCGAGAGTTGCGCCGAACGGAGCCACGCATCGGTTACTGCTACCCCGTACTTGTCAGCAACGTCCGCGGAGGGAAAGTTGTCGATGGTCCACATTCCTTCGTCGGCCCGGACTGCCGGGAGTAAGACGAGGACCGCAACGCAGGCGCATAGCGCACGGTGCAGGAAACCGGGCTGGGTCATGGGGTGTTCCTTTGAGGATTCGGACACCCTCTCCATTCCAGCAGACATGCCCCGTGAAGACAACTGCCAGGAAAGGTCATTTGCAGGAGCGCGCACTGCGCGCGAACCCCCAACGGCCAACATGCGCCACCAGCGTGACTGACTCCGCGGCATTGACTGGCGTCAATACCTGCTTGATCGGGAGCGCCTCAGCGCAGCCACCCCGCCGCGATCTGCCGCCGGTGAGCCGTGATGGCATTGCGCATCAACATAGCCACGGTTACCGGACCCACCCCGCCCGGCACCGGCGTGACCCAGCTCGCGACTTCCTTGACGCTGTCGATCTCGACATCGCCGACGATGCGGTCGTTACCCTGCTCGTCCGTCACGTGGTTGATCCCGATGTCGATGACGGCGGCGCCCGGCTTCACCATGTCCGCCTTCAGGAAGTGCGGCTTGCCGACGGCGACGAGTACCGCATCGGCTCGCCGCGAGTGCGCCGCGACCGAACGCGTCATGTGGTGGCATACGGTCACGGTTGCGCCCTCCGCCATCAGCATGAAGGCGGCCGGTTTTCCGACGATCTCCGAGTGACCGATCATCACGACTTCGAGGCCGTGCAGGTTCAGCCCGGTTGCTTTGATCAGCTCGACGGACGCCGCGGCCGTGCACGGCGCGAGCGCGAGGTCGTTGTAGACGATGTTACCGATGGACGCCGGGTTCATGCCTTCGACGTCCTTCAGCGGATGGATCGCGGATTGCAGGGAGCGCACGTGAATTTGCTCCGGCACCGGCCGTTGCAGGATCATGCCGAGCACGTCCGGGTCGTCGTTCATCGCGACCAGCCGGGCCTTGGCATCTTCCTGCGACAGATCGGCGGGCCACACCTGTTGCTCGAACGGAATACCTGCTTTTTCTGCGCCCTTGGCCTGGTTGCGGACGTAAACGGCAACCTCCGGCTTCTCGCCGATGCTGATCGAGACCAGCCGTCCCAGGGGGTGTCGTTCCGACGCAGCGGAAACTTCGTCAGCCACGTCGGCGAGGATGCGGTCACGCAGCGCAATGCCGCTCAACAGTCGGTGGTCCTTCAAGCAGGTTTTCCTGTTGGGTCGGGAGGGGAGTCATTGTAGTCGGGCACTTCCGCGAACCCGAAGATTCGGCGCCTGCCCGCCACATGGTGAAACATTGGTTTCCTGCACTTCCCGCGTGGTGCGGGGGACGTTGAAAAAGGCCCCGGCAACTTGCGCGCCGGGGCCTCGTATCGCGAACGTGCGTCAGCGGGTATCAGGTTTTCGAGGCCTCATAAATGCTCTGGATGGACGCATCGAGCGCTGCGTTGAATTCCTCATCGCTCTGGTCAACCTTGAGGCCTTCGGTCAGGGCACGCGAGAAACTTGCAATCACGCCGTTCTGCCTCGCCAGGCGGCGGTTCGACTCTTCGCGGGTGTAGCCGCCTGACAGCGCAACGACTTTCAGCACCCGCGGATGCTTGACGAGATCGGCGTAGAGATTGTCGACCTCCGGGAGCGTGAGCTTCAGCATCACCTGCTGGTCCGCCGGCAACGCGTCGAGTTGCGCGAGAATTTCCTTCTTCAGGTTTTCTTCGGCGCCTTCCTTGTCGGGGCATTTGATATCGATTTCGGGTTCGACGATCGGGATGAGGCCGTGGCCCAGCACCTGTTTGGCCACGTCGAACTGCTGCTGCACGACGGCCTTGATGCCTTCCGGATTGTTCTGCTTGATGACCGAACGCTCCTTCGTGCCGAAGATGCCTTTGGTTCTGGCCCTTTCCAGCAGCTCGTCAAGTGCGGGTATGGGCTTCATCAGCTGGACGCCATTCGCCTCGTCGGCAAGGCCTTTGTCGATCTTGAGGAAAGGAACGATCTGCCTGGTGTTCCACAGGTAATCGGCGGCGGGCTGGCCGTTGAAATCGCGATCCATGGTGACTTCGAACAGGATAGCCCCGACGATCCGGTCACCGGTGAACGCCGGGCTGCTGACGATGCGCGTGCGCATCTCGTGGACCAGGTCCATCATCTGCTGCTCGCTTGACCAGGCGCTTTCTTCCACGCCGTAGAGTTTCAGCGCTTTGGGCGTGCTGCCGCCGCTTTGATCCAGTGCCGCAATAAATCCTGGCTGGTTGCGGATCTTCGCTGCTTGCGGCTCGAAATTACTCATTCATTGAACCTCTGTGTTCGGTTTGCTATCGGGATATGTGAATGGTGACCGGGCATCCGACCCCATGCAACCGTAGCAGAGAACGCCTTTTTTGGAGTGCCGCTGCCGATAGTGACCGAACGGCGCCGCCGGCTACCGGCAGGATTGTGGTTTCGACGCAACAGCTGGGTGGCCGCTGGAGGGTTAGCACGTTCTGGCCGTGCACAACCAGGGCCGCCCTGCCGGCGCATAGTACCAATGGCCAATGTACGAACCACCCCCGGACCTGCACAAATGGCTTCTCTCCCGCCGACGCCGGCCGCAAACAAGGAGCGACGCCATGCGCTACCGTATCGAGCTGACGCCTGTTTGGGTACTTTGCCTGGCCATTGGGGCCTTGCCGCAGCAACTGGGGGCCCAGGAGACGGCGGCCGAGGTCGCGGTCAGCCGCGAATCGGTGGACCTGCGCTACATCCAGTCGCAGGCGAGAACCGGAACCGAGGTCCAGTTCGGCCTGTTCTGGGACGAGAACCGTGACCTCGTCGCCACCGGGCGCTATTACGTCGAGGCGAGCGCGTTGCGCTTCGATCGCCTGCGTATCAAGTTCGGACCGGTCGGCTACGCTGCCATGTTGAGCGCGGAAAACACGGACGTCTTCAGCATTGCCATCGCGGCGGAAGCGCGATTCGAGCTGCTACGCCGCCCGAACATCGAACTCGTCGGGGAGGTCGCTTACGCTCCGGACATCCTGACGTTCGGCGCGGCCGACAAGTTGTGGGACGTGACCGGGCGCGTGCAAATGCCCCTGACGGACCGTATCACGGGCTTCGTGGGGTATCGCCAGTTCGAGATCGACCTGCTCGAGGGTACCGATGAGCTCGAAGAAGCGCTCCACCTGGGGATCCGTTATCGATTCTGAGGCTCAAAATGCGTTCACCTGAGTGCGCAGCAGAGCCTGCGCGGTGTGGTGAGCGGGCAGAAGTGCTTTCTCAATTCGTTTACCCTGTAGTCGAAACGGAAATCCAGGACGGCAGAGTACGAAATGACGGAAAGGCGGATACCCGGACCGAAGACCCGCGAGTGGCTGGAACGCGGCATCCCATTGTTCAAGGACGGCCTGCGATTCCGGAAGGACCTGGAGCAAGCGCAAGGCCGGGGCTTCGAAGTCGCGAGCCAGATCGTCGTGGACCGGGCGGAAGGCGACTTCGTGTGGGATGTCGACGGCAGGCGCTACATCGATTTCCAGAACGGCTGGGCGACGAACCCCGTCGGCAATGCGAACCCGGAGATCATCGACGCGGTCGATGCCGCACACCGGCGCTACGGCTTCCACTACGATCACCCGTTGCGCTACGAGCTCGCGGAGCGGCTGGCGGAAATCATGCCGCGGCGGGCGCTGCCGCGCTTCAACTACGAGGTGTCCGGAACGGACGCCGCCGAAGCGGCGGTGCACCTGGCGCTGACGAAGAAAAAGCGCCGCTACGTCATCACCTTCAGCTCGGCGTACCACGGCATGGGGCTCGGCACGAAGCTCATGTGCGGCTTCGACAGCGGGTTGAACCGCTACCTGGAAGCGTGGACCGGCGGCGTGATCAAGGCGCCCTACCCGTTCACCGACCGCCGCCCGGCGGGCATGGACCTCGACCAGTACGTCGAGTATTGCCTCTGGTATCTCGACAACCACGTGCCGCAAAGCATCGCGCCGCGCGACTCCATCGCGGCGGTTATCGTGGAGCCGGGCCTCGCCGAAGGCGGCAACTGGATCCCGCCGCGGCGTTTCATTCGCGGCCTGCGGGAGCTCTGCGACAAGAACGACTGGCTGCTGGTAATCGACGAAGTGCTGACCGGCCTCGGCCGCACGGGCAAGATGTGGGCGATCGAGCATTACGACGTGCTGCCGGACATCCTGGTCGTCGGCAAGAACCTTTCCGGCGGCATCGCGCCCTGCGCGGGAATCGCGGCAAAGGACGAGATCCTGGGCGACTGCCCGGAGTTTCACTCCGGCTCGACCTTCGCCGGCACCCCCGCCGGTTGCGCCGCGGGGCTGAAGACCCTCGAGATCTTCGAGCGCGACAACGTGATCGCGCACGCGGCGGGGCTCGGTGAGATCGCCGCCGAAATCATGCGCGGATGGGAGCGTTACGGGATCGTGCGGGAAGTGCGGACGAGCGGGCTGCTCCTGGGCGTCGGCATCCGGAGCCCGGAGGCGGCCGAGAAGGACTGGTGGTACGCGCGGGCGGTCCGCAGCCGGATGCTGGAAAACGGCGTCTGGGCGATCAGCGATCGCGAGGACAACATCCGCATGTACCCGGCGCTCAACATGGAGGAGCAGACGCTGCAACAGGGCCTCGAGATCATGGAAGAGGCAATCCGCCATGTCGACGAGCGCGGGCAGCAGTTCGGGGACAGCCCGGCCTGGCCCACGGGGGATGCGGGTTTCTAGGGCACTCGCTCCGCCATGCCGGCCGGCCCCGGAAAAAAGAGGCTATGTGGCCATGGCAGGCGTAAGATTTCCCCGCTAGACTTCCGCCCCCGAACGGGCGCCGCCGACGCCCGGGCGGTCGTTTGCAACCAATCCCCAAGATAAAGCATCAAACCGATTGCCCGGTGCAACTTTTCCATGGATTTCCGGGCCACATGCCGGTGCCCGAGGGAACACTGCGTGCTTAAACTAATCAGAAGCGCCAGCCACGCGGGTGTGGCGCTCGTCCTGTTGGCTTCGATGATCGCCCTTGGCGCCTGCACCGAGGGGGCCGGTAGCATGCCCCCCGAGCAGGCCGCCGCGGCGCCGTTGCTGCTTGCGCCCGAAGACCTCGTTACCGTGAGCGAGAGCCCGCTCGCGTCCGGTCCCTTGATCACAGGGTCCGTCGAAGCCGAGCGGCGCGCCGACCTGCGCGCGGAAGTGCCCGCCGTCGTGCTGGAGGTCCTGAAGGAGAATGGCGACCCGGTCCGCCGCGGGGACCTGCTGGTGCGCCTCGACCCGGCGGCCATTCGCGACGCCCTGACGTCTGCCGAGGCGTCGGCGCGCGCCGCCGAGCTGGCCTACGAGCAAGCCGAACGCCAGTACCAGCGCATCCTCAAGCTGCGCGAGGAAAACATGGTTTCGGCGCAACAACTGGAAGACGCCGCGATCCAGCGCAACGGCACGCAGAGCGAAGCCGAGGCGGCCCGCACGCAGGTGGCGGCTGCCCGCCAGCAGCTGGAACGCACCGAGGTGCGCGCGCCCTTCGATGGCCTGGTGAGCAACCGCAAGGTCTCCGCCGGCGACACGGCCTCGGTGGGCAAGGAGCTCATGCAGGTGATGGATCCCGCCAGCATGCGCTTCGCCGGTCGCGTATCCGCCGACAACATCGGCGAGGTGGCCGCCGGCCAGAAGGTGCATTTCCGCGTCCAGGGTTTTGACGGAGCCGACTTTGCCGGCACCGTGGTACGCGTGAACCCTACCGCCAAAGAGACGACGCGCCAGGTCGGGGTCCTGGTGAGCTTTGACGACCCCGGGCAGATGCCGAGGGTCGCGGGACTGTATGCCGAGGGCCGCATCGAAGCCCGCAGTACGGCGCGGCTTACGCTGCCGGCCGCCTCGATCATGCGCGATGGCGACCGCGCCTTCGCCTGGCGCTTCGAGGACGGCATCCTGCAGCAGGTGGCGCTCGATCTCGGCGCGCAAGACGAGCGTACCGGCCGCTATGCCATCGACGCCGGCCTGGCTGCAGGAGACACCGTGCTGCGCTACCCGGGCTCGACCCTGAAGGACGGCCAGGCGGCGCAGCTCGCGGGCGGCGCGGAACCGGTGACGATTTCCGCGGAGAAGTAAGTCATGCTGCTCTCCGATTTCAGTATCAGGCAACCGGTGACCACCGTTGCCATGATCATCGTGCTCATGTGCCTGGGGCTCCTGGCGCTGAAGAATCTGCGCGTCAACCAGATCCCGGACGTCGAGCAGCCGGTGATGGTGGTCAACTTCCCCTACCCGGGCGCATCGCCGGAAACCGTCGAGCGCGAGATCGTCAATCGGGTCGAGAAGGCGCTGCAGAGCATTCCGCAGGTCTACGAGATTCGCTCGACTTCCTACGAGGGCAACGCGCGCATCGTCATCATCTTCGACTTCAAGAAGGAGATGCCGGCGGCCGCTGACGAGATCCGCAACGCCATCGCCTCGGTACGCTACAAGCTGCCGGTCGAGATGCGCGAGCCCGTGCTGTACCGCTTCGATCCCGCAGCCCAGCCGATCATGAACCTGGCGCTTTCGTCGGATGAGCAGACGCACGCCGAGATCTCGCGGCTGGCCGAGGACGTGCTTGCCGATCGCCTGCGCGGCCTCGACGGCGTCGCGGTGGTGGAGGTCGAGGGTGCGCTGCGCCGCGAGCTGTCGGTCCTGCTGCACGCCGACAAGCTGCGCGAGTTCAACGTCTCGGTCGGCGAGGTGGTCGAGGCACTGCGGGCGCAGAACACCACGGCGCCGGTGGGTCGGGTCACGGGACCCCTCGAGGAACAGAACATCCGCCTGGTCGGCCGCATCGAGTCTCCGGTCGAATTCAACGACGTGGTGGTCAAGCGCGTGGACGGCGAGATCGTGCGGCTCGGCCATGTCGCCACCGTCGAGGACGGGTTCGCCGAGCCCGAGAGCTACAGCCTGCGCAACGCGCATGCGAACGTGGGCCTGTCGGTGGTGCGCTCGCGCGAATCCAGCACGGTGAAGGTCGCGGAACTCGTGCGCGACGAAGTGGCGGAAATCAACAAGACCCTGCCCGAGGGCACCCGGCTCGAGGTGACCTATGACGGCGGCGAGGACGCCGCCAATTCGCTCTCCAACGTCATCCATGCGCTGATCTTCGGCGCCGGCCTCACCATTTTCGTGGTGTACGCCTTTCTCAATTCCTGGCGCTCCACCCTGATCACGAGCCTGTCTTTGCCGACGTCCGCGATTGCCGCGTTCATCGCCATCTGGCTGTGCGGCTTCACCCTGAACTTCATGACGCTTTTGGGCCTTTCGCTCGCGATCGGCGTGCTGATCGACGATGCCATCGTGGTCCGGGAGAACATCGTTCGTCACATGGAGCGCGGGATGGACAGGGTTACCGCTGCGCGCAAGGGCACGGCAGAGATCGGGCTCGCGGTCACTGCCACCACCCTGTCCATCGTCGCGGTGTTCGTCCCGGTGGCCTTCATGGGGGGCGGCGCCGGCGAGTGGTTCCGCCCGTTTGCCCTGACCGTGGCGGCCTCGGTGCTGGTCAGCCTGCTCGTTGCCTTCACGCTCGATCCGATGCTATCGGCCTACTGGGGCGATCCGCCCGGCTACCGGCAGCGCGAGCAGCGGGGCCTCGGCAGGTATATCCAAAGCTTCAATGACTGGTTCGATCGCCAGGCGGACCGCTACGGCAGCGTCATCTCCTGGGCACTGCACCATCGCAAGTGGATGGCCGCGATTTCGGTTGTCGCGCTGGTTGCCGCGCTGGTACTGCAAGGCACCTTCGGGGGCAGTGAATTCCTGCCGAAGGCCGACTACGGCACGATCGCGGTCGAGATCCGCACCCCCTCGAGCACCAGCCTCGAGTACGCGCGCGACAAGGCGGAGCAGGCCGCGGCGCTCGCACGCTCGATCCCGGAAACGAAGGCGACCGACACGCGTGCGTTCGACGGCGG
>CAZSKQ010000008.1:0-11558 GCA_964607425.1 uncultured Woeseiaceae bacterium
CAGTAGCGCGGCTCTGCCACGCCCGGCGGGTACCGCTTGCGCGCGAAAACCTTGGATCCGCTATTGGCGGTTGTCGAGAATGCGGCTCAGGGTTTCGAAGCCGAGCGTTGCGTTGCTCACCGGATCGGCGATGGCGGGGTCCTGTTCGGCCTCGACGACGATCCAGCCGGCGTAGCCGGCGTCCAAAAGGGGCTCGATGACGGCCGCGTAATCGATGCAGCCGCCCCCCGGCACGGTGAACACACCCTGCAGCACCGCCTCCAGGAAGCTCGTATCGCCGTTCAGGCAACGTGCGAGCACCTCGGGGCGGATGTCCTTGCAGTGCAGGTGTGCGATGCGCGCGGCGTGCCGGCGCGCGGCGCGGACGGGATCGCCGCCGGCGTAGCGCAGGTGCCCGGTATCGAGCAGGAGCTCCACTTCGCGGCCGCAGGTGCTCATCAGTGCGTCCACTTCGTCTTCGGACTGCACTACCGTGCCCATGTGATGGTGGTAGGCGAGGCGCATGCCGCGCTCGCGCATGCGCGCGGCGAGCTCCTCCAGGCGTTGCGCGAATTGCGCGAAGGCTGGGCCGGGCAGGCGGGGTCGCCGCGACAGGCGCGCCTGCAGGTCACCGTGCACGCAGCCGGTGACTTCGGCGCAGACCATCACGCCGCTGCCGAGTGCCTGCAGCAGCTCGAAGTGCGGCTGCATCGCGGCGAACTCCTCCGTGGCGGTGCGCTCCAGGAGGCGCAGGCTGTACCAGCCGGAGACGAGGGCAAGGCCGTGCCGCTCGAGCACGGGGCCGAGGAGGTCGGCACGGCGCGGGAACTTGTGACCCAGCTCCACCCCGGCGTAACCCGCGGCGGCGGCTTCGCGCAAACAGGTTTCGAGGTCGATGTCGGCACCCAGCGCCGGCAGGTCGTCGTTGCTCCAGGTGAGCGGGTTGATGCCGATACGGATCGTCATCGCGGGCGCCTCTTCGTGTAGTCCGCATAGGCGCGCTGCACCGCCGCGCTCGCTGAGACTTCCGGCACCGGCACGTCCCAAAAGGCGCCGCCGGCCTCCGTCGACTTTGCCGGATCGGTTGCGATCACGATCACTCGCGTGACCGCGGCCGCGAACGCCGCATCCAGCGCCTCTTCCAGGCCGTCGATGCCGTCGACGCCGACGGCCTGCGCGCCGAGCGAGCGCGCGTGCGCCACGAAGTCGATCGCGGGCAGATCCGGCAACAGGTTGTTGTAGGCGTCGCTGCCGCAGGACTGCTGTAGCCGGTTGATGCATCCGAAGCCGCGATTGTCGAGCACCACGATCGTCAGCTTCAGCCCCAGCGCCACCGAGGTCGCGATCTCGGAATTCAGCATGAGGTAACTGCCGTCGCCGACCAGCACGATCACTTCGCGCTCCGGCTGCGCGAGCTTCACACCGAGGCCGCCCGCGATTTCGTAGCCCATGCAGGAGTAGCCGTACTCGAGGTGGTAATTGCCGGGGCCGCTGGCGCGCCACAGCTTGTGCAATTCACCCGGCAGCCCGCCCGCCGCGCAGACGACGATAGCGTCCGCGGGGCTCGCGCGGTTGACGGCGCCGAGCACCTGCGCGTCGGAGGGCAAGCCCGCGGCCGGCGCGCGCGTGGCTTCATCGACGGCGTTCTGCCATTCGGCGATCGAGGACTCGATCGCCGCCGTACGCGCCGTGTCGCGCGGGAGCGGCGCGAGCTCGCGGTCGAGCTCGGCCAGCGTCACGACCGCGTCGCCGCAAAGCGCGAGCGCGTCCTGCTTGATCGCGTCGTGCCGGTTGACATTGATCGACACGAAGCGCGCGTCCGCGGCAAACAGGGTGTGCGACGCGGTGGTGAAGTCCTGCAGGCGCGTCCCGACCGCGATGATCACGTCGGCCTCGCTCGCCAGCTGGTTGGCGGCCGAGCTGCCGGTGACGCCGATTGCTCCGGCGTTCAGCGGGTGCCGCCAGGGCAGCGCACCCTTGCCGGCCTGCGTTTCCGCTACCGGCACGCCGTGGCGGCGCGCGAACCGCTCCAGCTCGGCGCAGGCTTCCGAATAATGCACGCCGCCGCCGGCGATGAGGAACGGCCGCTTCGCGCCGCGCAGCAACGCCGCGGCTTGCGCGATCCGGCCGCTGTCGGCGCGCGGCTTCGCGATCGCGTGCAGCCGCGGCTCGAACAGCGCCACCGGGTAATCGTAAGCCTCGGCCTGCACGTCCTGCGGCAGCGCCAGCACCACCGGCCCGCAGTCGGCCGGATCGGTGAGCACCGAAAGCGCCTGCGGCAGCGAGCGTATGAGCTGCTCCGGCCGCGCGATGCGATCCCAGAAGCGCGCCACCGGCCGGAAGCAGTCGTTGGCCGTAACCCCCGGCTCGCCGAAATCCTCCACCTGCTGCAGCACGGGATCCGGACGGCGGCTCGCAAAGGTGTCGCCCGGCAGCAGCAGCACCGGCAGGCGGTTGACGTGGGCCAGCGCCGCCGCCGTCACCATGTTCGTCGCCCCCGGGCCAATCGAGGTCGTGCACGCCATCATCCGGCGGCGATTGCTGGCTTTCGCGAAAGCAATTGCCGCGTGCGCCATCGCCTGCTCGTTATGGGCGCGGTAGACGGGCAGGCTGTCACCGGCATGCCGCAGCGCTTCGCCCAGCCCGGCAACGTTGCCGTGGCCGAAGATCGCGAACACGCCAGCAAACAGCGGCTGCTCGGCGCCGCCGGTGTCCGTGCGTTGCGCGGTGAGATAACGGACCAGCGCCTGGGCCATCGTAAGTCGGATCGTTTGCTTCGGCATGGCTATTCCCGTGAGCGGCGGGCGGAGGTTTGCCAGACTTCTATCATGCGGCGATAGCGCGCGGCGATGGCATTGCGGGCGGCATCGTCGCCTATCTCGCCTGCGAACCACTGCTCGGCGGCGTCGGCGAAGATGCTGCGGCCGACGGCGAAGCCGCGGCAGATATCGAAACCGGCAGCGACTTCGAGGTCGGCCGCCAGGCTTTCCGCGTCGGCGCCGAGGCCGAGCAGCACCACCCCCTTGCAGTGCGGATCGGCTTCGGCGATGACCGCGCCGATGGCGCGCCAGCCGTCGGCGGATTGCGGCTCGAGCTTCCACCAGTCGGGACGTACACCGAGGTTGTAGAGGCGGCGCAGGGTACGCGGCAAAGGCGCATCGACCTGGTCCTCGACCGGCGGACAGATCACCTCCAGCAACAGACGGCGATCGAGCGCTGTGACGTCGGCGTACAGCGCACGCACGCGCTCTTCCTGCGCGTGCCGCAGCGTGGGCGGATCGTCCGGGTGATAGAAGAGCAGGCATTTCACGACGCGGTTTGCCGGCCAGCTCGCGAGATGCGCGGCGGTGCCGAACTGCGGCTCGAGCACGAGCGGCCGGGAGCCGGGCACTTCTATCGGGCTGCCCGTCCAGAGGTGCATGGTCGCGAGGCGGTCGAGTGCGCTGCCGCCGTGCCGGCCATCCACGATGGCGCCGTGGCGGATGCTGGGTGAGCCTTCCGCTGCTATCTCCAGCAGCACGTCCGCGATCAGCTCCTTGAACGCAGCGATCCGTTTGAGCGGCTGGCCATGGCGGGCAGCCAGCGCCTCGAACTGGCTGCGATGGTCGAACGCGAGAATGCACAAAGGCCCCGGGTCGTCCTTCCGGGTCGTGGCGCGGTGCAGGTGCGCGAGCCCGGGATCGTTGCCGGGCCGGCGCGGCGGCGGTTCCTGGGCGAGCCAGGCCTCGAGTTCCACGCGGGTCGGCATCGCCGGGGTGCAACCGTGCCGCGCGACCACCAGCGCACCGCAGGCGTTGCCGAGCTCGGCGCAGCGCGGCCAGGGCTGGCCTTCGACCCAGCCGCAGAGGAAGCCGGAGAGGAAGGCATCGCCGGCGCCGACGCTGTTGAAGACCTCGACTTCGCGGCCCTCGACCGCCACGCCGTCCTGGAGGTCGGCAATCGGGCCGGCTTCGAAGATCACGCATCCCAGCGCCCCGCGCTTCATCACGATCACCGCGTCGCTTGCCGCCCGGATCGCACGCAGGGCCTCCAGCGGCTCCGGCGAGCCGCCGGCGATCGCAATTTCTTCCTCCGTGCCGATAACGAGGTCGCAGCGGGGAAGCAGCTCGCGCAACGCCGCCGTCACTTCGGCCGACTCGATATAGCGGCTGGCGCCTTCGCCCGCCGCCGCAAGACCCCACAGCACCGGCCGGTAGTCGATGTCGAGGGCAACCCGGGCGCCGTTGGCGCGGGCGGCGCGCACGGCCTTGTCGACGGCGCGCCGGGTCGTATCCGTGGACAGGTGCGTGCCCGTGACCGCGAGCATGCGCGCGGAGGCGATGAACGTCTCGTCGATGTCGTCCTCGCACAGGCCCATGTCCGCACAGCGCTCGCGAAAGAAGATGTGCGGGATGTCGGAACCGGCCCCGATGCCCAGCACGACCAGCCCGGTGAGGCGCGTGGGGTCGGTGCGCACCTGGCTTACGTCCACGCCCTCGCGCGCGAGGGCTTCGCGCACGAAACGGCCCATGTGCTCGTCGCCGACGCGCGTGAGCATCGCGCTCCGCACCCCGAGGCGCGCGAGCCCGGCAGCGAGGTTGCCGGAGGAACCGCCGAGGTACTTGGCGAAGGTCTGCATGTCCTCGAGCCGGCCGCCGACCTGCTCGCCATACAGGTCGACCGCGGCGCGGCCGAGGCAGATCACGTCCAGCGGGCGGTCAGCCACGCGGCAGGCCGGCCGGCCACCAGTACGGCGCCTCCGGGTCCATGGTCCAGGCATGTGCCTCGGTGAAATCCGGCACGGTGTACGGGTCTCCCGGCAGATGCCGGATCACCCAGGCGTAATACATGCCGTAACCGGGCGCGGCGCATTGCGCGTGATCCAGCCCGGGCGGGATGCAGACGGTGTCCCGATCGCGCACCTTGTAGACGGTATCGCCGAGCTCCGCATGCCCGAAGCCCTGGCTGGCGGTGAAACGGTAGTGGTAGATCTCGGGCTGCCGGTGATGATGGGGCGGGTAGCTCGACCAGCCGCCGGGCAACGTCACGACTTCGCCCAGCACGAGCTCCGCCTCGCCCGGCGAGGTGCTGCCGTCAAAGATCGTGCGCACGAAGCGCAGGCAGCGCCCGGCGACCTGGCCCTTGCCGCGGTGCTCGTTCGGCACCTGGTCCGGGGTGAAGACCCGCGCTGCGAACGCTTTGCGGTTGCCGCAGCCGTATACGGTCAGCTCGCATTCGCGCACCGCTTCGAACCGGACGTCGGTACCCGCCGCGACGTGTACGGCACTCGCCGACTCATCGAAGAGGGACCCGCGTGCCAGCGCGAATTGCTCCCCGCCTGCGTGGCCGCGGAGCTCGCCGTGCATCAGGAGCCACGCCGTTTCCGATTCCGGCGCGATCGCGTATTCCTCGCCCGCGGCGAGCACCAGGCTCGCGACGCTGAGCCCGGCGAATTCCGCCAGGGACGTGAGGCCGGGCAGTCGGCCGGAGCCGGGGTCGCGGATGAGGTGCTGGTCGGTTTGCGTCATCATTCTCTCGCTTGCGGAAATGTTCAGTACTCGACGTCGACCGAGGCGCGTTCCGCGGCGGATCGTTCGATGGCCGCCATCACCTGCTGCACCGCGAGCCCTTCGTCGAAATCCGGGTAGAAGCCTTCTCCGCGTTCGACGGCGCGGATGAAACTGTGCAGCTCGATCACCTTGAGGTCGTTGATGCCGAGGCCGTGGCCCGGTGCCGGGCAGAAGCGTGCGTAGTCGCCGTGCGCCGGTCCCGCGAGAAGCGTCTTGTATCCTGCACGCGCCGCCCCCTGGTCCGCGGCATACAGCTTGAGCTCGTTCATGCGTTCCTGGTCGAACGCGACGCTGCCGCGGGTGCCGTAGACCTCGAACGACAGCCCGCACTTGCGTCCCGTGGCGATGCGGCTGATCTCCAGGGTGGCGGGCACTCCCGATTCGAGCTCGACGAATGCGCGCGCGATGTCTTCGTTCTCCACGCGGCGGAGGGTGCCGGTGGCCGCCTCGCGGCGTTCCGGGATCGCGGTGTACACCTCGCCCAGGAGGCGTTTGGGCCGGCCGGCCAGGAAGTGCAGCATGTTGATGAGGTGCGAGCCGAGATCCGCGAGGGCGCCGGAACCGGCGAGCGCGCGGTCGCAGCGCCAGGTGAACGGGCCGTCGCGGTCCGCCATGTAGTCCTCGAAGTAGCGGCCGGTGAAGTGGACGACCTCGCCGATCTCGCCGCCGGCGATGATATCGCGCGCGACCTGCACCATCGGATTGGTCGTGTAGTTCAGGCCGACGGCATGCACGACGCCCGACTCGCGCGCGGCGGCCGCCAGCGTGGCCGCCTGCTCGACGGTCAGGGCGAGCGGCTTCTCGCAGTACACGTGCTTGCCCGCGGCGAGCGCCCTGCTCGCCATCTCGAAGTGCAGGTGATTGGGAGTGCAGATGTCGATCACGTCGATGTCCGGATCGTCGAGCAGCGAGCGCCAGTCGCCGGTCGCGCGTTCGAAGCGCAGCTCGGCTGCGGCCCGGCCAGCCTGCTCGTCGTCATGATCGCTCACGCAGACGGCGCGCGGCCGCCCGATGTCGTCGAACACGACCGCCACTTCGTGCAGGGCAATCGCGTGCGCCCGTCCCATGAAGCCCGTGCCGATGAGCCCGAATCCGAGGCCGCTCATGCGCAGGCCCCCGCGGCTGGCACGCCGCTGCCCGCGAGTGTCACGGCACGGCCGCTTTGCAGTGACTCCTCGGCGGCTTCGGCCAGCTCGAGCGCGCGCACGCCGTCACTGCCGCCGGCGAGCTCGGCGGTTTCGCCCGCAGCTCCCCGGATGAACTCGTCCATCTCCAGCCGGTAGGCGTCGCGGTAGCGCTCCAGGAAGAACGGCAGGGCCGGTTCGCCCAGGAACCCTTCGGCGGTGGCGCGCTCGACCTGCGTCGCGGTCGGGTTGCCGGCGCGCAGCATGCCGCCGGACCCGAACGCTTCGATTCGCTGGTCGTAGCCGTACGTGCAGCGCCTGCTGTTGGTGACCTGGCAGAAAGCGCCGCTCGCCGTGCGCAGGACGATTACGACCGTGTCGATATCGCCCGCCTCGCCGATCGCCGGATCGATGAGGCAGCCACCCGTCGCGAAGACCGTCACCGGTTCCTCGCCCAGCAGCCAGCGTGCCATGTCGAGGTCGTGGATCGTCATGTCGCGCAGCAGGCCGCCCGACCTGCGGACGTACTCGACGGGCGGCGGTGCCGGGTCGCGGCTCGTGATAGTCAGCACTTCGAGGCGTCCGACGCTGCCGCTCGCGAGTTCCGTTTGCAGGCGCCGGAATGACGGGTCGTAGCGGCGATTGAAGCCTACGTGCAGGATGACGCCCGCCGCTTCCGCGGCCCCCGCGGCACGGCGTGCCCGGTCCGTATGGAGATCCAGCGGCTTTTCGCAAAAGATCGAGAGGCCCGCCGCGGCCGCGGCTTCGATCAGCGGCAGGTGCGTGTCCGTCGAGCTCGCGATCACCACCGCGCCGAGTGTTTCGTCCGCAAGGGCGGTATCGGCGTCGACCGCGCGGGCACCGGTCGTTTGCGCGAGCGCATGCGCGGCCTCGGTGTCGACGTCGACGACGTACTTCAGGTGCGCACCCGGATGGGCATGCAGGTTTTGCGCATGGATGCGCCCGATCCTTCCGGCGCCGATGACGCAGGCTGCTACTGTCATGTTCGCTTTACCTTGCTGTTTTCGATGCGATGCGCGTAGCTGATGATCAGCGTCTGCGCCAGGCAGAGCGACGCCGTCAGGGAGCGGAACTGGCGCACCTCGGGATCCTTGATGTCGAACGAGATGTCCGCGCCGCGGGCAATGGGGCTCACCCGGCTGTCGCTGATGGCGATGACGCTCGCGCCGACCGATTTCGCCTGCGCCACAACGGTTTCGGTTTCCGTTGCATACGGCCTGAAGCTGATCGCGAACACGAGGTCGCCCGCCGCGATCATCGAGCTTTGCTCGACCAGCATGCCGGCGAGCCCGTCGACGAGCTGTACCGGCTTTTCGACATGCCGCAGGGCATAGGTCATGTACGCCGCTACCGGAAACGACCGCCGCAGGCCGACGAGATGGACGACCTCGGCCCGTTCGAGCAGGTCCACCGAGCGCTCGAGCAACCCGGCATCGACGGTGTCCTGCATGTGTTCCAGGGCAATAATGTTGCTCGATACGAATTCCCGCATCAGCTCGTGAGCGGTCAGGCGACGGCCATCGCCGGTGCGCTCTTTGAACTGCTGAATCCGTTCCGCGTAGCTCGGGCTGGGCGCGGATGCGATGAGCTCATCCCGGAACAGGCGCTGCATCTCGCTGGCGCCGTCGTAACCGAAGGCCTTGGCGAAGCGCACGATGGTGGATGCCTGCACGCCCGCGCGCTCGGCGATGACCGCAAGTGTCTGCAGTCCCATGTCGTTCGGATGGTCGAGGATGTAGGCGGCGACCTGCTGCAGGCGCGGGCTGAGCTCGTCGTGACGGGCGACGATCTCGGCGCGCAGTTGATCGATATCCTTGAGGCGCTCTACCACGTACTTAGCTCACTCCATTGATTCAAAGAGGAAAACAACAACAGGCCATCTCGTTCCATCGCCCGGACGGATCCGCTCGGAACGCCCGTTTCATATTTGCATGATACAAAATTTTTGTTCTATACTCCACACGACAATCATCCCGTCGGTCCGTTCGGGTGGGAGTACCAGGGGGAGAGAATTATGCCTGCCACACTGTCGTTTGCCTGCCGTACTGTCCTAGTCCTGGCGTTGCTCGTGTACGGTGGCCTGGCACAGGCGGATGCCCTGGTGCAGGGGCGGGTAACCGATGCCGCAACCGATCGTCCGCTGGCCTCGGCCAACATCCGGCTGGTGGAGCTCAACCGCAACGCGACGACGACCCCCGGCGGCGAGTTCTCGATGTTCGGCGTGCCGGCGGGGCAGTACACGCTGCAGGTGCGCTACATCGGCTACCTGACGGAAGAGCGTACCATCACCGTTCCCGCATCCGGTGCGATCAACGAAACCGTGACACTTTCGGCGCTCGGCGAAGAAATCGTGGTCACCGGCTACCGCGCGTCGCAGGCCAGCTCGCTGATGGACAAGCGGATGTCGGACATCATCAAGGAGTCCGTTACCGCGGATGACGCCGGCAAGCTCCCGGACCAGAACGCCGCCGAGGCATTGCGGCGCGTTACGGGCGTAACCTCGACGGTGGACCAGGGCGAAGGCCGTTACGTCACGGTCCGCGGCGTCGACCCGAGCTATACCAATGTTACGCTCAACGGCAGCGTGGTCGGCTCGCCGGAGGACACGCGGCGCGTGTCGCTGGATACGATTCCCTCGGAGGTAATGTCCAAGATCGAGGTCGTGAAGTCGGTGACCCCGGACATGGACGGGAATGCGGTCGGCGGCTCCATCAACATCGAAACACCGAGCGCCTTCGACGACCGGGACGGCTCGTTCTTCTCGACCACGGCGGACGTCGGCTATTACGACATGAACGGCAAGTATCCTTCGCGGATCGCGCTGGCCTGGGGACGGGTGTTCGGCCCCGAGGGGCAATGGGGCGTCGTCCTGTCCGGCAGCTATTCCGATCGCAACTACGCGACCGAGAACCTGCAGGGCGGCGATCCCTGGGAAGAGGAGGGCGACTTTTTCATTCCGGATTCGCTGGTGCTGCGGGATTACCGTATTGAACGGGTGCGCAAGGGGATCGTTGCCAATTTCGAGTACCGGCCGAGCGAGCGCCTGAAGCTGTACCTCAACAACCTGTACAACGCTTTCGAAGATACCGAGGTGCAGGGGGAGACCGTCTGGGATTACCGTAACGGCGACCTGCTGAACCAGACCGCAACCTCCGGCCTGTTCACGGAAGGTGAAGGGGAGCGGTTGATGTCCGAGCGGGTCGAAACCCAGATCATCCAGACGTCGACATTGGGCGGCGAGTACCTGCTTGACAAGTGGATTCTCGATGCCTCGTTCACCTACGGCAAAGCGGAGCAGGATACGCCGACGGATCGCGAATGGTCGTTCGAGCTCGCGGAAGGCCTGCCGATGACCTACGACACGTCCGACCTGTTTTTCGATGTCGATGCCGGACCGGAATTCCACGATCCGTCGCTGTACGAATTCAACGAGTACAACCGCGGCGGCCAATTCATCGACGGCGAGAACACGGCGTTCGAGATCAACCTGCAGCGCCAGGTGGATTGGGGTCGCCATTCCGGCTACATCAAGTTCGGCGCCAAGCGCATGACACGCGACAAGGACTCCGACCAGGAGCTGACCGTGTTCGACGGCTTCGCGGACGACCTGCTGGCGACCGGCTTCACCCTTCCCGGGAAGGACGGCTTCTATTCCAGCGTGCGGCCGTACTACGATTTCGGGTTCCGCCTCGACTACGATGCAATCGAGAGCTTCTTTACGGATAACGAAGCGGGATTCGAGGCCAGCGCCGCGGACACGGTTGCCGAATCGTTCGGTGCCGACTTCGACGTTTCCGAGGACGTTACCGCTGCATACCTGATGGGCGTAATCGACATCGGCCGTGCGACTTTCACCGGCGGCGTGCGCGTCGAGCGCACGGAAGCCGAGTTCTCGGCCTTCAGTATCCTGTTCGAGGACGGAGATGCGCTGCCGCCGACACGCGTTACCGGCGGCGACGACTACACGAACTGGCTGCCCGGCCTGCAGATGCGCCTGCAGCTCCGCGACGACCTGCTCCTGCGGGCGGCATGGACGAATACGATTGGGCGGCCGTCGTATGACGTCGCTGTGCCGTTCCGCCTGTTCGAGATCGAAGAGGACGAAGGCGAATTCGAGGGCGAGATCGAGGCCGGTAATCCCGACCTGCGGGCGCTCGAGTCGATGAACCTCGACCTGACGGTGGAATGGTACCTCGAGTCCGCGGGGCTCATTTCCGCCGGCATTTTCTACAAGGATATCGATAACCCGATCTTTACCCGGTTCAGGGAGCTCGAGGACGAAGACTTCGAAGGAAGGCACTTCAGCGAGCTGGTGATCGAAACCACGGACAACGCACAATCCGGCGAGATCCTCGGCGTGGAGCTGAATTACCAGCAGCAGTTCCGCGCGCTGCCGGAGCCGTTCAACGGGCTTGGGCTGGCGCTGAACTACACCTGGTCGGACAGCGAAGCGACGGTTTTCGATCGTGAGGAGAAGGTGCCGTTTTTCCTGCAGTCCGATGCGATCGGGAATGCCGCTGTCTTCTACGAGCGCAGCGGGTTCGAGGCGCGGCTGGCCTATACCTTCTTCAGCGATTACCTGGATGCGCTGGCAGCCGATCCGTCGCAGGACGTTTACATCGACGAGCGTGGCCAGCTCGATTTCAAGACCAGCTACGCCTTCACCGAACACGTGACCGCGTTCTTCGACTGGAAGAACATCACGGACGAACCGCTGCGCTTCTTCAGCGGCGACAACAAGGCGCGGCTCGCGGAGAACGAATTCTACTCCTGGAACATGTCGGCAGGCGTCCAGATCCAGTTCTGACGCGTAGGAGCCCGCTCCAGGCGCCGGAATGATGCAGGCCTGCCGCCGATTTCACGGCAGCGGAACGATTTGACCATG
>CAZSKQ010000008.1:11658-68627 GCA_964607425.1 uncultured Woeseiaceae bacterium
CCGGAATGATGCAGGCCTGCCGCCGATTTCACGGCAGCGGAACGATTTGACCATGGTGCGAATCGCCGCGGCAGGCCTGCGTCTGTAGGAGCCCGCCGTGCGGGCGACCCCACGGGCGACAGAACGACTGACCGTGGTGCGAATCATGAGCGCCACCCGGTCGCCCGCATGGCGGGCTCCTACATTCGGCAGGCGTGCCGCCGATCCACGGCAGCGGAACGATTTGACCATGCTGCGAATCGCCGCGGCAGGCCTGCGTCTGTAGGAGCCCGCCGTGCGGGCGACCCCACGGGCGACAGAACGACTGACCGTGGTGCGAATCATGAGCGCCACCCGGTCGCCCGCATGGCGGGCTCCTACATTCGGCAGGCGTGCCGCCGATCCACGGCAGCGGAACGATTTGACCATGCTGCGAATCGCCGCGGCAGACCTGCGTCTGTAGGAGCCCGCCGTGCGGGCGACCCCGCGGCAGGCGTGCCGCCGATTTCACGGCGGCGGAATGATTTGATCATGGTGCGAATCGCGAGCGCCACCGGTTGCCCGCGATGCGGGCTCCTGCGGGGCATTCCTTTTAGGCCGTGGCGATGGTTGCGCGTTGTCGTTTACAATCGCGAGCCTTCTTTATTCCCCGTTCAAAAGGAGCGCTAACCCGCTATGACCGCTAAACCCGCGCCCGCCACCGACCGCCGGCAGACCATGGCCGCCAAGGCCGATATCCACGAGCTGTACGAAGAGGCGGTACAGGACGTCGAGATGGAAGTCGACTTCCTGCTTTCGACTTTCAAGGAGCTGCGCGGTCGTACCCCGTATGTTTTCCGGGAGGATTTCTGCGGCACGGCGAGTGCGTGCTGCGAGTGGGTGCGTCGAGGGCGCAAATACCAGGCTATCGGCGTCGACATCGATCCGTCGGTCCTCGAATGGGGCCGCAAGAACCGGGTAGGACGCCTGCCCGCCGAGGACCAGGCGCGGGTGCGCCTGTTCGAGTCCGATGTCCTGGATGTCGAGACGCCGCAGGTCGACGTCATCGCCGCGCTGAACTTCAGCTACTTCATCCTCGACTCGCGCGAGAAGATGCGCCGATACTTCAAGCGCTGCTTCGAGGCACTAAAAGACGACGGGATACTGTTCCTGGATATGTATGGCGGACCCGAAGCCCAGGAAGAGACAAAGGAAAAGACCAAGTACAAGCATTTCACCTACATCTGGCACCAGGCAACGTTCCACCCGGTGACCCATTTCGCCCGCTGCCACATCGATTTCAAATTCCCGGACGGCTCGAAAATCAAAAAAGCGTTCAGCTACGAATGGCGGCTGTGGACGCCTCCCGAAATCCGCGAACTCCTGCTCGAGGCAGGGTTCGTGAAAGCCACGGTCTACTGGGAGGGCGAGGACGAAGACGGCGAGGGTAATGGTGAATTCACCCCCGAAGAGAAGGGCGTCGCCGATCTCGCCTGGATAGCCTACGTGGTCGCGGAGAAGTAACACCCTCGGCGTCTGTGACGTGCACACGGTCACGGATTCCCACATTGCCCTAGACTCGCTCCTGCCTCTGGCGGAAGACAACAAGGGCAATGGAGAAAACCACAAGGCGGGCGGCAGGGCAGCCCGCGAGGACGGATGAGCGCTCCGGCGGTACGTGGCTGAGCGAGGACCAGCGGTATTCGCTGGTCCAGCGCATCGCCCGCCTGGAGGCGGCGCTCGCGCTCACGGCCGGCACCGTGCACGATGTGAACAACGTGCTGACCGTCATCTCCGGCAACCTGTTCCTGCTGACGGAAAGCGTGCGCGACCAGCCACAGGTATACGAGCAGGCACGGCGCGCCCGTAACGCGGCCGAGCGCGGCAGTACGCTCCTGCGCGAGCTGCTTACCTATGGCCGAGATACGAATAACGAGACGCGCGCGATCAATCCCGCCGATCACGTCGCGGCGCTGCAGCCGCTGCTGGCGCGCGCGATCGGCGGCGATCACGTCCTGGAAGTAGACGTCGATTACGAGGCGGGTTCCGTCGATGCCAGCGCCGCGCAGTTCGAAAGCGCGCTGATCAACCTGGCAATCAACGCGCGCGACGCTCTGAGCCGGCGCGGCACGGTGCGCATCAGCGTTCGGGGCGCCGAGGTCGACGGGCGAGAACCGGCACCGGGAAGCCTTTCGCGCGGCAGTTACGTCTGCATCGAAGTCGCCGATGACGGCTGCGGTATACCGAAAGAACACCTGGCACGGGTCACGGAGCCGCTGTTCAGCACCAAGCCGCCGGACCGCGGCAGCGGACTGGGGCTCAGCATGGTCAAGCGCTTCGCGGAACAGTCGGACGGCGCGCTGGCGATCCATAGCGCCGACGGCCAGGGTACCCGCGTGCAGGTCTGGTTACCGCGTTCGGCAAAGCTCGCGGAAACCACGGCCAACATGACGCTGCCGCTTTCAACTTTGCCCGGCGGCGACGAACGTATCGTACTGCTGTTGCGCGACGCGGATGTGCGCTCGTCGCTGCAGCAGATTCTTGAAACGCTCGGTTATTCGGTGCATGCCGCCGCAAGGCCCGAGCAGGTGGAGCCAATGTTCGCGCAGCCGCAGGCACCGTTGCTTTTGCTCGCCGAGCGCTCCGCCGATACGGCGGACGCCGAACGCCGCTGGCTACAGGAATTCCGGAAAGCGAACGGCCGCCTGCGGCACGTGGCGCTCCTGCAGCCCGGTGCCGATCCGTCCGAGGTGGCCGCGGATGCCGACAGCTACCTCTACCGGCCCGTCAACGTGCTGGCGCTCGCGAAAATAGTGCGCCGCGTCCTGGAGGCTTGACATGACGAAATCGCGCAGCGCGGCCGCGCGGCTGCTGGTGCTGGACGACGATGCCGAAGTCGGCGACCTGGTTGGCGCGTTGGGACGGCGCGCGGGTTTCGAGACCGTGGTCACGTACGACGCCGGCGCCTTCAACGAGGAGCTCGGCCGCTGCGCCCCGGACCTGATTGTCCTCGACCTGCAGATGCCGGGCACGGACGGCGTCGAGATCCTGCGAGACCTCGCGGCCGGCGGTTCGGCCGCCAGCATCCTGCTGGTGTCCGGTATGGACAACCGTACCATCGCCGGCGCCGAGCACTTCGGGCGCAATGCCGGCCTCAAAATGGCAGGCACGGTGCAGAAGCCGTTCACCCCCGAGGCGATGCTCTCCGAACTGTCGGCGGCGCACGAGGCGATGCGGCGGCTCACGCGCGCGGATTTGGTCCGTGCGATCGAGCAGGGCGAGCTCGCGTTGCGCTACCAGCCGGTCGTGCGGCGATTGCGCCCGGGCACGTGGCATGCGGAGTCGGTGGAAGCGCTCCTGCGCTGGCAGCACCCTTCTCTCGGGCTGCTCATGCCGTCGCAGTTCCTTGGACTTATCGACTCCGACCGCGGCGAGTTGATGAGACAGCTCACTGATTTCGTGTTTGAACGCGGCATCCAGCAGCTCCGGGTCTGGCAGGCCGACGGCTTTCATCTCGGCCTGCGTGTCAACGTGGCGGCCGGGCTGATCGCCGACGCGAGCTTTCCGGATCGGCTCGAATCGCTGTTGCACGAGCAGGAGGTCGATCCCCAGCTTCTGACGCTCGAGATCCGCGAGGCGGCCGATCTCGGGCTGTCGAGCAAGGGCGTGGACATTCTCACACGCCTGCGCCTCAAGTCGATCAAGCTGGCACTGGATGACTTCGGCGGCCCCGGTTCCAACCTGCACGCCTGGTACACGCTGCCGTTCGGCGAGCTCAAGATCGATCGTGCCCTGACCGCGGACCTGGCCGATACCGCCGGCGCACCCATTCTCATGGGTGGGCTGGTCGACGTTGCCCATCGGCTGGAAATGGCCTGCTGTGCCGTCGGCGTCGAGACGCTCGAGCAGCTGAACGTGCTCGACGAGCTAGGCTGCGACCTCGCGCAGGGATTCTACGTCGGTGAGCCGTTGTCGGCCGCGAAGCTGCCACCGGCACTGGACGCCTGGACAGCGGAACTCGCGGGCGAAAAGGCGGAGTCTGCCTCCCGCTGATCGCGCCGACCGCTGACCGCTACCTGCGATTCGCGTATAGTCACGCAAAAGGAAGGCGGGATCTCTACAAGCTCCTCCATGGCAAAAGACCTCGAAGTCGCAATCCTGTTCGCCGACGTCGTGGGCAGCACCCAGCTGTATGACGAATACGGGGATGCGAAAGCCAGCGAAACCGTTGCGCTCTGCCTCGACGTCATGAAGGATGCGACCCACCAGTTCAACGGCACGGTGATCAAGACCATCGGCGACGAGGTCATGTCGACGTTCCCTACCGTGGACGACGCCGTGAGCGCTGCGAGCCAGATGCAGGCCCGTATCAGCGAGGAAAATTCCGGGCCGGGCCGTATCCCGGTCTCCATCCGCATCGGCTGCCACTTCGGCCCGGTGGTACAGGAACGCAACGACATTTTCGGCGCCGCCGTACATACCGCCAACCGCATGACGTCACAGGCCAAGGCCAGCCAGATCGTCATTTCCGGCCCGACCGTCGATCACATGGGGGACGAGTGGCGCAAGCAGACGCGCCAGATCGACGTCGCCACGGTGCGTGGCCGCATCGACGAAGTGGCGCTGTTCGAAGTAATGTGGCAGCCGGAAGAAGCGACCAGCATGCTGCCTACCATCGAGTGGGAGAACCGCGGGCACAGTGCCAGCCGGCTCGTCCTGACCTTCCGCGAGAAGACGGTCGTCGTGAACGACAAGCAAAAGAGCGTGAACATAGGCCGCGCGGACGACAACGACCTGGTCGTCAAGGGCAACCTGATCTCGCGCATCCACGCACGGATCGAAATGCGCCGCGGCAAGTTCCTGCTCGTGGACCAGAGCACAAACGGCACCTTCCTGCAGAACGCCCGCGGCGAGGAAACCTTCGTGCGCCGCGACACCACCGAGCTCACCGGCTCCGGCATCATCGGACTCGGGCGCGTTGCCAAGGGCGGTACCCCGCTCGCCATCCACTTCACCTGCGAAGACTGAGGTACCTGACCGGCCTGGCCGGGCGACCAGCCTGATGCGGCGCCACCCACCTGCAGGGGCGCGCACCGCGCGCGATGCCACACCCGCCGGGAGCAGCATCGCGCGCAATGCGCGCTCCTGCGCGGGCGGTCAGCTGCTGTTTTGCAGATCCGCGAGCACGGTCTCGTGCTCGCGCCGCAGGCCTTCTGGCAGACGGTCGCCGAAGCTCGCGAGGTAATCGCCGATCGATTCCATCTCCTTCCGCCACTGGCCCGTGTCGATGGCCAGGAGGGCTTCCAGGGTTTGCGGGCTGACGTCGAGCTCCCGGGTATCGATGTCGGCGGGTTCGGGGAGCAGGCCGATGGGGGTCTCGCGCGCCCCGACGCGGTTTTCGCAGCGATCGATGATCCAGCGCAGTACGCGCAGGTTTTCGCCGAAGCCGGGCCACAGGAACTGGCCGCGGCTGTCCTGCCGGAACCAGTTGACGTGGAAGATACGGGGCAGCTTGTCGGACTTGTCGGCGAATGACAGCCAGTGGGCCCAGTAGTCGCCGAAGTTGTAACCGCAGAACGGTTTCATGGCCATGGGGTCGCGCCTGACGACGCCGACCGCGCCGGTTGCCGCCGCGGTGGTCTCGGAACCGACGCCGGCGCCCACCAGCACGCCGTGCTGCCAGTCCTTTGCCTGGAACACCAGCGGGGCAAGCTCCTTGCGGCGGCCGCCGAACACGAGCGCCGAAATCGGCACCCCTTCCGGAGCCTCCGCGAGCTCCGAGTAGCTCGGGTTCCTGCGCGCCGACACGGTAAAACGCGAGTTCGGGTGCGCGGCCGGGCCGTTGGCGGGATCGTACTTGCGTCCTTGCCAATCGTACGCCGGCTGGCCCTGCTTCTTGCCTTCCCACCAGGGCTGGTTATCTGCAGTGAGCGCCACGTTGGTGAAGATCGTGTCGCTCTTGATCATGTTGTAGGCGTTTTTGTTGGTTTTTGCGTTGGTGCCGGGGACGACGCCGAAGTACCCCGCTTCCGGGTTGATGGCACGCAGCCGGCCATCGTCGTCGAGGTGCAGCCACGCAATGTCGTCGCCCAGCGTCCAGACCTTCCAGCCCGGGTGCGACTCGGGGGGGATCAGCATCGCGAGGTTGGTCTTGCCGCAGGCGGACGGGAAGGCGCAGGCAAGATAGTGCGTTTCGCCTTCCGGACTTTCGATACCGACGATCAGCATGTGTTCGGCGAGCCAGCCTTCTTCCCGCGCCTGCCAGCTCGCGATCCGGAGCGCGTGGCACTTCTTGCCGAGCAGCGCGTTGCCGCCGTAGCCGGAGCCGATGCTCTTGATGCTGAGCTCTTCCGGGAAATGCATGATGAAGCGCCGGTCGGGATCGAGGTCGCCGGTGGAGTGCAGGCCCTTGACGAAATTCCCTTCCTTTTCGATGCGTGCCAGCGCCGCGGCACCCATGCGGGTCATGAGCTTCATGTTGATGACGACGTAGGGGCTGTCGGTGATCTCGACGCCCAGCCGCGCGTAAGGAGAGTCGATCGGGCCCATGCAGTAGGGAATTACATACATCGTGCGGCCCTGCATGGCACCCGCAAACAGCGCATCGATCTTGCGATGCGCATCGGGAGGATTCATCCAGTTGTTGTTCGGTCCTGCGTCGGTCTCGTTTGCCGTGCAGACGTAGGTCAGGTGCTCGACACGAGCGACGTCCGACGGGTGAGAGCGGTGCACGTAGCAGTGCGGATACGTCTCTTCGTCGAGCTCCAGCAGCTCGCCGCTCCGGATCATCTGGTTGACCAGCCGTTTGAACTCGGACTCGCTGCCGTTACACCAGTGAATGTCTTCGGGCTGGGTGAGCCGGGCAACGGAATCGACCCAGTCCTGCAGGGCCGCCAACCTTGTCGTCATAGCATTCTCTCTCGACGGATGGTTCTTCATGGGCCCGGGTTTTTCTTGGCCCCCGGATCGCGCTTTTGACCCCATTATAGGCCGATTGCGGTGCACTGCTCAGGGCAGGGCAGCGGCCAACGGGCGCGTCAGGGGGCTGCATTATAACCGTCTGGCGGGTAGCAGCCGCAAATCGGGCGTCAGGGCGCGGCAATGCAGCTCCTGCCGGTACCGGCCGCGCGGTATAGTCGCGCTGCGGGAGCCGTCGGCCCGCGCTTTGCCGGCGCGTTGGTCGTCCTTCGAGCAGGCCCCGCGGGCCCGCTGCGGGTAGCGAACGGAAAAAACAGGATCTTTCGTGACAACACTTCGCCAGTATTTCGGCCTCGGCAGCCCGCTAGCGCGGTGGCTTCCCGGCTTCCAGCCGCGTTCCGGGCAGTCCGCCATGGCCGAAGCGGTGGCGGCGGCGCTCGCA
The DNA here is from genome assembly GCA_964607425.1 of uncultured Woeseiaceae bacterium. GTDB lineage: Bacteria > Pseudomonadota > Gammaproteobacteria > Steroidobacterales > Woeseiaceae > IDS-8. The sequence continues at coordinate 18,977 of CAZSKQ010000008.1, forward strand.
GGGCGCGGCAAGCTGGTGGTCGAGGCCGGTACCGGGACCGGCAAGACGTTCGCGTACCTGGTTCCGGCGCTGCTTGGCGGCCAAAAGACGATCATTTCCACCGGCACGAAGGCGCTGCAGGACCAGCTCTATCATCGCGACCTGCCACTGGTGGGCAAGGCGGTGGGCCGGCCGGTATCGACCGCGCTGCTCAAGGGACGCGCGAATTATCTCTGCCTTTACCGACTCGATGAGATCGCCGGCGACCAGGTTCCGGCCGGCGCTTACGCCGATCTTGCGGCCGTGCGCGCGTGGCGTCACCGCACCGTCACCGGCGATCGCTCGGAACTCGCCGACATCCCCGAAGACTCGCCGGTGTGGCCGTGGGTGACCTCGACGGCGGACAACTGCCTCGGCCGCGAATGTCCCTTTTTCGAGGACTGTCACGTGGTCAGGGCGCGCCGGGCCGCGCAGGACGCGGATCTCGTGGTGGTCAACCATCACCTGCTGCTCGCCGACCTCGCCATGAAAGAAGAGGGTTTCGTCGAGTTCCTGCCCGAAGCAGAAGCCGTGATCCTGGACGAGGCTCACCAGGTGCCGGACCTCGCCGCGCAGTTTTTCGGCGTGAGCCTCGGCAGCCGCGACCTCGAGCGCCTGCTTGGCGAGGTACGCGCGGCAACGCTTTCGCCAGGACAACCGGAGCTCACCCGCCGGCTCGACAAGGCGGAAACCGCGGTGAAGATCCTGCGCGCCGCGGCGCCCGCGGCGGAAGGACGCCACCAGCTCGACGAGCTGGCCGAGCGCCTGGAACAGCCGCTTTGCGAGCTGCGAAGCGCACTGCAGGCGCTGCAGGAGGCCGTTGCCGTGATCGTGGATGCGGCACCCGAGATTGCCAAATTGCACGAGCGCCTGTGGGACGCCGGCGAGCGCCTGGCACAACTCATGTCCAACGACGGCCCGGACGGCCTGCGCTGGGTTGACGTGCACGCGCGCAGCCTGCGCCTGAACCTGACTCCGCTGGACGTCTCGGGCACTTTGCAAAGTCTTTTCGACAGCGACCGCCAGGCCTGGGTGTTTACCTCTGCCACGCTCGCGGTGGGCGATGATTTCAGTCACTTTGCCGGGCGCATCGGCCTGCCTGCGGTCGCCGGGATGACGTTCCCCAGCCCGTATGCGCTCGCGCAGCGCGGGCTCATCTACCTGCCGCCAGGCCTGCCGGCACCATCCGATCCAGAGCACACGACGCGCATGCTCGAGAGCGTCACGCCGCTTTTTAACGCGACGGCGGGCGGTGCGTTCTGCCTTTTCACCAGTCACCGGGCGCTGGACGCCGCCCGCCGCTGGTTCAGGTCGCGCAAGAGCCGGCTGAACGGCCGGCCGCTGCTCGTGCAGGGAGATGCACCGCGCGACGACCTGCTGCGGCGCTTTCGCGAGCACGGCAACGCGGTATTGCTCGGCACGGGCAGCTTCTGGGAAGGCGTCGACGTGCGCGGGCCCGCGCTTTCGATCGTCGCGATCGACAAGCTGCCGTTCGCGTCGCCCGGCGATCCGCTGATGATGGCACGGCTCGAATTCATCAAGCGGCAGGGCGGTAACGGCTTCACCGAGCACCAGCTGCCGCAGGCGGCGCTCGCCCTGAAGCAGGGTGCCGGCAGGCTGCTGCGCGATCATGCCGATTACGGCGCGATCGTGCTCTGCGATCCGCGGGTCACGTCGAAATCCTACGGCAAGGTGTTCCTGGAGAGCCTTGCGCCCATGCCCTGCACGACCTCGGAGGCCGAGGTGCGTGCCTTCTTTGAACGCCACGCCGAGGCGGACGTGAACCGGCGGCAGGCCGTATGAAGCTGCTTGCGCTCGATACCTCGACGGTGGCCTGTTCCGCGGCGCTGGCCGCCGGCGACGCAATTTTCGAGCGGCACGAAGAGCGGCCGAAGGAGCACACGCGGCTGCTCGTGCCCATGCTGCGTGAGCTGCTCGCCGAGGCCGGCCTGGCGCCAACGGAGCTCGACGCCGTGGTGCTCGGCAACGGGCCCGGGTCCTTCATCGGGCTGCGAATCGGCGCCTCGGTGGCGCAGGGGATCTGCTACGCCGCCGGGCTCGGGCTCATTCCGGTGTCCTCGCTGGCGGCGGTGGCGGCCGAAGCATTCGAGGCCAGCGGCGCGGAGCGCGTGGTCGTGGCGCAGGACGCGCACATGAACGAGGTTTATCTCGGCAGCTTTCGCCGCGGCGAGGCGGGGCTGCCGCTACTCGAAGGCGAGGTCACGCTACAGCCCGTTGCTGTCATCGACGGTTTGCCGGGCGGGACCGCAAAGGGACGGTATGCGGCGGGCGCGGGATGGCGGCGCTATCCCGAGCTCCTGGCGCTGAACGAGCACCTGTTCGCCGGGGTAATCGACCTGGCCTGGCCGCGCGCGCGCTACCTTTTGGCGCCCGGCCGGCGCGCATGTCGCGCCGGCGAAATAATCGACCCGGCCGCGCTGGTGCCGGAGTACGTGCGGCACCGTGTTGCTGCCTGACCTTGCCCTCGCGCCTGAATTCCGTCATCGTCCGCGTCCATGCCAAAGCCTGTACTCATGAGCCGCCGCGCGTTCAATTTCGCCGGCTTCGCCGCCTGCGCCGGGCTGATGGGGTATGCGCTTTACGCCCAGTACGGTCTCCTGCTCGAACCTTGTCCGCTGTGCGTCTTCCAGCGCATGGCGGTAATCGCGCTCGGCGTCGTATTCCTGCTTGCCGCGCTCCACGATCCGCGAGGATGGGGCCGCTTTGTCTATGCCGGCCTCGTCGCGCTCGCGGCGGGCGCGGGTATCGCCGTAGCGGGGCGGCACGTGTGGCTGCAAAGCCTGCCCGCCGACCGCATCCCCGCTTGCGGACCGGGGTTCGATTACATCATCGACAGCTTCCCCCTGCTCGAGGCGCTGCGCCTGATCTTCAGCGGCTCCGGTGAGTGCGCGAGCGTCGACTGGCAGTTCCTCGGCCTCTCGATGCCGGCGTGGGTTTTGCTGTCACTCGTGCTGCTGGGCGCGTTCGGCCTCTGGAACAATGGGCAGAAGCAGGATCTCCAGGATCTGCCGGTAGGCGGCGGCTAGCTTCGCGACGTCGGCAGCCCGAACGTGCTCGTCCACTTTATGGATCGAGGCGTTCACCGGCCCCAGCTCGACGACGTCGGCGCCGGCGGGTGCGATGAATCGGCCGTCCGAAGTGCCGCCCCCGGTGGACAACTCGGGTTGCAATCCGGTCGTGTTGCGCACCGCCCGGGCGACGGCGTCCGTCAGCGTGCCCGGGCGGGTTAAAAACGGCTTGCCGGACAGGTGCCAGCGAACCTCGAATTCCAGGTCGTGCCCGCCGAGGATCGCCTCGAATTTCCGTTGCAGGCCCTCGTGATCCCATTCCGTCGAGTAGCGGAAGTTGAAGCGCGCGCGCAAGTCGCCCGGTGTCACGTTCGGGGCGCCGGCATCGCTCTCGATGGACACCACCTGGAAGCCGGTGGGCGGGAAATAATCATTGCCCTCGTCCCAGCGCGTCGCGTACAGCTCGGCAAGCGCCGGAGCGAAGCGGCCTATCGGGTTGACGGCGAGCTCGGGATAGGCGACGTGCCCCTGCACGCCGCGCACGGTCACCACGCCGGAGAGCGAACCGCGGCGCCCGATGCGGACGGTGTCGCCGAGCACGGACCGGCTGGACGGCTCGCCGATCACGCACCAGTCAATCGTCTCGTTGCGGGCAGAAAGCGTCTCCACCACTTTCAACGTGCCGTCGCGGGCTTTCCCTTCTTCATCGCTCGTGATGAGGAAAGCAATGCTGCCGGCGTGCTCCGGATGCTGCTCCACGAACTGCTCGGCGGCCACCACCATGGCGGCCAGGCTGCTTTTCATGTCGGCGGCGCCACGCGCGTACAGGAGGCCGTCGCGCAGCGACGGCTCGAACGGGTCGGACTGCCAGGCGGCGGTGTCGCCCGGCGGTACCACATCGGTGTGCCCGGCGAAGCAAAACACCGGCGCGGTCGTGCCCCGCCGCGCCCAGAGATTGCTGACCTCCCCGAACGGCATGGATTCGCAGGTGAAGCCGAGCCGGGCAAGCCGTGCCGCGATGAGCGCCTGGCAGCCGGCGTCCTCCGGTGTTACGGAGGGACGGCGGAGCAGGTCGCAGAGGAGGTCGAAGAGCGGATCCGCCCGCGCCAGCTGCGAGAGGCCGTCGTCAGGTGTCGGCATTGCTTCGGGAATCGAACATCTGCTCGTAATGCGCGGCCGAGAAGCCCACCGCGAGGAATTTCCGGTGCTCGAGCACGGGCCGCTTCACAAGCGTCGGGTGGTCGAGCATCGTTGCCAGAGCGCGGTTCCAGGTCATGCCGCTGCGGTCCACCTCGGGGAGCTTTCGCCACGTCAGGCTGTTCCGGTTCAGGAGCTTGTTCCAGTCGAGGCGGGCTGCCCATCGTTCCAGCATCTGCACGTCGAGCCCGTCGGCCCGAAGATCGTGGAAGCGGTGTGCGAGGCCACGCTCTTCGAGCCATTGCCGTGCTTTCCTGCAGCTGTCGCAGCTCGAAATTCCGTAGACCGTGAGGGAAGGTTGTCGTCCAGGCATTGTTTCTCAGTCGATGTTGCGCAGCAATTCGTTCAGGCCGACGCGGCTGCGCGTTTTCGCGTCGACCCGTTTGACAATGACGGCAGCGTACAGCGAATACCGGCCGTCGTCCGACGGCAGGTTGCCCGGCACCACCACCGAGCCGGCGGGAACCCGGCCGTAGCTCACTTCGCCGGTGTCACGGTCGAAGATCTTCGTGCTCTGCCCGATGTATACGCCCATTGAAATCACGGAGCCGCGTTCGACGATGACGCCTTCGACGATCTCGGAACGTGCACCGATGAAGCAGTTGTCCTCGATGATGGTGGGCGCCGCCTGCACGGGCTCCAGCACGCCGCCGATGCCGGCGCCGCCGGAAAGGTGCACGTTCTCGCCAATCTGGGCGCAGCTCCCGACCGTAGCCCAGGTGTCCACCATTGTGCCGCGTCCGATGCGCGCGCCGATGTTGACGTAGCAGGGCATCAGCACGACGTCTTCCGCGATGTGCGCGCCGAAGCGCACGATCGCGTCCGGTACCACGCGGATGCCGGCGCGGCTGAAGTCATTTTCGACGAAGCCCGCGAACTTGAGCGGCACCTTGTCGTAGAAGTTGCTGTGAGTACCGCGGATGACCAGGTTTTCCTGCAGGCGGAAGTAGAGGAGCACAGCCTTCTTCAGCCACTCGTGTACCCGCCATCTGCCGTCGACGCACTCCGCCACGCGCGCCTCGCCGCTATCGAGGCGCGCGACCGCCTCCCTGACGGCATCGGTAAGCGCCGGGGGCGCGGTGGACAGGTCGGCGCGTTGCCGCCAGCCTTCTTCGATCGTTTCCACGAGTTGCTGCATGCCTTACCTCTGTGTCCCGAGCGTCGAGGTCAGCCGTTCTTCCAGGTCCCGGCACAGCCGGTCCGGCAACGGCTCGCCGTGCTCGTCGACGATGTAGAACACGTCTTCGGCCCGCTCGCCGATGGTCATGATCTTGGCAGTTTCGATATCTATCGCCAAGTCGACGAACGCCTGTCCGACAATGCTGAGCAGCCCGGGCCGATCGCCGGCCGTCAGCTCCATCACGGTGCGCCGGTTGCCGGCGTCCACGTCGAACTCGACCCGGGTTGCCGTGGAGAACAAGCGGACTCGCCGCGGCGCGCGGCGCTTGACCGGCTCGACCCGCTTGCCCGGGGCCGCAATGACACGGGCCAGCGCCCGCCGTATCTTCTCCAGCCGCGCATCGTCCACCTCGATGCGGCGATCCAGCTCCATGAATATATAAGTATCGAGACTGAAGCCGTCGGCGATCGGCACGACGCGCGCATCGACGATGTTCATGCCGAGCTCGTCGAGCGCGGCCGTCGCGTGGGCGAACGTTCTCTTGGTGCGCGGTGCGTAGATGAACGCCTCGATCCCGTCCCCGGCAGGCTGCCGGCGCACCTCGAGCCGCGAGCTTGTGTTCGCGGCCTGCGGCGCGGCCAGGATCCCGGTGTGCCAGGCGATTTCTTCGCTGCGATAGCGCAGGAAGTAGTCCTCTGTGAAGCGGCGCCAGACAGCGTGCCGCCGGGGCTCCGGCAGCCCGCGATGGTCCAGAAGCTCGCGCGCGGCCGTTTGCGTCTCGCGAATCAGCTCGTCGCGGTCGATCGGGTTTTCCAGGCCGCGCCGCAGGGCGCGCGCGGTGGCTTCGTAGAGATCGCGAAACAGCGTCGCCTTCCAGGAATTCCAGAGTTTCGGGTTAGTGCCGCGAACATCGGCAACCGTCAGCACATAAAGATAATCGAGGTGTGTCTTGTCGCCGACCAGCGCGGCGAACGCGTTGATCACGGCGGGGTCCGCTATGTCCTTTTTCTGCGCCGTGGTGGACAGGACGAGATGGTGCCGCACCAGCCAGGCAACCGTGCGGGCATCGTAGCGGCTCATGCCGTGCTCGAGGCAGAAAGCCTCCGCGTCGACGGCGCCGAGCTCGGAATGGTCGCCGCCGCGGCCCTTGGCGATATCGTGGAACAGTGCCGCGAGGTAGGCAATCTCCGGCTTTTCGAAGGACTGCATCAGGGGGCTGCAGTGCGGGTGTTCGTGGTCGTAGCGCGAGAGCGCGAAGCGCCGCAGGTTGCCGACCACGAAAAGCGTATGTTCGTCCACCGTGTAGGCATGGAAAAGGTCGTACTGCATGCGGCCGACGATGCGGCCGAACGACGGTATGTAGAGACCCAGCACGCCGTACAGGTTCATGCGGCGGAGCTGCTGCGTAACACCGGCCGGTGCGCGCAGGATGCTGAGAAACAAGCGATGGTTGCGGGGATTCTGCCGGAACTCCTCGTCGATCAAATACAGGTGGCGGCGGATCAGGCCCACCGTTTGCGCGCTGACGCCGCGCAGCTGCTCGTTCTCTTGCAGCAGGAGGAACAGCTCGAGCAGCGCCGACGGCTCGCGCCGGAAGACATCCTCATCGACCGTCTGCAGATAGCCGTTTTTGACCTGGAAGCGCGGGTTCAGCGGCAGGGGGATGGCGTCGGGGTCGCGGAATATCGCCTCCTCGAAGAGCTGCAGCAGCATCTCGTTCTGCCGCGACAGGTCCATCACGGTGCGGTAGTACCGCTGCATGAGCTGCTCGACGGCGAGCGTGTAGCTCGCGTCCTCGTAGCCCAGCATCTCCGCCAGCCGCGCCTGGTGATCGAACAAGAGCCGGTCTTCGCGACGCCCGGTGAGGATGTGCAGGCCGAAGCGCACGCGCCAGAGGAATACCTGGCCCTCGCGCAGCACCCGCAGCTGGCCGCGGGTCAGGAGCTGCAGCGGCACGAGGTCCTCCAGGCTGTGGACGCCGAAGTGGCGCCGCGCAATCCAGCCGATGATCTGGACGTCGCGCAGCCCCCCGGGACTGCTCTTGACGTTCGGCTCGAGCTTGTAGGCGGTATCGTCGTAGCGGTGATGGCGCGCCAGCTGTTCCTCGCGCTTGGCCGTGAAGAAGGCATCGGAGGGCCAGATTTCGCCGGGTGCGATGGCTTCTTCCAGCGCCGCGAGCAGGCCTTCCGGGCCCGCCAGCTGCCGCGCCTCCATCAGCGTGGTCGTGACGGTGACGTCCGCCGCGGCCTGGCTGCGGCATTGCTCGACCGTGCGCACGCTGTGGCCGATCTCCAGGCCGACGTCCCACAGGGAAGCGATGAAGGCCGCGAGCGCCGGCTCCGCGCTTTCCGCCACGCTGTCGTCCAGAAGCAGCATGATGTCCACGTCGGAGGCAGGGTGCAGCTCCCCGCGGCCGTAGCCGCCGACCGCCAGCAGCGCCACCCTGTCGACCAGGGTGCCGGCGTGCTGCTGCCAGAGAAAGATGAGGAGCCGGTCGACGATCGCCGCCCGCAGCCGCACGAGCTCCGTCACCGGCTCCCCGCGCAGGAAGCGCTCCGTGAGCCGGGCGCCGGCCGCGTCCAAAGCCGCCCGGCAATTCGCGACGTCGGCGCCCGCGGTAGCCAGCGATTCCTGCAGCGCGGTCACCGCCGGGTCCTCGTCCCGGCGGACCGGCTCAGCAACGGATGCGCGTGCCACAGGTATTCACGGGCAGGACGCTAGCGCTCGGCCGCGCCCAATGTGAGCACTTCGAAGCCGTCGTCCGTAATGAGCACCGTGTGCTCCCACTGCGCGGAGAGCGAGTGGTCCCTGGTCACCACGGTCCAGCCGTCCGGCAGCAGCCGCACCTGCCGCTTGCCGGCATTCACCATCGGCTCGACCGTTAAGGTCATGCCGGCCTGCAGCGCGAGACCGGTACCCGCGCGGCCGTAGTGCAGCACCTGCGGATCCTCGTGGAAGCCCCGCCCGATGCCATGGCCGCAGTACTCGCGCACGACCGAATAATGATTTTGCTCGACGTATTCCTGGATCGCCTCGCCGACGTCGCCCAGGTGCTTGCCGGGGCCGAGGGCGCGGATGCCGCGCCACATGGCATCCCGCGCGACCTGGCTCAGCCGTTGCGCGTGCGGCGGCGTCCTGCCGACCTTGAACATGCGGCTGGTGTCACCGTGGAAGCCGTCCTTGATCACGGTGATGTCGATATTCACGAGATCGCCGTGTTTCAGCCGTTTCTCCCCCGGTATGCCATGGCATACGACGTGATTGACCGAGGTGCAGATCGATTTCGGGAATCCGCGGTAATTGAGGGGCGCAGGCACCGCCTGCTGGGTTTCCACGATGTATTCATGGCAGATCCGGTCCAGCTCGCCCGTGGTCACGCCCGGCTGCACGTGTTCCTCTATCATGTCCAGGACGTCCGCGGCCAGCCGTCCGGCAATGCGCATCTTCTCCTGTTCCTCAGGCGTTTTGATCGTCACGGTCATACGAGTCTCGGATGGGGGCGATTTCGCAGCGTTACACCGGAAAATCGGCGTTGTTTACGCGCGACCGGCTATGGTATAAAGCGCGCGCCGTACAGGCAATTAATCCACACGTACACCGTCACGAGCCGCCGGGTGCCCGGGTGCCGGACTTGCATTATTGACCATATTCCGCGGGAAATGGTCACATGCCAATCCGGCGCCTGAGTTGCGGTTCGGGGTGTACGGAGGCTCAACCCGGGAGACAACATGGCAGACGTTACCATGCGCCAGATGCTGGAAGCTGGCGTGCACTTTGGTCATCAGACCCGCTACTGGAACCCGAAGATGGCGCCTTACATCTTCGGCGAGCGTAACAAGATCCACATCATCAACCTCGAGAAAAGCCTCCCCATGGCGCGGGAGGCCTATGCCTTCATCAAGACCGTGGTCGCGGACGGGGGCACGGTGCTGTTCGTCGGCACCAAGCGCTCGGCGCGCGAGTCCGTCCGGACGCAGGCGGAGCGTTGCGGCATGCCCTACGTCAGCCATCGCTGGCTGGGCGGCATGCTGACCAACTACAAGACCATTCGCCAATCGGTCAAGCGGCTGAAAGAGCTGACCGAGATGGCGGAAGAGGGCGGCTTCGAGGCGCTCACCAAGAAGGAAATCCTCGGGCTGAACCGCGAGCGTGACAAGCTCGAGCGCAGCCTGGGCGGTATCAAGGACATGGGTGCGCTGCCGGACGTAATGTTCGTGATCGACGTCGATCACGAGGACATCGCGGTGCGCGAGGCGAGAAAGCTCGATATCCCGGTCGTGGCCGTGGTCGACACCAACTGCTCGCCGGAGGGTATCGATTACGTGATCCCGGGCAACGACGATGCCATGCGGGCGATCGCCCTGTATACCAGCCTGATTGCGGACGCGGTGCTGGAAGGCAAGGCTTCGCTGCCGCAGGTGCAGCTCGGCGAGGACGACTTCGTGGAGCTCGACGAAGAAGGCAAGCCGCGCAAGGCGAGCGGGCGCAAGAAGAAGGGCGGTGCGCGCAAGGCACCCGCACGTACCGCGCGCAAGGCGCCCGCGAAGAACCGGCCGGCCGCGGCGGCAGACGCCGGGGACGCGGAAATTGTGCCGGAGCAGCAGGGCACGAGCTCCGGCGCGCCGCAGGAAGCCGTTGCCGAGGCGGTGCCCCAGTCGGCCGCGGAAGCCGCGGCAGTGGCGGCCGACGTGCCGCCGGCCGCCGATGAGGCTGTTACAAAAGGCGCGGCCGCGGCCGAACAGGCCGGGGCGGAAGACGCGGCCGGGGAGGGTTGAGCGATGGCTATCAGCGCCGCACAGGTCAAGGAACTTCGCGAGCGTACCGGCGCCGGGATGATGGAGTGCAAGAAGGCACTCGTGGAAACCGGCGGCGACATGGACGCGGCGGTTCTTTATCTCAGGAAATCCGGCCAGGCCAAGGCCGACAAGAAATCGGCACGCGTGGCCGCGGACGGCCGCATCGTAATCGCGGCCGACGGGCGCAGCGCGGCCATCGTCGAGATCAACTCCGAAACCGACTTCGTGGCGAAGGACGAGAACTTCGCCTCTTTTGCCGAAGAGGTAGCGGGCATCGTACTGCGCGACAGCCCGGCGGACCTCGAGGCACTGGCTGCGGCGAAGCTCGGCGACGGCCGGACGGTCGAAGCCGCCCGTACGGAGCTCGTTGCCAAGGTCGGCGAGAACATATCGCTGCGGCGATTCGAGCGCATGACGGCGGACGATCACCTCGGGGCTTATACCCACCAGTCCCGCATCGGCGTGCTGGTGTCGCTCTCCGGCGGCACCGCGGAGCTCGCCCAGGACATCGCCATGCACGTTGCGGCGGCCAATCCGCCTTATCCCGACGAGGCAGCCGTGCCCGGCGAAGTGCTCGATCGCGAACGCAAGCTGTTCGCCGAGCAGGCGAAGGCTTCCGGCAAACCGGACGACATCGTGAAAAAAATGGTGGAAGGCAAGCTCGCCAAGTACCTCAAGGAAATCACCTTGCTCGGTCAGCCTTTCGTCAAGGATCCCGACCAGACGGTCGGCAAGCTGCTTGCCGCCGCGGGTGCGAAGGTGGCGGGCTACGTCCGCTTCGAGCTCGGTGAGGGCATAGAAAAAAAGCAGGAGAACTTCGCCGACGAGGTCATGGCCCAGGTCAATCGCCAGGCATGATGCCGGGGCGGCCCGGCAGGAGCCGGCGCCAGGGCTTACTGCCCCCGGTCGCCGGCAACCCCCGTCCCGCGCGCTGCGCTAGAATGCAGGCCCGCCCGGAGAGGCTGGCCAGAAGGCAGGAAACATGAAGGAAGCCCCCGTTCTTTACCGCCGCGTCCTGCTGAAGCTGTCCGGCGAGGCACTGATGGGCGGGCTCGATTACGGCATCGACCCGGCGGTCATCCGGCGCATAGCCGGGGAAATATCCGAGGTGCGCGGGCTCGGAATCGAGGTCGCGATCGTGATCGGCGGGGGCAACATCTTCCGCGGGGCCGGGCTCGCCGGCGCAGGCATGGATCGCGCTACGGGCGACTACATGGGCATGCTCGCGACCGTCATGAACGCGCTCGCGCTGCAGGACGCTCTCGAGTCCCGGAACGAGGTGGCGCGAGTCATGTCCGCCATCCAGATTCACGAGGTGTGCGAAGACTACATCCGGCGCCGCGCGGTTCGTCACCTGGAAAAGGGCCGTGTCGTGATCCTTGCCGCGGGCACCGGCAATCCGTTTTTCACCACCGACACCGCGGCGAGCCTGCGCGCGATCGAGATCGGTGCGGATGTCCTCCTCAAGGCCACCAAGGTCAGCGGCGTCTATGACTCGGATCCCAGGCAGAACTCGGAGGCCTCCCTGTACGACACCGTCTCGTTCGACAAGGTGCTGGCCGACAAGCTGAACGTCATGGACGCCACCGCGGTGGTGATGTGCCGCGACAATAACTTGCCTTTACGTGTTTTCAACATGACCGAGGACCACGCCCTCATCCGCGCCATGACCGACGAGAACGTCGGCACCCTGGTGACGGCATGAGCGGCTTGGGTTTGACATCCGTAGCCGGGCGGAGCCGCGGCCGGGGGAGGCCTTTGGTGGAATGGCTCCCGCCGGCGCTGCCGAACGCGCCAACGCAGGCACTGGCGCCGCAGGAGAAAGACCGTTGATTGACGACATCAAGAAGGATGCCAGCGAGCGCATGGCCAAAAGCGTCGAGTCGCTGCGCCAGGACCTGACCAAGCTGCGCACCGGCCGTGCCCATACGAGCCTGCTCGATCACATCACCGTGCCCTACTACGGCAGCGAAGTGCCGTTGAACCAGGTGGCCAACGTGAACGTGGAAGATGCTCGCACGCTGACGATCTCGCCGTGGGAAAGGAACATGGTGCAGGTCATCGAGAAGGCAATCATGGCCTCGGACCTCGGCCTCAATCCGGCGACGGCGGGAACGGTAATCCGGGTGCCGCTGCCGCCGCTGACCGAGGAACGGCGGAAAGACATGATTCGCATCGTGCGCCAGGAAGCGGAGAACGGCCGCGTGGCGGTGCGCAACATCCGCCGCGACGCGCTGGGCGATCTCAAGGAACTGCAGAAAGAAAAGCTGATCGGCGAGGACGAGGAGCGGCGCGGGCAGGAGGAGATCCAGGCGATCACCGACAAGCACATCGCCGACATCGATCGCGTGCTGGCGGACAAAGAACGCGACCTGATGGAAATCTGAGCGAACGTGACGAGGCAGGCCAGCAATCCGGAAGTGCACGAGCCCGCCCCACGCGTGCCGACGCATATCGCGGTGATCATGGACGGCAACGGCCGCTGGGCGACCCGGCGCTCGCAGCCGCGGCACGCGGGGCACCGGGCGGGCGCGAAGGCCGTTCGCCGCACCGTAGAGCTCGCCGCGAAGCGGGGAGTGGCGTATCTCACCCTTTTCGCCTTCAGCAGCGAGAACTGGCGCCGGCCAGCGGAGGAAGTGGGCGGCTTGATGAGCCTGTTCCTCGAGGCGCTGCAACGGGAAATCGACGAGCTGCACCGTAACGACGTGAAGCTCCGGTTCATCGGCGCGCGCCAGCATCTGGCGGCGAAACTCGTGCACAAGATAGAAGCGGCGGAGCGCCGGACGCGGGACAACAAGGGGCTCAAGCTCACGGTGGCGGTCGCTTATGGCGGCCGCTGGGATATTGTTGCCGCGGCGCAGAAGCTCGGGACACAGGTGAAGGACGGCTTGCTCGAGCCGCAGGCAATCGACGAAGCGCGCTTCGCGGCGGAGCTCGAGCTCGGTGCGGTTCCCGACCCGGATCTTTTGGTACGCACGGGCGGCGAGAAGCGCATCAGCAATTTCCTGCTGTGGAACCTGGCTTACGCGGAGCTGTATTTCTGCGATTGCCTGTGGCCGGATTTCGGCGAGCAGGAGTTCGAAGACGCCCTATTGACCTTTGCGCGGCGCCAGCGTCGCTACGGCTATACCGGCGAGCAGGTCGCATGTTGAAGGAGCGCATCCTGACGGCCGTCGTGGCGGGTGCGGGCCTGCTCGTGGTGCTGTTCGTCCTGCCGCCGTTCGCGGCCGAAATCGTGATCGCGCTGTTTTTCCTGGCGGCGGCCTGGGAATGGTCGGGGTTCTTGTCGCTCGGCGGCACCGCCGGCCGGCTGGCCTATGTCGCCCTGATCGGGGCGCTCATCGGGATCGTGGGATGGCTCCTGCCCTGGGAGACCACCTTCGAGGTGGTATTGCGCATCGGGCTCGCGTGGTGGTTCGCGGCGATGGTCTGGGTGTTTTTCTATCCGACCCCCATTGCGCAACCGGTGCGCTGGATCTGCGGCGTGCTCGTCATGGTGCCCGCGTACATCGCGCTCGTTTCGCTCTACATGCTCGAGCCGGCGGTGCTGCTGTTCGTGCTCATCATCGTCTGGGCCGCCGATGTCGGCGCCTACTTCGCCGGCAAGCGCTGGGGGCGTGTGAAGCTGGCGCCGAACATCAGCCCCGGCAAGACCTGGGAGGGCGTGATCGGCGGCCTCTCCGCGGTAGTCGCCGTACTGGTGCTGGCCAGCCGTTACTGGGTGGATCTCGAGGCGCTCGGCACCGATATCGCGGCGGTCGTGCCATTCTGCCTGGCCGTTGCTACGCTTTCGATCATCGGCGATCTCACCGTCAGCATGTTCAAACGCAGTGCGGGCCTCAAGGACAGCGGCCGGTTCTTTCCCGGCCATGGCGGGGTGCTGGACCGCATCGATTCGGTGGCCGCGGCGGCGCCTTTGTTCACGCTCGGGATTGGCTGGATGGGGCTCACCTGATGGAGCACAGCCGCATTCAGCCGCTGTTCATCGCCGCTGCGGCAGGCTCCGCAGGAACTGCCCGTCCCGGTCCCGGTCAGAACCCGGGGATGGCCGCGATGGCGGCCCCGTTTGCCGGGCGCGGCCGTCATCCCGTGTTAGCCGGCCGTTGCAGACCCAGTCGTTACACGCGCTCTCGTTACAGGGAGCAGCCCGAGGAAACGCCCGCCGCATGAGCGCCGCATTCGTCAGCCTGCTGGCCTTCATCCTGGCGATCAGTCTGCTGGTCGCTGTCCACGAATTCGGCCATTTCATCGTCGGGCGTTGGTGCGGCATGAAGGTGTTGCGCTTTTCCATCGGCTTCGGCAAGCCGCTGGTGACCCGGTTGTTCGGTCGCGATCGCACGGAATTCTGCATTTCCGCCATTCCGCTCGGCGGCTACGTGAAGTTCCTGGACGGGCGCGAGGGGCCGGTGGAGCCGGGAGATCGCGGGCGGGCTTTCAACGAGCGTCCGGTGACCGCACGCATCGCGGTCCTCGCCGCGGGGCCGTTCTTCAATTTCCTTTTTGCCGGGCTGGCCTACTGGGTGCTGTTCGTCAACGGCGTGCCGACCGTGACGCCGACCGTCGGGGAGGTGGAAGCCGGCTCCTTCGCGGCCGAGGCCGGGCTCGAACACGGCGATCGCATCCTCTCGATCGGCGGCACCGAAGTGGTCGACTGGCAGACGGCCCTGGTGGCCATGTACGACGACATGATCGGGGACGGACGCATTCCGATGCGGCTCGAAGACCCTTCCGGACGGGTCTACGAGACGGTGCTGGACGTGGGCAGCCGCGCGGCGAGCCTCACCGAACCGGGGGTCCTGTTCGACGGGCTGGGGTTCCAGCCGTGGCAGCCGCCCGCGGTCGTAGGCTCGGTGGCTCCCGACAGCGGGGCGGCGGCAGCCGGGATTCGTGAGGGCGACCGGATCACCGCTATCGACGGCGAGGCCATCGGTGACTTCGGCGACCTGGCACGCGTGGTCGGCGCGCGCCCCGGGAAGACCGTCACGGTCGCGCTGCTCCGCGGCGGCGAGGCAAAGACGCTCGAGGTCACACTGGATGCCCACGAAGTTGACGGCAGGCAGGTCGGCCTAATGGGCGTGGGCCGCACCATCGATGCGGGCCAGTATTACATACGCCAGTTCGGGCCGCTGGCCGCTATCGGCGCCTCGCTGGACAGCACCTGGCAATCGACGGCCTTTACCGTGCGCATGCTGGCGCGCATGGTCACCGGCGACGTATCCATCAAGAACATCAGCGGGCCCATCAGCATCGCCCAGTATGCCGGCGACTCCGCGGCTGCCGGCCTCAACCCGCTGCTCACCTTCCTCGCACTCGTGAGCATCAGCCTGGGTGTGCTGAACCTGCTGCCGATTCCAGTGCTGGATGGCGGCCAGATTGTCTACCAGGGGGTCGAACTCGTGAAAGGCAGCCCTATGTCGGAGCGCGCGCAGCTGCTTGGCCAGCAAGTAGGCATCCTGGCGCTGCTCATCCTGATGACCTTCGCGTTCTACAACGATATCGCAAGGCTGCTGAGCTGATGACAGCGAACGCCAGAGACCTGCAATCCTGCTGGCGCCAGCTGCTGGCGTGCTTCCTCGTGCTGGGCCTGCTGCCGGCCGCGGTCCTGGCCCAGGAGGAGTTCGTGGTGCGCGACATGCGGGTCGAAGGCCTGCAGCGCATTTCCGAGGGCACGGTTTTCAACTACCTGCCGATCAACATCGGCGACACGGTAGATGCGCAGCGCATCCAGGAAGCGATCCGGGCGCTGTACGCGCAGGGCCTGTTCGAAGACATCGAGATGCGCCGCGACGGTAACACGCTGATCGTGGCAGTGCGGGAGCGCCCCTCGATCGAGCAGTTCACGATCGAGGGCAACAAGGACATCAAGACCGAGGACCTGATGAATTCGCTGCGCAACGTGGGTCTTGCGCGCGGCAGGACGTTTGATCGCTCGGTGCTGGACAACGTGCAGCAGTTCCTGCGGGAGCAGTATTACGACCGCGGCAAGTACGCGGTACAGGTCGATGCACAAGTGGAAGAGACGCCGAACAACACGGTGCGAATCAAGATCGATATTGACGAAGGTGAGCGGGCGAAGATCCGGCAGGTGAACATCGTCGGCAACCACAGCTTCGACGAGGGCGAGATACGCGAGGGCTTCACGCTGGACACGGCGAACTGGCTGTCGTGGCTGCGGCAGGACGACCGTTATGCCAAGGAAGCGCTGTCCGGGGACCTCGAGACGCTGCGATCCTTTTACATGGACCGGGGCTTTGCGGATTTCCGGATCGAATCCACGCAGGTGGCGATCTCGCCGGACAAGAAGGACATTTACGTCACGATCAACATCCACGAGGGCGAGCGGTACACGATTTCGGAGGTCAAGCTGGTCGGCGTGTTTCCGGTACCGGAGGAGCAGCTTCGGCGGCTGGTGCTGGCGAGCCCCGGATCGACTTTCAACCTGCGGCTGTTGACGCAGTCGAGTGAGCTGATGTCGTTCCGGCTGGGTGAGGAAGGCTATGCGAATGCGGAGATCGAGCCGGTGCCGGAGCTCGACTACGACAGCAAGGAGGTGGCGGTCACGTTTTTCGTGGATGCGGGAAGCCGGGTCTACGTGCGGCGAATCAATTTCCTCGGCGTGGACGAGATCGACGACGAGGTGCTGCGGCGGGAGCTGCGGCAGGCGGAAGGTGCGTACCTGTCCAACCGGCTGATCGACCGTTCCAAGGTTCGCCTGCAGCGGCTACCGTACGTCGAGAACGTGGAGGTGGAGAATGTGCCGGTAGCGGGCACCCCGGACCTCGTGGATGTGAACTTCACGATCCAGTACCGCATGCCCGGCCAGTTCAGCGGCGGCGTGGGTTATTCGGAGTCGCAGAAGTTCATGCTGCAGGGCAGCATCGTACACACGAATTTCCTCGGCAGCGGCAACCGGGTTGCGCTGAACCTGAACTCCGGCCGGTTCTCCAAGCTGTACAGCTTGTCGCACACCGATTCCTACGTGACGCAGAACAACGTGCAGCGAACGGTCTCGATCAGCCATCGCGACATCACGCAGTTCGTGTCCGGCGCATCGGACTTTTCGACAACGAGCACCGGGGCCTCGCTCGAGTACGCCTACCCGATCTCGGAGTTCCAGAGTCTCACTTTCGGCCTCGCGTACCAGCGCGCGGAGCTCCTGTCGTCCTCTTCCAGCACGACCCAGGCGCAGCAATGGGTGCGAAACAACGGCAATCCATTCTCCGAAACCGTCGGCGGCGGACTTACGTTCTTCGGCACCAAGTTCGACACCTTCGAGTTGATCGCGGGCTGGAGTTACGACAGCCGAAACCGGGCCATCTTTGCGGATCGCGGAACGCGCCACCAGTTCATCCTAGGTATGGCGGTGCCCGGCAGTGAAGTCGAATATTTCACCGGACGCTACAACTTCACGAAGTACGTGCCGGTCTACGGCCCGTGGACCATTCGCGTGAATGCGGACCTTGCCTACGGCGAAGCGCTCGGCGATACGACCGCATTGCCGCCGTACAAGCAATTCTTCGGCGGCGGCCCGGAGTCCGTGCGGGGTTACAAGGAATCCTGGCTGGGACCGCGGGACAGCTTCGGCAATCCTTACGGCGGCAACGTGTTGGTCGCGAGTCAGGTAGAGCTTATACTCCCGATACCAGAAAAATTCAGGGGCCAGACACGCGCCAGCCTGTTCTACGACGTCGGTAACGTCTTCAATACGGGCGAGGTGCAATTTACCGACAAGCTGGGGAGCCCGGTCCTTTACGAACCGGAATACGATGAACTGAAAACCTCGGTAGGCGTCGCGATCCAGTGGCTCGCGCCGCTCGGGTTCTTCCGTTTCAGTTACGCGTATCCGCTGAACCAGTTCGAAGGAAACGATCGGTTCTACGGCGATGAAATCGAACGCTTCCAGTTTTCTATCGGCCAGGCTTTTTGACGTATGGATGAAAATATGAGCTTTGCACAGCAACCCGTGAAGGCGCTTACCGCCTTTGCTTTCACTACTATTGCACTGCTTTTGATGGCCGGCGTGACAGAGGCCCAGGAGCTGAAGGTTGGCGTCGTGAATGTCAACGTGCTGATGGAGCAGGCACCGCAGGCGCAGGTTGCCATGGAGGCACTGCAGGAAGAATTTGCGCCCCGGCAGCGCGACATCGTGGCGAAGCAAAAAGAGTTCGAGGATATGACAGCGAAAGTGCAGCGCGATCTCGCCGTTATGGGCGAGACCGAGCGGCGCAATGCCGAACGGGACCTGCGCGACCTCCAGCGTGAGGTGCAGCGCATGCAGGAGGAATTCCGCGAGGACCTGAATCTGCGGCGCAACGAAGAACTCGGCAACCTGCAGCGTTCGCTTCTGAAAGAAGTGCAGGACTACGCGGAGGCGTCCGGTTTCGACCTGATCATAGGCGACGGCGTGCTGTATGCCAGTTCCACGATCAACGTGACGCAACGGGTCCTCGAGGCCATGCAGAGCAATTTCCAGGGCTCGGGAGGCAGCACCGACTCCGGCCGCCGCTAGAAAATACCAATGGGAGTACGGCTGGGCGAGCTGGCAACGCGCTTCGGATGTGAGCTCGCCGGCAATCCGGAACACGTCGTGACACACGTGGCGACGCTGGCGAACGCCGGCCCTGAGGCGCTCAGCTTTTTCGTCAATCCGGCTTACCGTTCCCAGCTGCAAGCCACCGGCGCCGGCGCCGTGGTCCTCGGTCCGGCCGACGCGGAAAGCTGTCCTGTTGCGGCGCTGATCTCCGAGGAGCCCTACGCGACCTACGCCCGGATTGCCGGGTTGCTGCACCCGGCCGAGTCCCTGCCGCCGGGCATCCACGCCTCGGCCGTAGTCGATCCTTCCGCGCGCGTGGCCGCGAGCGCACACGTCGGCGCACATGCCGTAATCGGGCCGGAGGTCGTCGTCGGCGAGCACGCCGCGATCGGGCCCCATGCTGTCGTTGGTGCGCGCTGCCGTATCGGGGCCCACACCCGGCTGCACGCGCACGTAACCCTGGTGCAGGATGTCATCCTCGGTGAGCGGGGCATCGTGCATCCGGGCGCGGTGATCGGCGCCGATGGCTTCGGTAATGCCCGGGACGATACCGGCTGGATCAAGGTGCCCCAGATCGGCGGCGTCAGGATCGGCGACGACGTCGAGATCGGCGCCAATACGACTATCGATCGCGGCGCGATCGAGGACACGGTAATCGAGGACGGCGTGCGCCTGGACAATCTCGTACAGATTGCGCACAACGTGCGGCTCGGCGAACATACCGCCATGGCATCGCTGGCGGGGATCTCGGGCAGCACGACCGTCGGCAAGCGCTGCATGTTCGGTGGGCAGTCCGGCGTCGTGGGGCACATCACGATCTGCGATGACGTGGTGGTCGGCGGAGCTACCATGATTTCAAAGGACGTTCGCGAGCCGGGCTTTTATACCGGCAGCTTTCCCGGCGAGAAAGACCGTGAATGGAAACGCAAGGTCGCGCGATTCCGCCGCCTGGACGAACTCGCGCAGCGCCTGAAGAAACTGGAAGAGGATGGCGGTCACGATGAAAGATAGCGAAGGCACCCTCGAGGTCGGCGCCATCATGGAGCTGCTCCCGCACCGCTATCCGTTCCTGCTCATCGACAGGGTGGTCGAGGTCCGGCCGGGTGAGTCCATCACCGCACTCAAGAACGTGACCATTAACGAGCCGTTTTTCCAGGGCCATTTTCCCGGACGGCCGGTGATGCCGGGCGTGCTGATCGTCGAGGCGATGGCGCAGGCCGGCGGAGTCCTGTCGTACATGACCAGCCGCGACCGCGATCCCGACCTCATCTATTACCTCGCGGGCGTGGACGGCGCGCGCTTCCGGCGTCCCGTCGTGCCGGGCGACCGCCTCGAGATCCGCGCCGTCGTCGACAAGGTCCGCCGCGGCATCTGGTTTTATTCCTGCGAGGCGAAAGTCGCGGGCGAGACGGCGGTGACCGCCAGTATCATGTGCGCGCCGGGAGCGGCGGCGTGAGCGTGCACGCGACCGCCGTTGTCGCCGAATCGGCCGTGGTGGCCGACGACGCCGACATCGGGCCCTACGCGGTCATCGGCGAGCACGTCGAGATAGGCAGTGGCACGCGCATTGGCAGCCACGTCGTGGTGCAGGGCCCCACGCGCATCGGCCGGGACAACCGCATCTATCCTTTCTCATCCATTGGCGACGATCCCCAGGACAAGAAATACGCCGGCGAGGCGACCAGGCTCACTATCGGTGACCGGAACACGATCCGTGAATACTGCACGATCAGCCGCGGCACCGTGCAGGACGCGGGCGAGACGGTGGTTGGCGACGACAACTGGATCATGGCCTACGTGCACATCGCACACGATTGCCGTATCGGTAACCAGACGATCTTCGCCAACAATGCGACGCTCGGCGGCCACGTGCACGTCGGCGACTGGGTCATCTTTGCCGGCTTTTCAGGTGCGCACCAGTTCTGCCGCATCGGCGCGCACAGTTTTCTCGGCATGTACGCCGGTGTGAACCGCGACGTGCCGGCTTACCTGATGATTGCCGGCCAGCCGGCGGTGCCGCGCGGGATCAACAGCGAGGGCCTGAAACGTCGCGGCTTCACGCCGGAGCAGATCCGCAACATCAAGAACGCCTACCGACTCGTCTACCGCAAAGGCCTGAAGCTCGACGCCGCCATTGCCGAAATCGAGACGCTGGTGCCGACGCAGCCGGAGCTCCGCATCTTCCTCGAGTCGCTCATCAGCTCCGAACGCGGCCTGACCCGCTAAAGTCGCCAATGAGCCTTCGCATCGCATTGGTCGCCGGCGAGGCGTCCGGCGACCAGCTCGGCGGGGGCCTCGTGCGCGAGCTGAAGCGGCTGGAGCCGGACCTCGAATGCGAAGGCGTTGCCGGCCCGGCCATGGCGGAGGCCGGGTGCTCGGTAGTCGCCGATGCCTCGGCGCTGGCGGTGATGGGCCTGGTCGAGCCGCTGCGCGAGATTCCGCGGTTGCTCAAGCTGCGGCGCGAGCTTGTCCGCCGCTGGACGGCATCAAGACCGGCGGTGTTCGTCGGCATCGATTCCCCCGACTTCAACCTGGGGCTCGAGATCGCGCTCAAGCGCGCCGGCATCCGCACGGTGCAGTACGTGAGTCCTTCCGTGTGGGCGTGGCGGCAGGGCCGCATTGCGAAGATCGCCCGCGCGGTCGACCGGGTCCTGTGCCTGCTGCCGTTCGAAAAGGCGTTCTACGACGCGCACGGCGTCGCCGCGGATTTCGTTGGCCACCCGCTTGCCGACCGCCTGGAGCCGGGACCACCGGACGTGGACCTGCGGCAAACGTTCGGTCTCACGGCGTCCTGCGTCGTCGCCGTGCTGCCGGGCAGCCGCGCGAGCGAAGTCGCGCGCCTGGGGCCCGTGTTTGCAAAGGCCTGCCGCCGCCTGCTCGAACGCCGGCCGGATACCGGGTTCATCGCGCCCATGGCAAGCGGCGCGCTGTGTGAGCGTTTCGAAGGTATCCTGGAAGAGGCCGGCGTTGCCTCGCATTTCCGGCTGCAGGACGGCAACGCGCACGCCGCGATGTGCGCGGCCGACGTGGTCCTGCTCGCGTCCGGCACCGCCGCGCTGGAGGCGGCGCTCCTCGGCCGACCGATCGTCGCCGCGTACCGCCTGGCACCGCTGACCTACGCGCTGGCGCGGAGCCTCAAGCTCGTCAAGGTGCGGCATTTCACGCTGCCGAACCTGCTGACGGAGGAGCCGCTGGTGCCGGAGTTTCTCCAGGGCGCGGCAAGCCCGGAGGCGTTGAGCGACTCGCTGGAAGCTTTGCTGCGGGATCCGGAGCGGCGCGCGGACATCGGCCGGGAGTTCGCGCAGCTCCGGGACAAACTGGCGAGGGGCGCCGATCGCCTGGCCGCACAGGCGGTCCTCGAGCTGGCGGCTCGACGACAAGGACAGTGACAGCACGATCGACGCGAGGTCAGCAGGGCCGTGTCGGGCGGCGTCAACTGAGTGCCGCTGAAGTAAAGGAGTGCCAGGCGGCCGCTGTCCGCTTGGGGTATACGCCTGCCCGGAGAAGAGCGGCAAGAACCTGATCTGCAGGAGGCGCTTAACGCCGCGGGGTCGCGCGCGATGCGCGCTCGCGCAAAGGGCGCCGGGCCGTGGCATCGCGCGATGCGCGCTCCTACGACAGCCGCGGGCGCCGAGGTGTCGGGCGCAATGCGTGCTCCTGCAGCGTAACCGGGCATGTTCATGCCGCCGATGGGGGCGGGTATACTTCCGGCATCACAGCCAAGGAGTCTTCACAACCGTCTCTTCGGCAGCCGGTTGAGGGCCAAACCGCGCTAAAAGTCGCTGCCGTGCGCCGCGAGCGCCACATAACTGGGGATAAATGCAGGGAACAGCCTCCAAACGTGGAGCAGCGCTGGTGGCCGGCGTCGACGAAGCGGGCCGCGGGCCGCTGGCGGGCCCCGTCGTCGCCGCCGCGGTCATCCTGGACCGGGGGCGCCGGATCAACGGCCTGCGGGACTCCAAGCAACTGGACGCCGAGACCCGCGAGAAGCTCGCCCGCGCGATCGAGCGGCGGGCGCTCGCCTGGTCGGTGGCCTGGGCCGACGCCGCCGAAATCGATAGCCTGAACATCCTGGGCGCCACCTGGCTCGCCATGCGGCGCGCGATCCTGGGTTTGCGCGTGCGGCCGCAGGCGGTCGACGTCGACGGCAACTGCTTGCCCGATCTCCGCTTCAACGGTGTAGCCCTGCCGGGCACCGCGATCGTCGGCGGCGACGACAAGGTGCGGGCGATCAGCGCGGCGTCGATCATCGCCAAGGTGCACCGCGACCGCATCATGTGCGCGCTCGACCGGATCTACCCGGATTACGGCTTCAGCCGCCACAAAGGTTACGCGACGCCGGAGCATCGCGACTGCATCCTGCGCTTCGGGCCGTGCCAGCAGCACCGCCAGAGCTTCCGGCCGTTCCGCCCGCTCGATGACTGCGAGCTCGAGGATTGGGAGCCCGGCGACCGCGAAGAGGTCCTCGCCTAGTGCACCCGTTCGTCCACCTGCACCTGCACACGGAGTACTCGCTGGTCGACGGCACCGTGCGCATACCGGCACTCATGGCGCGCTGCGAGGAACTCGAGCAGCCGGCGGTTGCGCTGACCGACCAGGGCAACCTCTTCGGGCTGGTCAAGTTCTTCCAGAAGGCGCTCGCCCGCGGTATCAAGCCGATCATCGGGGTCGACCTGAAGATCGCCGACCCGGAAGACCCCGCACGTCCGGTCAGTCTCGTGCTGCTGTGCCAGAACCGCGACGGCTACCGCAACCTGTCCCGCCTGGTGACCCGCTCCTACCTCGAAGGCCAGCAGCGCGGCATCGCGATGGTGCAGCGCGAATGGCTGCAGGAGCCGGAGTGCCGCGGCCTTATCGCGCTGTCAGGTCCCGGGAGCGACGTGGGCCGCGCGCTGGTCAAAGGCCGGCCTGAGCTCGCGGATTCGCACCTGCGGCACTGGCAGGCGGTGTTCGACGGCCGTTATTACCTCGAGCTGACCCGCGCCGGCCGGCGCCACGACGAGGAACACCTGCAACAGGCGCTCACGCTGGCCGATGAGCGCGGGCTGCCGGTGGTCGCGACCAACGACGTGCGTTTCCTGGACAAGGATGATTTCGACGTGCACGAAGCGCGGGTCTGCATCCAGCAGGGCCGGAGCCTTGCGGACACGGATCGACCGCGGGAGTACAGCCGCGAGCAATACCTGAAGGACACCGCCGCCATGCGGGCGCTCTTCAGCGATGTGCCGGAGGCGCTCGAGAACGCAACGTTGATCGCGCGCCGCTGCAGCCTCGACCTGAAGCTCGGGCAGACGTTCCTGCCGGCCTTTCCCGTGCCGAAGGGCCGGACGACGGAGGAGTACCTGCGGACGGAGGCGGAGGCCGGACTCGCGCGCGTGCTCGCGCGCCGCTCCGCGAAGCAGCCGGCCGAGACGGACGATGGCTCGGCGGCCTACCGGCGGCGCCTCGAAGAGGAACTCGCGGTCATCTGCGAGATGGGCTTCGCCGGCTATTTCCTGATCGTCGCGGACTTCATCCGCTGGGCGCGGGAAGAGAAGATCCCGGTCGGCCCGGGACGCGGCTCCGGCGCCGGTTCGCTGGTCGCCTACGTCCTCGGTATCACCGATCTCGATCCGCTGGAGCACGACCTCCTGTTCGAGCGCTTCCTGAATCCGGAACGGGTCTCGATGCCGGACTTCGACATCGATTTCTGCATGGAAGGCCGCGACCGCGTCATCGAATACGTAGCGGAGCGCTACGGGCGTGACCGCGTCTCGCAGATCATCACCTGCGGCACCATGGCGGCGAAAGCGGTGATCCGCGATGCCGGCCGCGTGCTTGGCCAGCCGTACGGCTTCGTCGACCGGATCGCGAAGCAGGTGCCGTTCGAGGTCGGTATGACGCTCGACAAAGCGATGGAAACCGAGCCGGAGCTGGCCGCGATGTACCGCGATGACGAGGAGGTCCGCTCCATTATCGATCTCGCGCGTTCCCTGGAGGGCCTGGTGCGGAACGCCGGCAAGCACGCCGGCGGCGTGGTTATCGCCCCGGCGCCGCTGACGGAGTTCACGCCGCTCTTCTGCGAAGAGGGCGGGGCACACGTCGTGACGCAGCTCGACAAGGACGACGTGGAGGCGGCGGGCCTCGTCAAGTTCGACTTCCTCGGCTTGAAGACGCTGACGATCATCGACTGGGCGGTCAAGATCGTAAACGCGCGGCAGCCGGATTCCCCGCTCGACATCAGTGCGATCCCGATGCACGACGAGAAGACCTTCGAGCTGCTGCGCGACTGCAACACTACCGCCGTGTTCCAGCTCGAATCGCGCGGTATGCGCGATCTGGTCAAGCGGCTGAGGCCGGACTGCTTCGACGACCTGGTCGCGCTCGTGGCCCTGTTCCGGCCCGGCCCGCTGCAGTCCGGGATGGTCGACGACTTCGTGACCCGCAAGCACGACCTCAGCCATTCGGAAATCGATTACCTGCACCCCGATCTTGCGCCGGTGCTGAAGCCGACCTACGGCGTCATCCTGTACCAGGAGCAGGTGATGCAAATCGCGCAGGTGCTCGCCGGCTACACCCTCGGCAGCGCCGATCTCCTGCGTCGCGCGATGGGCAAGAAAAAGCCGGAGGAGATGGCGAAGCAGCGCGAAGTGTTCGTGACAGGCGCCTGCGAGCGCGGGGTCCCGGAGCGCACCGCGACCCACATCTTCGACCTGATGGAGAAGTTCGCTGGCTACGGCTTCAACAAGTCGCATTCCGCGGCGTATGCGCTGCTCGCCTACCAGACGGCGTACCTGAAAGCGCATTATCCCGCGGCGTTCACGGCAGCGGGCATGAGCGCCGACCTCGACAACACCGATCGGCTGGTGCTCCTCAAGGACGACTGCCGCGGCTTGAACCTCAAGCTCGAACCGCCCTCCATCAATCGCTCGGGCTACCAGTTCGACGTGCCCGACCCGAAGACCATCCTGTACGGCCTCGGCGCGATCAAGGGGGTAGGGCGCGGCGCGGTCGAAGCGATCGTGACCGAGCGGGAGCGCGGCGGCAGGTTTTCGAGCCTGGACGACCTCTGCCGGCGCGTCGACGTGGAAAAGCTCAACCGCCGCGCGCTGGAAGCCATGATCAAAGCCGGCGCGTTCGATGAGTTCGGGTTCAGCCGCCGGGCGCTCATGGAGCGGCTGCCGACAGCGCTGAAGCGCGCGGAGCAGCAGGCGCGTGCCGCGGAAGCCGGCCAGGACGACCTGTTTGGCCTCGGCGAGCCGGCGCCCGCGCCGCTGCTGGAGGAAGCGATTCCCGAGCTGCAGGAATGGAGCGATCGCGAACGTCTCGCGCACGAGAAAGATGCGCTGGGACTGTACCTGACGGGGCATCCCTTCAATGCCGTCCGCCACGATGCCCGCTACTTCGTCGACGCAAAACTGGCCGATCTCGCATCCGAGCCCCCGCCGCCGTCCAACGGCGAGCGCCCGTTCGCACAAGCGCGCCGCGAGGTGACGATCGCCGGGCTGGTGATGGACGTCCGCAAGCGCGGCAACCGCGTCAGCGTTACCCTGGACGATGACAGCGGCCGGCTGGAGGTGAGTCTCTTCAACGAGGGTTTCCAGGAATTCAAACACCTGCTGGTCAAGGACGAGATCATCGTCGTCACCGGCACCTTGCGCTACGACGATTTCATCGGGGGTTGGCAGGTGAACGCAAAAGAGGTCCAGCCGATCGACAAGGTGATCGAGGCGCGCGCCAGGCGCATGGTGCTGTCGCTGTTGCCGAACGGGCAGGGGCAGCGGGTGCTCACGTTACTGCACGACCTGCTCCTGCCGTATCGCGAGGGCAGTTGCGACGTCGCGGTCCAGTACACCGGCCAGAGTGCAGCGGGGCGGCTGGATCTCGGCAAGGAATGGAGCGTCCGCCCCAGCCGCGAGCTGCGCGACAAGCTGACCGAGCTCCTCGGCAGGAACAGCGTGCGCCTCGTCTACGCACCGCCCCAAGAGCCCCTGTAGGAGCGCGCATTGCGCGCGATGCTACTTTTCTCCGCCTGGGCATCGTGCCCGATGCCACGTTTCTATGCCAAGGGACCGCGCGCAATGCGCGCCCCTTCGGTCCTCCTTGTGACTCATGCATTGCGGCGCGCGTTTCAGCTTGTGTACAGTGGCCGGGCGCCGTCACGAGGCGGCAGCGATAAAGGACGCCAATGGACCTGAAATTCCTCGATTTCGAACAGCCGATCGCGGAGCTGGAGGCCAAGATCGCCGAGCTGCGGATGGTCGGCGACGATTCCGAAGTCAATATCAGCGACGAAATCGCGAAGCTCAAGGGCAAGCTCGAAGGGTTGACCCGGGGTATTTTCTCGAAGCTCTCGCCATGGCAGGTCGCGCAGGTCGCCCGGCACCCGATGCGGCCCTATACGCTGGATTACCTCGAGGTGCTGGCGCCCGATTTCCAGGAACTGCACGGCGATCGCATGTACGCGGACGACCCGGCCATCGTCGCCGGCATCGGTCGCCTCGACGGGCGCGCGGTCATGTTCATCGGCCACCAGAAAGGCCGCGATACCAAGGAGCGCGTCCGCCGCAACTACGGCATGCCGAAGCCGGAAGGCTATCGCAAGGCGCAGCGCCTGATGCAGATGGCGGAGAAATATTCGCTGCCTATCGTGACGCTGATCGATACGCCGGGCGCGTATCCCGGTATCGGCGCCGAGGAACGCGGCCAGAGCGAGGCTATTGCGAAGAGCCTCTACATCATGGCGGGGCTCCGCACCCCGATCGTCAGCGTCGTGATCGGCGAAGGCGGTTCCGGCGGCGCGCTCGCCATCGGCGTTGCCGACCGCCTGCTCATGCTGCAGTACAGCATTTATTCCGTGATCTCACCGGAAGGCTGCGCGTCCATTCTCTGGAAAAGCGCGGAGAAAGCCGAAGAGGCGGCCGAAGCAATGCGCATCACCGCCGCAAGCCTGAACGAATTCGGCCTTGTCGACGAAGTGCTGCCCGAGCCGCTGGGCGCCGCGCACCGCGATCCCAAGGCGATGGCGGAGGTACTCCGCAACGCGCTCCTGAAGCACCTCGACGATCTTGAACGCCTCGACCCCGGGGAGCTCCTGCAGCAGCGCCAGGCAAAAATCGGCTCGTTCGGCCGCTACAAGGAATAGCTCCCTCCCTGCTCCCGCGGGCAAGCGGCCACAAAAAGACGTTACTCTCGCCGGCCGGCTCAGGAAAGAACAGCGGGCTTCCTGATCATCAGCCAGAAAATCGCGAGCACGCCCGCGAACGCCGGGAAGCCGAACGCGAACCACCACCAGAAGAGCGTGTGATACTGCCGCGGCAGCGGCGCACTTGCCGTGACCGCTTCCAGCGCCAGGTTGCGCATCCGGACCTGCATCCACACCACCGGCAGCCAGAAGGCGCCGACGAAGACGTAGAGCAGGAGCGACAGCAGTATCCAACCCTCGAAGAGCGGATACCCGCGGATCATTGCAAGCGCCACACCCGTAACCGGCTGCAACACCACGGCGGTCGCCGTGAAGAGATAATCCGCCACGACCACGATGCGCGAGACGCCGGCTATCGTGCCGACGTCGCCCGTCAGGTGCGCGCGCAGCATGAAAAAGGCAATCCCGGCCCCGGTTCCGAGGAGCACGGACGCACCGATCACGTGCACGTACTTCAGCAGGAAGTACGCCGTCACCGCTCGTCCAGGATCATGAGGGCAACGATGTTCAGCGCGAGGATCGGCCAGATCTTCATCATCGGCCCCAGCGGATCCCGCCATAACTCGGGCAGCAGCAAGGTGCCGGTCACCATGTAGAAGATCGACAGCGCGATGCCGCCGTACAGCGCGCGCCGCGCGGTGGGGCGGTAGAGCATGCCGGCGCCGACGAGGATGTCCGCCAGCGCGCCGGCGACTACCCCGGGCGCGGCGAGGGCCGGCAGGCCGGAGGCGACCAGCAGCTCCGTGCCGATATCGAAGCCGGGACCGAGCGACACGACCCCGGTGCCGAGCCAGAACAGTCCCAGCACGATGAAGATGACCGGCTTCATGAAATAAAGCCGCGCGAACCAGCGTTCCTGCGGCGAGGCCGGGCGGGTAGCGAGCGCGTGCGCAAGCGTTGCCGGCGCAATGCCGGTGAGTTCCTGCCAGCGGCCGGGGTCCCCCACCGCTCCCCGCACGATTTCCCGCTGCGCGTTGCGGCGCAGTGCCGGGCGCCAGCCGAGGCGGCCGGCAAAATCGCCGGCACGATACAAAAGCCTCGAGAGCCATCCCGGCAGATGCAGGTGCCGGGCCGGGCGCCAGCCCAGCCAGCGACGGTACGCCGCGACGACGTCCGCGAACGCCAGCCGCTCCGGGCCCGCCACTTCCATCGCCACCTTGCCGGGAGCGGCCCGGCGGAGAAAGAACATGATCGTCCACGTAAGGTCGTCGAGCTCTACGACCTGCAGCGGCCCGGTACCGGGCATGAGCGGCAGCACCGGCAGCGCCGCCAGGCCGCGGAGCAGCGCCCCCGCGCCCGATGCGCCGCTACCCAGCACGACCGAGGGCCTGAGCACCACCCAATCGAGGTCCGCCGCCATCAAGGCGGCGTCGCCGGCCGCCTTGCTTTCCGAAAACTCAGACAGTGCGCCGCGATCGACGCCGATCGCGGACAGGTGGATGAAGCGCCGGATCCGGCGCTCAACGCAGGCCTCGGCGAGCGCGGCGATGGCGGTGCAATGGACGTCCTGTGGCGATTGCAGCGGACCGGACTGGAGCACACCCGCGCAGTTCACGACCGCGTCGATGCCGTCGAGGTGCGGTTCCCAGTCGGAGAGATCGGTCGCACGGGCGATGTCGATCTCGACGACGTCCTCGACCCCCGCCGGCCGCGTGCCGCTGCCCGGGCGGATCGCCGCGACCACCGCGTGACCTTCCGCAATTGCCCTCGCGCACACTGCCGAACCGATCAGCCCGGTGGCGCCGAGGACCAGGACTCTCACGGGCGGCGGACCGCCCTGTCGCGTTCTGCCTGCGGCGGTGGCGGATCGGGCCGCGGCGGCTTGCGCTCGAGCGGCTGCAGCGCCGGCCCGCTCAGCACCTGGCCGTTCGTATCGAAGCGCGAGCCGTGGCAGGGGCAGTCCCAGGTCCGGTCGACCGCGTTCCACCCGACGATGCAGCCGAGGTGCGTGCAGACGGCGGACAGTGCCTGCCCGATCTCCTCGCCGTCCTTGATAATCGCGAGCTGCTCGCCGTCGCGCTCGATGATGCCGCCTTCGCCGTCCGCTATGTCGCCCAGCGATTGGACCTGGCGCCGGAACAGGCGGTCGCCCGCCAGCCGCGCGCCGGCTTTCACGTTCTCCGTCACGAAGTCGGCCCCGCCCGCGAGCGGGCGCACGCGCGCGGCATCGAACACCTCTGCGTCCTCGTTCTCGACGCCGAGCACCTTGTCCGCGATGATCCCCGCCGCCGCGGTCCCCTGCGTGATGCCCCAGGCGTTGAAGCCGACGGCCACGTGCAGGTTCGGTTTCGATGAGGCGACCGGTCCGATGAACGGCAGCTCATCCATCGGGCGGAAATCTTCGTTCACCCACAGGTGTGACGGCCGCTCGATGCCGAACGCCCGGCGCAGGAATTCCCGCAGGTCGTCGAGCCTGGCCTCGAGTTCTTCCGCCACGCCGGTCTTGTACTCGCCGCCGACGGCGATGATGTAGCGGCGGCCGTCCCGTTCCGCCGTGCGGAAGGAATGCGTGGGCGAGCCGCTGCTGATGTACATGCCTTCGAATCGCGCCCTGTCCGGCAGCGCCGCCGCCGCCATCGGATGGGCAACGGGGAAGTTCTTCGCGAAATACAGGCCGTCGCCGATCACGGGCATCTGTGTCGCGACGATCACGTCACGGGCGGTCACAGTTACGTCGCCCGCGCATAGCCGACAGGGTTCGCCCTGTTCGATTGCGGTGACGCGGGTGTTCTCGAACAGCCTCCCTTTGTCGGCGACCGCGGCGGCGAGGCCCGTGAGGTAACGATACGGGTCGAACTGCGACTGGTCATCGAAGCGCAGCGCACCGGCAACGGGAAACGGCAAATCGATATCCCGCACGAAGGAAGCGGGCAGTCCGAGGCTGGCCGCCGCCTCCGCCTCCTCACGCAGTGCGGCGACCTGTTCTTCCCGTTCCGCGAAGACGAACGCCGGCAGGATATCCAGGCGGCAGTCCAGGCCGAGGGAATCGCACAAATTGCGAATGCGGCCGATCGCCCGCTCGTTGGCGGCTGCGTAGCGGCGCGCGCTGCTTTGGCCGATGCTGCCGATGAGGTCCTTGTAGCGTTTGCCGTGCTGCGAGGTGACCTTGGCTGTTGAGCGTCCGGTTGCCCCGCGCCCGACGCGGCGCGCCTCGAACACGGCAACCTTGCGTCCGGCGGCGAGCAGGAGGCAGGCGGCGGTGAGGCCGACGATCCCCGCGCCGGCGATCGCGACATCGACTTCGAGGTCGCCCTCGGGCGGGGGATAAGCCGCGCTATCCTGCCCGGCGGGGAACCAGAAAGGCTCGCGTTGTTCGAAAGCAGCGGAATTCGTCATGCGTGAGATCCTCGAGGCTCGTAGCGACAGGGATCCCGCGGTGCGCTGCAAGATGCGTGATTCCCCCGGGTATTCGTGTCGACAAGGTAACCGGCGCGTTGCAAGATGCAGCAATTTTCATGCCATGGAAGGCAGCGCTGGGGAGGCAGGGTGACACCGGACGATCTGATGCAGCGGCTGGAGCAGCTCGAGGGGGGCCGACAGCCGGCGCGCTACCTCGTCGCCTTCAGCGGCGGACTGGACTCCACGGTGCTGCTGCACGCCCTGTGCCGGGCGAACGCGGGGCGGGGCCCGATCATCGTGGCCGTTCACGTCAACCACGGACTGCAGCCGGACGCGGCACGCTGGGAGTGGCATTGCGCCGAGTTCGCCGAGCGCCTCGGCGTGCTGTACGAGTCGCGCTCCATCGAGATCGCGCCGTTCGACCGCCGCGGCCTGGAGGCCGCCGCGCGCGAGCAGCGATACGGGGTGCTGGCGGCGCTCGTGCAGCCGGGAGATCACGTCCTCACCGCCCACCACGAGGAGGACCAGGCGGAAACGCTGCTCCTGAACCTCATGCGCGGCAGCGGTTCCGCCGGGCTGGCCGGCATCGGCCCGGTGCAGCCTTTCGGCGAAGGGTTGCTGCTGCGGCCGCTGCTCGGGGTGCCGCGCCGGGAGCTCGAAGGGTACGCGGCGGCGCATGCGCTCGCCTGGTGCGAGGATCCCTCGAACATCGACACCCGTTTCGATCGCAATTTTTTGCGGCGGGAGATCCTGCCGGCGCTCCGCCGCCGCTGGCCCGCCGTGTCCGCGCGGCTCGCCCGCAGCGCCGAGCTGCTGGCGGAGGCGAACGCGCTGCAGGCCGAGCTCGCGGCGCTCGACCTGGCCGCGCTCGGCGGCGATCCGGCGCGCCTCGACAGCGACGCGCTGCGGCGCCTGTCGCCCGCGCGCCAGAAGAACGTGCTGCGCTACGCCATCCGCCGGCTGGGGCTGCCGGCGGCGCCGGCGACCCGGCTGAAGCAGGCGGTGCGGGAGCTGCTGCCGGCACGCCCCGACGCGCAGCCGCTCGTACGCTGGCCGGGCGGGGAGCTCCGTCGCCATCGCCGCACGTTGTACATCCTGCCGCCCGTCGCGTACGAATTGCCCGCCGAAAGCCTGGTGCTGCCCGCCGACGGCCGGCCGCTGCCGCTGGGCGGTGCGCTCGGCAGCCTGCGGCTCGAGCGCGCGGGGACGGAGACGGATGGTATCGACCCGCAGCTCGTCGGCGACGGATTGCAGGTGCGGTTTCGCGCCGGCGGTGAAGTGCTGCGCCCCGCCGGCCGCGCGCACACGCAGCGCGTAAAGAAGCTGCTGCAGGAGCGCGGAGTGGTGCCGTGGATGCGGGAATTCGTGCCGCTCGTGTACGCGGGCGGGAAGCTCGTCGCGGTGGCCGATTTGTGGGTGGCGGAGGGAGCGCTGCGCCCCGGAGGTTACGTGGTGCGCTGGAGCGGCAGGCCGGCGCTTTTTTAGCATGCTTGTCGCCGGTCGGGCGAGGTCTCGGGGGTGCACAATTCCCGCGGGAGCCCGTCTAACGGGGGGGCGACAGCGGTGGCCGTTACCAGCATCGCATTGTTTGTGCAGGGTCGATCTGATAACTTGTAACGCCGTCTTTCATTCAATCGACGGGACCGTCAACGGGTTGGAGGAAAGTCACGCGGGCGCGATGCGCGCGGCTGGGACTTTCTGCTCCAACCTTTTTTATTGCGGTGACGGTCGCGAGGGCACGGGTACATGACAGCGTACGTATTCATCACTGGCGGCGTGGTGTCCTCCCTCGGCAAGGGCATCACCTCGGCCTGCCTGGGCGCGATCCTGGAGTCGCGCGGCCTCTCGATCAGCATGATCAAGCTGGATCCTTACATCAACGTGGATCCCGGCACCATGAGCCCGTTCCAGCACGGCGAGGTGTTCGTCACCCACGACGGTACCGAGGCGGATCTCGACCTCGGTCACTACGAACGTTTTGTGCGTACCACCACCGGCCGCAACAGCAACTTTACGACCGGGCGCATCTACGAGACCGTGATCGCGAAGGAGCGGCGGGGCGATTACCTCGGCGCCACGGTCCAGGTGATCCCGCACATCACGGACGAGATCAAGGACAGCGTGCGCCGCGGCGCGGGCGCGGCCGACATCTGCCTGGTCGAGATAGGCGGCACGGTGGGCGACATTGAATCCCTGCCGTTTCTCGAGGCTATCCGCCAGATGGGTGTCGAGCTCGGCCACGACCGGGTCGTCTATGTGCACCTGACGCTGGTGCCCTACATTGCGTCGTCCCAGGAAATCAAGACGAAGCCGACCCAGCATTCCGTCAAGGAGCTGCGTTCAATCGGTATCCAGCCGGACATCCTGGTCTGCCGCTCCGAGCAGGAACTGCCGCCCGAGCAGCGCCGCAAAATCGCGCTGTTCACCAACGTGCAGGAAAGGGCCGTCATCTCGGCAATAGATGTCGACGATTTGTACAAAATCCCGGCAATCATGCACGCACAGGGACTTGACGACATCGTGGCGGCACAGCTTGGGCTGGACCTGCCGCCGGCGGACTTGAGCGAATGGAAGGCGGTGGTCGCGGCGAAGCAGAACCCGGATTTCGAGGTCGACATCGCGCTGGTCGGCAAGTACGTCGATTTTCGCGATTCCTACATCTCCCTGTCCGAGGCGCTGCTGCACGGCGGCATTCACACCCGCACGCGCGTCAACATCCATTACATCGAGTCGCAGGACGTGGAAACGAAGGGCGTGGATTGCCTCCGCGGCATGGACGGCATCGTCGTTCCGGGCGGCTTCGGCGATCGCGGCACGGAAGGCAAGGTCCTGGCCGTGCGCTACGCGCGCGAAAACGGCATCCCGTATCTCGGCATATGCCTCGGGCTGCAGGTTGCCGTAATCGAGTTCGCGCGCCACGTGGCCGGTCTCGAGGGTGCGGGCAGCACCGAGTTCGACCCGAACGCGGCTCACCCCGTCATTGCGCTGATTACCGAATGGCAGACCGGCGAGGGCGCGGTGGAAGAGCGCGACGAAGATTCCGACCTCGGCGGCACGATGCGCCTCGGCGCGCAGAAGGTGCTGCTGGCCGAGGGCTCGCTGGCGGCGGCGGTCTACGGCAAGCGCGAGATCGAAGAGCGGCACCGGCACCGTTACGAGGTCAACAACAATTACCGCGAGCGCCTGGCGAAGGCGGGCCTGCGCTTCTCGGGGGTCTCCGTGGACGACCTGGTGGAAGTCATCGAGCTTCCCGATCATCCCTGGTTCATCGCCAGCCAGTTTCACCCCGAGTTCACGTCGAACCCCCGCGACGGTCATCCGCTGTTCAAGGGGTTCATCACGGCGGCGCGCAAGCACCGCGGGGGAGAGTTGCCGAAGGTCGCCGAGGCATGAAGCTCTGCGGCTTCGACGCGGCCGCCGACCGCCCGCTGTTCCTGATCGCCGGCACCTGCGTGGTCGAAAGCCAGGCGCTGGCGCTGGACACGGCAGGCAGGCTGCAGGAGATGACCGCCCGCCTCGGCATTCCGTTCATTTACAAATCGTCGTTCGACAAGGCGAATCGCAGTTCCCGCGACAGCTTCCGCGGACCCGGGATGGAGGAGGGTTTGCGGATCCTGGGCGAGGTCCGCAAGCAGGTCGGCGTGCCGGTGCTGACGGACGTGCACGAGGACACGCCGATGGACGAGGTGGCCTCGGTTGTCGACGTGCTGCAGACACCGGCGTTCCTGTGCCGGCAGACGAATTTCATCCTGCGCGTGGCAGCCGCCGGCCGGCCCGTGAACATCAAGAAGGGCCAGTTCCTGTCGCCGTGGGAAATGCAGAACGTGGTCGACAAGGCGAAATCGACCGGCAACGACGCCATCATGGTCTGCGAGCGCGGTTTTTCCTTCGGCTACAACAACCTGGTCGCCGATATGCGCAGCCTCGCGGTGATGCGCGGCACGGGCTGCCCGGTCGTGTTCGACGCCACGCATTCGGTGCAACTGCCGGGCGGCCGCGGCACCGCCTCCGGCGGGCAGCGCGAGTTCATTCCGGTGCTGGCGCGCGCGGCCGTGGCGGCGGGGGTCGCCGGGCTGTTCATGGAGACGCACCCGGACCCGGAGCGGGCCTTGAGCGACGGCCCGAACGCCTGGCCGCTCGATCGCATGGCCGAGTTGCTCGAGACCCTGCAGGAAATCGATGCCGGCGTGAAAAGGGCCGGCTTCCAGGAAGCGGAGTACGGCCTTGGCGCCTGAACCGAACCCCGCGCAGTTTGCGGCAGGAGCCCGCATCGCGGGCGATGCCACGTCGCGTCGGGTAGCATCGCCCGCAATGCGGGCTCCTACAGCCCAACATCGGACCTTTACCAGATGATCGCGATTACACACCTCCACGGCCGCGAAATCCTCGATTCCCGCGGCAATCCCACGGTAGAAGCCGAGGTGCGGCTCGACGACGGCAGCTTCGGCCGCGCCGGCGTGCCCTCGGGCGCCTCCACCGGCACGCGCGAAGCGGTCGAATTGCGCGACGGCGACCGGGCCCGCTATCTCGGCAAGGGTACGCTGCAGGCGGTCGCGAACGTCAACGGCGTGCTGCGCGAGTCGCTGGTGGGTGAACGTTTCGCCGACCAGCGCGCACTGGACGAGAAGCTCATCGCGCTGGACGGTTCGGAGAACAAGCAGGCGCTGGGCGCGAACGCGCTGCTGGCGGTGTCGCTCGCGGCCGCGAAAGCCGCGGCGGTGTCCGCGGGCGTGCCGCTCTTCCGGCATCTCGGCAGCGATACGACGCTGCCGGTGCCGATGATGAACATCATCAACGGCGGTGCACACGCCGACAACAACATCGACGTGCAGGAGTTCATGATCCTGCCGGTCGGCGCACCGAATTTCACGGAAGCGTTGCGCTACGGCGCCGAGGTATTCCACGCGCTGAAGAGCGTGTTGAAGGGCCGCGGCCTCAACACGGCCGTCGGCGACGAGGGCGGCTTTGCCCCGGACCTGCCGTCGAACCGCGCCGCACTCGACACGATCGTCGAAGCGATCGGCAAAGCGGGTTTCAAGGCCGGCGGCGACATCTGGCTCGGGCTGGATGTTGCGAGCTCCGAGTTTTACGAGGATGGCCGCTATCGCCTGGCCTCGGAAGGGCGCGAGTTCGACGCGGCCGGGTTCGCGGACTACCTTGCCGGGCTGGTCGAGGCCTACCCGATCATCAGCATCGAAGACGGGATGAGCGAGGGCGACTGGGACGGCTGGCGGCTGCTGACGGAGCGGCTGGGAGCGCGGGTCCAGCTCGTCGGCGACGACCTGTTCGTTACCAACACCCGGATCCTGGCTCGCGGCATTGAGCAGAAGATCGCGAATTCAATCTTGATAAAACCCAATCAGATCGGTACCTTAACGGAAACTCTTGAGGCCATTACTATGGCGGTGACGGCAGGATTCAGCGCGGTTGTATCGCACCGTTCCGGTGAGACCTGCGACAGCACGATCGCCGATATCGCGGTAGGGACGAGCGCCACCCAGATCAAGACGGGTTCGCTGTCGCGCTCCGACCGCATCGCGAAGTACAACCAGCTCCTGCGCATCGAAGAGGAACTGGGGACCAGCGCCCGTTATGCGGGGCAGAATGCGTTTTCGGTACCGCTTCGCGGCGCCGCGTGACGCGAAAACCGGAGCGGAGCTCGCCGTTGATCGATTTGCGCTGGACCATCGCACTCCTGGCCATCGCCGCGCTCACGATGCAGGTGGAGCTCTGGTTTGCTGACGATGGCTATCGCAAGACCCGCGATCTCAGGTACGCGGTCGCGGAGCAGCGGGCCGAGAACGAAGACTTGAGAGCACGCAACGCGGCGCTCGATGCCGAGGTGATCAACCTCAAAAACGGCCTGGAAGCCGCCGAAGAGCGCGCCCGCACCGATCTCGGCCTGATCGGCGAAACCGAGACCTTCTACCAGGTCGTACCCGCCGCCGATTGACCTCCCCCGGCTGTAGGAGCGCGCACTGCGCGCGATGCCACCATCCGATGATATTGCCGGATGGACGCATATCGCCCGGCCGCCGTGGCATCGCAATGCGCACTCCTACGCCTTTTTCAGGAGGACGTACACCGCGCCGGTTCCGCCGTCGACCTGGCGTGCCGAAACGAAGGCCAGCACGCTGTCCCACTGCCGCAGCCAGAGGTCGACCTTGCGTTTCAACACCGGGCCGCGGGTGCCGGAGCGCAGGCCCTTGCCGTGCACCACGCGCACGCAGGTGTAGCCGCGCACCCGGGCGTCGTCGAGGAACTCGCGCAGCGCGCCGCGCGCTTCCGGCACCGTCATCCCGTGCAGGTCCGTCTCCGCCTGCACGCTGAAACCGCCCCGTGCCAGCCGGCGCAGCGTCTTGCGCCCGATCGAAGGGCGGTGAAAGCGCAGGCCGTCGCCGTTGCTGGACTCGGCCTGCTCGACATCGAAATCAAGCGATTCCTCGAGCACCTGCCGCTCGTCCGAGCGCCGGGATCGGGCGATCGGCTTGCGTTTCGGCCGCGACGGCGGCACAACGTCAGTCTTCAGCGGCCGGGCTTCGCCCATGAGCTTGCGGAACAGGCTTGCCTCGTCATCGACGCCGTCGCGCCGCGAAGGACCGGGTTTTTGCCTGCCTGCCACTGCTGCGGGCCCTTTTACAATAGACACGGACGCGGACCTGAAACGGGATGCCGACGCTATGGCGGCATGCGAACATTCAGTATAGTGAGCGCCCCGCGAGGGTTCGAGGGACAGGATACTACTATTGAAAATACTGGTGAGTAACGACGACGGTTACCTCGCGACCGGCATCAACGTGCTGGCGGGAGCGTTGTCGAAGGTCGCCGAGATCGTGGTCGTCGCGCCGGACCGCAACCACAGCGGTGCCAGCAACTCGTTGACGCTGCACACGCCGCTGCGCATCCACAAGGTCGAAGAAAACCGCTATTTCGTGAACGGCACGCCGTCCGATTGCGTGCACCTCGCGCTTTCGGGCTTCCTCGACTTCGAGCCGGACATTGTCGTCTCGGGGGTGAACCACGGCGCCAATCTCGGCGACGACGTGATCTACTCCGGGACCGTGGCAGCGGCGATGGAGGGCCGGTTTTTGGGCTTCCCGGCCATCGCGGTATCGCTGGCCGGCCAACGCGGCACCCATTTCGACACCGCGGCCCGCATCGCCTGCGAGCTGATTGCCCGGCTGCAGAAGGATCCGCTTCCCGGCGACGTGATTCTCAACGTGAACGTTCCCGACCGTCCGTACGAGGAACTGACCGGCATCCGGGCCTCCCGGCTGGGCTTCCGGCATCGCTCGGAGCCGCTGGTGCGGACCAAGGACCCGCACGGGCGCACGATCTACTGGATCGGGCCTGCCGGTAGCGGCCAGGATGCGGGTCCCGGCACCGATTTCGAGGCGGTGGATAACGGCGCCGTCGCCGTAACGCCGCTCAAGGTGGACCTGACGCGGCACGAGGCGGTGCCGCGGATTGCCGAGTGGCTCAGGTAGGGCATACGTGATCGAGCGTAACGGCGGGCGATCCGGTATCGGTATGACCTCCGCCCGCACCCGGGACCGGCTCGTGCGGCGCCTCCAGGCGCAGGGAATCCGCTCGTCCGCGGTGCTCGAGCGAATCCGGAACGTACCGCGGCACCTGTTCGTGGACGAGGCGCTCGCCAGCCGGGCCTACGAAGACACCGCGCTGCCCATCGGGCTGGGCCAGACGATCAGCCAGCCGTTCATCGTGGCGCGCATGACCGAAAGCCTGCTCGAGAACTTCCTGCCGGCAACCGTGCTGGAGATCGGCACCGGCTGCGGTTACCAGACCGCCGTGCTCGCGCCGTTGGTCGGCAAGGTGTACACCGTGGAGAGGATTCCCGAGCTGCTGCGCAAGGCACAGCAGCGCCTGCACCAGCTCGATCTCTACAACGTACGCTATCGGCGGGGCGACGGCTGGCAGGGCTGGCCGAAATACGGTCCCTACGAGGGCATCCTGGTCGCCGCCGCCGCGCCGGAGTTGCCGCGGAAGCTGCTCGAGCAGCTGGCACCCGGCGGTCGCATGGTGATCCCGGTCGGCCCGGCCGGCCGGCAGGAGCTCACGCGCATCGTGCGGGAGGACGACCATTTCAGCCAGACGCCGCTCGGCGGCGTCAGTTTCGTGCCGCTGGTGCGGGGGCCATGAGCCGGTAATGGCCGGGCTGCCTTGAGGGGATGACGGGACTCGCGGCCAGTAGCCGTCCGCTGCGCGGCAGGCGCGCGGCCTTTTTTCGGGGCGCGGCGATAGTGCTGGCGGCGGCGATCGTCGCCGCCGGCTGCGGCACGGCGCCCCGCGTCGAGCAGGCGCGCGACTATCACATCGTCCGCTCGGGTGAAACGCTGTTCACAATCGCGTGGCGCTATGGCAAGGACTATCGCGCCGTTGCGCGCTGGAACGATCTCGGCGACGGCTCGCTGATCTACCCCGGACAGCTCATCAAGCTGTATCCACCGCCCGGCGACGGCGCCAGGGCCGAGCCGCGCAAAACGGCCGGCGAGCGGACCGCGTCCAGGGCGCCGGCGCGCGAGTTGCCGGCGCTCCCGTCCGAGCCGCCCCCGGCGTGGGCGTGGCCGACGGCCGGTTCGGTAGTCGTGGAGTTCGGGCAGCGGCCCGGGACCGGCACGGGCGTGCTGATCGGCGGCAAGGGCGGCCAGCCGGTGCGCGCCGCGGCGGGCGGCCGCGTGGTGTACTCGGGCAGTGGACTAATCGGTTACGGACAGCTTATCATCGTGAAGCACAACGACACTTACCTCAGTGCTTACGGGCACAACGCGTCGTTGCTGGTACAAGAGGGCGAAACCGTCAGCCAGGGCCAGCGCATTGCGACGATGGGTGAGGGACCGGGACGCGAGCCGCGACTGCACTTCGAGATCCGGCAGAACGGCAAACCGGTCGATCCACGGCAGTTCCTGCCGCGAAGGTAGATTTACTGTCCCGCTTGTCGCCGACCGCCCGGTCGCGAAGCAATACACGGCATCCTGCGCCCGCCACCGCGGCCAGCCACCGGCCATGTCGGCCATCTACCCGGCACTGACACATCACCATAGCCGCAAACGCCGCATCAACCAGGCCCCCGGCGGACGCTCTTAAAGTTAACCGTGATTCCCGGGCGAGACCTGACGTCTCGCGCTTAAGGGCCCGTTCGGGTCCCGCAGGAAAACAAGGAGCCGAGAGTGAGCGCTGTAATTCAAGGTACAACCACGCACCGCCGGATCGACGCGCATGCGCGCCGTCCTCAGCCGTCCCGCGCCAAGCCGCCCGCGGAGGAGGAAGGTTCCGAGCGGCTGGAGGATTCGGCCGTGCCGGCGCCCGCCACGCTCGACGTGACGCGGCTTTACCTGAACGAGATAGGTACCTCGCGGCTGCTCACGGCTGCCGAAGAGGTGTCGTTTGCGCGCCGCATCCGGCAGGGTGACGAGGCCGCGCGCCAGCGTATGATCGAAAGCAACCTGCGGCTGGTGGTCAAGATTGCGCGGCGTTACATCGATCGCGGCCTGCCGCTGCTCGACCTCATCGAGGAGGGCAATCTCGGGCTCATTCACGCCGTCAAAAAATTCGATCCCGAGCGGGGCTTCCGGTTTTCCACCTACGCGACATGGTGGATTCGCCAGACCATCGAACGCGCCATCATGAACCAGTCGCGCACGGTGCGGCTGCCGATTCACGTCATCAAGGACATCAACAGCTGCCTGCGTGCGGCGCGTGCTCTCCGCCAGGCAAACGACAAGGCGCCTTCGGTCTCCGACATCGCCGAATACCTCAACAAGGATCCGATCGAGATCGAAAGGCTGTTGTCGCTGCACGAGCGGGTGACGATCGGCTCGGGCGGTGACGACGAGCGCGGCCTGCTCGAAACGCTGGCGGCGCACCGCAATGCCGAACCCGCAACCTGCGTCCAGCAGGAACACGTCAACGCGATTGTCAATTCCTGGGTGATGAGGCTGACCGACAAGCAGCGTGCGGTGGTAGAGCGCCGCTTTGGGCTGCACGGGTATCGCCGGCTGACGCTGGAGCAAATCGGCTGTGAGATCGGGGTGACGCGCGAGCGCGTGCGCCAGATACAGCTCGATGCACTGCGCAACCTGAAAGAGATGATGCAGAGCGAGGGAGTCGAGTGGGAATCGCTGCTGGATTGAGACCGGCTGCTACAGGAGGAACACTGCCGCGACGCGGCGCTCCTCCTGCACCAAGATATTGAAAGTACGGCAGGCGGCCGGTGTCGTCATCGTTTCAAAGCCGATACCGCGGCGTGCCATGGCGAAGACGAGCTCCCGCGGCGGTATCACGGATTGCCAGCCGGTTCCGAGCACGATCACTTCCGGTTCGAGCGCAAGCAGGCTCGCGAAGTCGCTTTCCTCGAGCCGGGCCACGTTTCCCGACGGCCAGTCCAGGATGTCGTG
Organism: uncultured Woeseiaceae bacterium; assembly: GCA_964607425.1. Lineage (GTDB taxonomy): Bacteria > Pseudomonadota > Gammaproteobacteria > Steroidobacterales > Woeseiaceae > IDS-8. The sequence goes on from CAZSKQ010000008.1 coordinate 60,608, forward strand.
CTCCGGGGTGATCACGACGTCCTGCCGGATGGTACGGCTGCCGATGCGAACCTCGCCCGGTTCGACGTGACGCACGGTGACGGGCAAGTTCGGGTCCCTGGCAATCTGCATGGGCAATTCCTCTGAGGAGGGGCCGAACCGCTGCTTCAAGCAAACCGATCGAGCCCCCGCGTTGGAGAAGCCGCGGTTCAACCCCGTTTCAGTCGAGGCTCGACCGCGATCATTTTCCCTGTTGCACTTCGACAAGGATAGTGAAGAATGGTGCGCGTGATGGGGACGCGGCACTGAAGCACAACGAACGACACGCTATCGTAGCGCTGGCCGCCGATCCGCAGCTCCCCGCCGCGCTGCGGGAGTGCCGCTGGCTCGCGCGCGGGCGCTGGCACCGCGCCGAGCGCGCGGACCTCCTGCCGCGCATCCTCGGCGTTCTCTCACTGCCGCTGCCGGAAGGCGGCCTGGCTGCGTTGCGCTTCCGCGGCTGGAGCGGCGAGTCGCCGCCGGGTTGGATGGCCGCGGCCGATCCGGTCTACCTCGAAACCCGCATGAGCCATCTTCGGCTGCGCGTTTTTCCGGACAGCGAACTGCCGCCCGGCGAAGTCCGGGACGTTTTCGAGCTACTCCAGGAACGCCTGGGCGAGCCGCAAGCGCGGACGTTCACCTGCGCCGGCGCGACCGGCTACCTCGAGCTGGCAACGCCGATCGCGACGTCGCCGGTGTCGCCGGCTGTCGCGGACGGGGCGTCGCCCGAATTCTTCCTGCCCCAGGGTGCAGAGGCCGCCGATCACGACCGATGGCACAGCGAGGTCCAGATGTGCCTGCACGACGCGGAAGTCAACCAGCGGCGGATGAGCGCGGGACGGCTTCCGGTCAACTCGCTCTGGTTCTGGGGCGGTGGCGTGGCCCCGGAGCCCGTGCGGCGGGCCTTGCCGGTGCTGTTCGCGGCCGACGACGTCGTGCGCGGCTACTGGCTGAGCTCCGGCGCGCGCGCGGAGGCGTGGCCGGGCAGCCTTGGCGCATGCGCGGCGGCCGCCGGGGGCAGCTTCGTGGCCGTGGCCCCGGGTACGCCCGGACCGGTATCGCTGCTCGCGGAGTTGCGGGAGCTCCTGGCACGCGGCACGATCCGCCGCCTGACCCTGCTTTTGCCGGGCGGCACGTTGGCGGAGATTCGCCGCGGCGATCGCTTTCGTTTCTGGCGCCGGTCTGCCGGGCTGGCGGACGACGGTGGCGAAGGGTGAGCGTGCCTGTACCGGCAAAGGCGAGGCCGCTCAAGCGGCGCAGCGCACCCCGGCATGCCGCGGGATTGGCGGGGCTCGATCCCGTGCTCGCTGCCCTGTACGCGGCGCGCGGGATCACGGACGCCACGCAGCTCGACTACCGCCTGCAGCACCTTGCGCCGGTCGGTACCCTGAGCGGGATTCCCGCGGCTGTGGAGCTGCTGCTCGCGCACCGGCAGCGGCGCATCGCGGTTATCGGCGACTTTGATGCCGACGGCGCCACGAGCACCGCGCTGGTCGTTCGCTGCCTCCGCGATTTCGGGTTTTCCGACGTCGATTACCTGGTGCCAAACCGCTTCGACTACGGCTACGGCCTGACGCCGGAGATCGTCCGCGTTGCCCACCGATCCGGGCCGTCGCTGCTGCTGACGGTAGACAACGGCATCTCGAGCGTCGCGGGCGTCGCGGAAGCGCAGCGCCTGGGGATGCGCGTGCTGGTCACGGATCATCACCTGCCGGGGCGACAGGTTCCGGACGCGGATGCCATCGTAAACCCGAATTTCCGCGCGCCGGGTGAAGCTTCCGCCGCGGGGCCGTTCGCCAGCCCGCATCTCGCCGGCGTCGGGGTCGCGTTTTACCTGATGGCGGCGCTCGGGCGCGCGTTGCAGCCGGAGGGCCAAAACGGCGCGGGGAAGGTACCGGCCCGCTACCTCGACCTGGTGGCGCTCGGCACGGTCGCCGACGTGGTCCGCCTCGACCGCAATAACCGCATCCTGGTAGCGCAGGGACTGGCGCGCATCCGGGCCGGGCGCTCGGTGCCCGGCATCGCTGCGCTCCTGCGCTGCGGTGGCCGCGACCCGGCACGCGCCTGCAGTGCGGACCTCGGCTTTGCGGCGGCGCCGCGTCTCAATGCCGCCGGGCGCCTCGAGGACATGGCTGCGGGCATCGAGTGCCTGCTGGCGGACGACCCGGAGGAAGCGGCGCGGCTGGCCGCGGTCCTCGACGGTATCAACAGCGAACGGCGCGAGATCGAAGAGGACATGCGGCGGGAGGCGTTCGCGTTCGTCGATACCATGGGCGCGAACGAGCTGCCGGACTGCGTCTGCGTCTTCCAGCCTTCGTGGCACCAGGGCATCGTGGGCCTCGTCGCGGCCCGCGTGCGCGAGCGCTGCCATCGCCCCGCCATCGCGTTCGCCCGCGAGCAGGCAGGGCTCCTCAAAGGTTCGGCACGCTCGATACCGGGGGTGCACATCCGCGACCTGCTCGAAGCCGTCTCGACGGCCGTGCCGGGGCTTCTCGCCAAATTTGGCGGGCATGCGATGGCGGCGGGTTTGAGTCTCGCGGAGGAGCGGCTCGAGGCGTTCTCGCGCGCGGTGTGCGAGCAGCTGCGGCGCCTGTACCCGCAGGCCGATTTCAGCGGCGCCATCCTCACCGACGGGCCGCTTCCGGCGGCTTCCATGAACCTGCCGTTTGCCCGCATCCTGCGGGAAGCGGGCCCCTGGGGTGCGGGGTTTCCGGAGCCGGTGTGGAGCGGCGATTTCGAACTCGTCGAGCAGCGCACGGTGGGAGAGAATCACCTGAAGCTCAGGGTGCGGCCGGTCGCTGGCGGCCCGACTTTGGATGCGATTGCCTTCCACCAGGCCGGCACCGCCTGGCGGGGCAGGCTGCGGCTCGCCTTCCGGCTCGACGTCAACGAATGGCGCGGCAGGGAATCGCCGCAGCTCGTCGTGGAGCAGATCATCGCGCTGACGCCGTGAATGGCCACCCCCGTGAATGGGGCCACTCCCCATTTGTCTCAAAAGAGGCCGCTACCCGGCTCCCCGATTGCGGGGATGGGGGCAGTCCCCGGCGTGGTAACATGCCGCGTTTTTCGCCGCAGCAATCGCATGGAAACGAACCACATCAGGCAGCAGATCGCCGACCTCGCCGAGCGCGTCACCGCGCTGAGGAGGTATCTTTGACTTCGAGACGCGCGCGGAACGCCTGACGGAAGTCGAGCGCGAGCTCGAGCAGCCGGGCGTGTGGGAGGACCCGGATCGGGCCCAGGCGTTGGGCCGGGAACGCTCGCAGCTCGAGAAGACCGTCACCGGCATCCGGCAGCTCACCGCGGGGCTCGCCGACGCGGCCGAGTTGCTGGACCTGGCAATGGAGGAGAACGACGCGGGCACCGTCGCGGAGCTCACATCCGACGTTGCCGGACTCGAGAAGCGGATCGAAGAGCTCGAGTTCCACCGCATGTTCAGCGGCGAGATGGACGAAGCCAATGCGTTCCTCGACATCCAGGCCGGTGCCGGCGGGACCGAGGCGCAGGACTGGGCCGAGATGCTGCTGCGCATGTACCTGCGCTGGGCGGAAGAGCACGAGTTCGAGTCCGAAGTGATCGAAGCGTCGGCGGGCGACGTCGCGGGGATCAAGAGCGCGACGCTCGCTATCCGCGGCGACTACGCTTACGGTTGGCTGCGGACCGAGACCGGCGTACACCGCCTCGTGCGTAAATCGCCGTTCGACTCGGGGCACCGGCGCCACACTTCTTTTGCCAGCGTCTTTGTTTCACCGGAAGTCGACGACTCCATCGATATCGAGATCGACCCGTCCGACCTGCGCATAGACGTGTACCGCGCGAGCGGTGCCGGCGGGCAGCATGTCAACCGGACCGAATCCGCTGTGCGCATCACGCACCTGCCGACCAACATCGTCGTGCAATGCCAGAACGACCGCTCGCAGCACAAGAACAAGGCCACGGCGATGAAGCAGCTCAAGGCGAAGCTCTACGAGTTCGAGCTGCAGAACCGGCGCGCAAAAGCGGCGGCCGTGGAGGACAGCAAGGCCGACGTCGGCTGGGGAAGTCAGATAAGATCCTATGTACTGGACCAGAGCCGGATCAAGGACCTGAGGACCGGGGTGGAAACCGGCAACACGCAGGCGGTGCTCGACGGCGGACTCGACCGCTTTATCGAAGCGAGCCTCAAGCAGGGCCTGTAATGCAGCCGGTACAGTAACCGACGAGAGAGAACAGTGAACGACGGCAAGAACAACAGGGAAGAAAGCGCGCTCATCGCCGAGCGGCGCCGCAAGCTTGCGGCCGGCCGTGCCAGGGGCAACGCGTTCCCCAACGATTTTCGCCGCAACGCATTGGCGGAGGAGCTGCACGTCACCTACGGCGGGCACGACGACCTGCACCTGCGGCAGGAGCAGGTGCAGGTGCGCGTTGCCGGGCGCATGATGGCGAAGCGCGTCATGGGCAAGGCCAGCTTTATCAAGCTGCAGGACCGGACCGGGCAGATCCAGGTGCGCCTCGAGCGCGACCGGCTGCCGGAGGGCCGCTACGAGGAATTCAGGAAGTGGGACGTCGGCGACATCGTCGGCGCCACGGGCAGTCTCTTCAAGACGCGGACCGGCGAACTCACGGTCATGGCCGACGAGGTCCGGCTCCTGACGAAGTCCTTGCGGCCGCTGCCGGAGAAATTCCACGGGTTGACCGACCAGGAGCTGCGTTACCGGCAGCGCTATGTCGACCTGATCGTGAACGAGGAGAGCCGCGAAGTGTTCCGCGTGCGGGCGCGCATCGTGGCGTACATACGCGCTTTCCTCGAGTCGCAGGATTTTCTCGAAGTCGAAACCCCTATGATGCATCCGATCGCCGGCGGTGCGCTTGCCCGCCCGTTCGAGACACATCACAACGCACTCGACATGCCGCTGTTCCTGCGGATCGCGCCTGAACTCTATTTGAAGCGCCTCATCGTCGGCGGCTTCGAGCGGGTGTACGAGATCAACCGGAATTTTCGCAACGAAGGCGTCTCGACCCAGCACAACCCCGAGTTCACGATGCTCGAGCTCTACCGCGCCTACGCCGGCTACGAAGAGATCATGGACATGCTGGAGGCTCTCCTGAAGGGTATGTGCCAGGCCGTGCTCGGCGGGACTTGCCTGCGCTACCAGGGAGAGGAGTACGACTTCGCGAAGCCTTTCGCGCGCCGCGTGCTCGAAGACACCCTGGTCGACTTCAATCCCGGGCTGGACCGCGCGCGCCTCCGGGACCGCGAGTACCTGCGCGGTGTCGCCGAGGAGCTCGGCATCCCCGTGCATGAGAGTTACGGTGCCGGCAAGCTGCAGATGGAGATCTTCGAGAAGACCGTCGAATCGCGACTGCGAGAACCGACCTTCGTCATCGCCTATCCCACCGAAGTGTCGCCGCTTTCGCGCCGCAACGACGACGACCCGTTCGTCACCGATCGCTTCGAGCTCTTTATTGCCGGCCGCGAAATCGCTAACGGTTTCTCCGAGCTGAACGATCCGGAAGAGCAGGCCGAGCGCTTCCACGAGCAAGTCGCGAGCCGCAGCGCCGGGGACGAGGAAGCGATGCTGTACGATGCAGATTACATCCGCGCGCTCGAGTACGGCATGCCCCCCACCGGCGGCCTCGGCGTCGGCATCGACCGCCTGGTCATGCTCTTCACCGACTCCCCGTCGATCCGGGACGTGCTCCTCTTCCCCCACATGCGCCCGGAAGCCTCGACGTAGGCACCGCGCCACCACGCCCGCTACACGCACCGCGCACAATCACGCCCCTGTAGGAGCCCGCCATGCGGGCGACCGCCACAAGCGCCGATCAAAGCCACGGCAGGAGCCCGCCATGCGGACAAAGCCGCGGTAGGAGCCCGCCATGCGGGCGACCGCCACAAGCGCCGATCAAAGCCGCGTTCACAATTCCCCTGCCGAGCGCCACCCCCAACGCAGGTTCCGGTTACGGCAGGCTTGTCGCCCGCATGGCGGGCTCCTACAGGTTGTACGGGAGGGGGACGGGCGAGGCCTGCAGGCCGTTCACCATGAGCGGCTGCTCTTGCAGGTCGGTGGGGGCGACGGCGAGGAAGTCGGGGCCCGCCGCGTTCAGGATCTCGCCGACCTCGCGGTCCTCGTGCACCAGGCGGTCGCCGACTCCCGCCTGGCCTTGCTCCAGGCGGTAATGCAGGAGGCGGCGTTTGGTCTGCCCGCGGTACTCGGTGCGGGCGACGATCTCCTGGCCGGTGTAGCAGCCCTTGTCGAAGCTCACCGCACCGAGTCGGTCAAGGTTCAGCATGTGCGGCGTGTAGCGCTCGGACGTGGCGGCCGTGACGGTGGGGATGCCGGCGTCGACCAGCGCCTTGCGCCACTGGTCACCGGTAAGCGCAGCGGTGAGTTCCAGGCTCGCAAGCTCGGCGTGCGGGCCGTAAAGCTCGACGCAGCGATCCGTGCCGCCGAGCTCGAAGGCGGTTACGCCACCGGCGCGGCGGCAGGCGCCGCGCGCGGAGTCCGGCAGCAGCCCGCGGGCCTCGAGGACGGCGAGGTCCGGCTCCGCGGCCGCGGCCACGGCCTCGAGGTCGTCGGCCAGCAGTATCTCGGCTTTTGCGCGCAGGCGGTAGCGCAGCAGCCGCTGCATCACGGGCTCGGCAAGCTCGGCGGGCAGCGCGAGGGCGAACCCGCCGTCCAGCGTCAGCATTCTCAACACACAGATAACGCGGCCTTGCGGGTTGCACCAGGCCGCGAACAGCGCGCCCGCATCGCCGACTTTGCCGGTGTCCTGCGTCAACTGGCCTTGCAGGAACGACGCCGCGTCGTCGCCTTTTACGTATAACAGTCGGAACAATCCTCTTTCCCCGGGCCTGTCAATACCCGTAGCACCCTGCACGATCTTGCGCAGTCTGGCATACTCTCGCTCTGCTTTGCCAAGTACTTCTATAGTGAGGGTAGTTCTCCGATGGACAACCGCCAGCGGCCGATGTCACCGCACCTGTTCATCTATCGCTGGCCGATGACGATGACGGTGTCGATCCTGCATCGCATCACGGGCATCATGCTGTCGCTGGGGCTGATCGTGCTGGTCGCCTGGCTCGCTTCCGCGGCGGGAGGGGCTGAATCCTACGAGCGCTTTGCCGCCCTCATGAACTCCGTCATCGGCCGTATTTTCCTTGTCCTCTGGACCGCGGCGCTGTTCTTCCACCTCGCGAACGGCGTGCGGCACCTGTTCTGGGACGTTGGGCTGGGGTTTGAAATTCCACAGGCGAACGCCACGGGTTGGACGGTCATAGCGAGCACCGTGGTGCTGACGCTGGTTTACTGGTTGGCGCTGTAAAATTATGGGCTTGCGTACTCCCCTGGGTCGGGTTCTTGGCCTTGGCGCCGCGCATGCGGGCACCGAGCACTGGTGGACGCAGCGCGTGACGGCCGTCGCGCTGCTGCTGCTCGGGAGCTGGTTTCTCGTCTCGATGCTGCTGCTTCCGGGCTTCTCCTACGAGAGCGTTCACGCGTGGCTGGCACGGCCGTGGAACGCTGTTTTGGTAATACTGCTCGCCGTCTCCATGGCCTGGCACTCGAGCCTGGGCGTACAGGTCGTGATCGAAGACTATGTACACCCGCCATTCATCCGGGTCGTCTCAATTATCCTGTCGAAGTTCGTGCACGTGCTGCTGGCGGCGATCGCGCTGCTGGCGGTCGTGCTGGTTGCCCTCGGAAACGGCTCATGAGCAAGTTTGAATTCGTCGACCACAGCTATGACGTGGTCGTGGTCGGCGCCGGCGGCGCGGGGTTGCGCACGACACTCGGGCTCGCCGAAGCGCAGTTCAGCACCGCCTGCATTACCAAGGTCTTCCCGACGCGCAGCCACACGGTGGCCGCGCAGGGCGGCATCAGTGCCGCGCTCGGCAACATGGGTGAGGACGATTGGCGCTGGCACATGTACGACACGGTCAAAGGCTCGGACTGGCTCGGCGACCAGGACGCGATCGAGTTCATGTGTAAAGAAGCGCCCGGCGCGGTGATCGAGCTCGAGC
>CAZSKQ010000009.1:0-1067 GCA_964607425.1 uncultured Woeseiaceae bacterium
GCCCGCTATAAACCTTATTACTACAAGCCGGTACCGGGAAAGACCTACTTCTGGTGCGCCTGCGGCCGCAGCTCGAGCCAGCCGTTCTGCGATGGCTCGCACAAGGGCACTGCATTCAAACCGGTGCGCTACGTTGCAACGGAAGCCGACCGGGAGGTCCTGTTCTGCGGCTGCAAGCACACGAGCACCCGCCCGTTTTGCGATGGCGCGCATAACAACCTCCGGGATACCTACGATGAGGACGATCCGGACAGCGCCGCCAATCGCTGCGTCACGACCGTCCTGCACGAGCGCGACGGCCGTGCCGAGCTCAACGGTGCCTGTTTCGTCGGCCGCGTCGAGGGCATTCCGTCCAACGTCCGCGGTAATGTCACGTGGCGGTCGCTGGTCGGCGCCGCCACGGGCGCGCGCTACCAGTCTTTCTTTCATCTGCAGGTTGGCGTCGGCCAGTCACCGGTGGTGGCTTTCGGCGAGGTAGACGTCGTCCTGCTGGCCACGGCCGGCAACGGTGAGATAGAGATTTCCGGCCGGCGCTTTCCGCTGGCGCCTGAATCGGGCATTTACGTGCGCCCGGGCGAAGCGTTTCGCATACACAATCCGGACAGCGTCCCGATTGCCCTGTTCCTGGCGGTGTGCCCGCAGGCGGCGGCGCCGAGCTTTACCGAGGCGATGCCGGGCAACTTCGATGCGAGCGAACCCAAACGCGTCGTCGTTTTCGACCGGTCGAAACGGCAGCGGATGGGGGATCGCGCGTTTCAGCTCCTGGTCGACAAGGACATAGGCTCGCGCGCGGTCACGCAGTTCATCGGCGTCATCCCGTGCTCGAAAGCGGCGCCGCATCGGCATCTCTACGAGGAGACGATCATTCTCCTGCGCGGCAAGGGACGGATGTGGACCGAGGACCTGAAGGCTGATGTCAATGCCGGCGACTTCATCTTCCTGCCCGCGAGGCAGCTGCATTCACTGGAATGCACGGATCCGGACGGCATGCTGGTGGTCGGTGTGATCTACCCCGGCGGCAACCCGAATATCAATTACTGATCCCGCCGATGCGCGCGGTCTCGCCC
>CAZSKQ010000009.1:1167-63290 GCA_964607425.1 uncultured Woeseiaceae bacterium
CCGTGACTGGCTCCCGCGGCGCGGGAGATCGACTCGTTCATGAGGGTGCCGCCGAGGTCATTGGCGCCGGCATCGAGGCAGGCCTTCGCGCCGGCCCGGCCCAGCTTCGCCCAGGACACCTGGATATTCGGGACCAGCGGGTGCAGCACCAGGCGGGCCACGGCGTGCATCAGCAGCGTCTCGCGATACGTCGGTCCGGGACGCGACTGGCCGCGGCGGTGCATCGGCGCCTCCATGTGCACGTACGGCAGCGGCACGAACTCCGTGATGCCGCCCGTGCGCTCCTGCAGGTCCCGCAGGGCGAGCAGGTGCCGCGCCCAGTGGCCGATGCGCTCCACGTGGCCGAACATGATCGTCGACGTCGTGGAAAGCCCGATTTCGTGGGCGGTGGCGATTGTTGACAGCCAGGCGGCGGTGTCGACCTTGTCCGGACAGATAATGCGGCGGACCTCGTCGTCCAGGATCTCCGCGGCCGTTCCCGGGAGCGTGGCAAGGCCGGCCTCCCGGAGCTCGCCGAGGAAAACGCCGACAGGCAGCCCGAGCGTGGTCGCCCCGTGCGTTACTTCAAGCGGCGAAAACGCATGGATGTGGATACCGGGAGCTGCGGCCTTCGCAGCACGGCAGATGTCGAGATAGGTCTGGCCCGTGAAGCGCGGATGGATGCCGCCCTGCAGGCAGACCTCGGTCGCCCCGCGGTCCCAGGCTTCCGCGGTACGGCGGGCTATTTCGTCCAGGTCGACGACATAAGGGGCCCCGCGCAGGTTATCGCTCGTCTTGCCCTTGGAAAAGGCGCAGAACGTGCAGTGATAGAGGCAGACGTTGGTGTAGTTGATATTCCGGGTGACGACGTAGGTGACGGTGTCGCCGACCTGGACACGGCGCAGTTCGTCGGCGGCCTCGCAGACAGCCTCGAAGTCGGCGTTGCGGGCCCGGAAGAGCGCTACCACGTCGTCTTCCGCCAACCGCCTGCCGTCGCGTGCCCGGTCCAGGATACGCCGGAGACCGTCGTCGGCCGGCGCGCCCCGCGGCGCGGCCGCTCGGGAGAACCGTTCCGGCGGCGTTATCGCCGCGCCCGCGGCCCACGCCTGCTCCCGATCGTCGTCACGCGCGTAACCGTCGCTGTCGGCATGCCGGAGCACGTGCCCGACCAGCTTTGGATCGATCCAGTGCTCCCGGGCCTCGATGTACCGGCGATAGACGGTCAGTCTCGGTACCAGGTTCTTGCCGGCCTTTGCGGTGATGCTCGAAAGCCGTTGCAGGCTGGGCCACGGCGACTCGGGGTTGACGTGATCCACCGTAACCGGCGAGACGCCGCCCCAGTCGTTGATGCCGGCATCGATGAGCTGCTCCGGGTGCGCGCTGTTCAGGTTCGGCGGCGCCTGGATGCTCATGTCCGGACCGAACACCTGTCGGGCCATGGCGATCGTCCACAGCAGCTCCTCGCGTGCCGGCGCGGGAGCAAGCGCCATTTTCGTGCCCGGCTTGGGCACGAAGTTCTGCACGATGATCTCCTGGATATGCCCGTATTCGCGGTGCAGGTCCCGCAGCGCGAGCAGGCTGTCGAGACGCTCCGCCCGCGTTTCGCCGATCCCGATGAGGATGCCGCTGGTGAACGGCACCCGCGCCCGCCCGGCGGCGCGGATCGTCTCCAGGCGCACCTCGGGATTCTTGTCCGGTGACCCGAAGTGAGGTCCGCCGCGTTCGCACAGGCGCCGTGAGACGCTTTCCAGCATGATGCCCATCGACGGCGCCAGTGGGCGCAGCCGCTCGAAATCGGCCGCTGTCATGTTGCCTGCGTTCAGGTGAGGGAGCAGCCCGGTCTCACGGAGCACGAGCCCGGCCATTTCGGCGAGGTAATCCAGCGTAGTCGCATGCCCGAGCTCCGCCAGGGCCTCGCGTGCGATCCGATAACGCTGCTCCGGTTTATCGCCGAGCGTAAACAGCGCCTCGCGGCAACCCGCCGCCCGTCCCGCGCGTGCAATCTCCAGTACCTTTGCGCGCGGAAGGTACGGTTCCGGCACACGCCGCGGCGTTTTCGCATAGGTGCAGTAGTGGCAGACATCGCGGCAGAGCTCGGTGAGCGGTATGAACACCTTCGGCGAGTAAGTGACGATACTGCCCGAGCCGCGATCCCGCAGCGCGGCCGAGGAGCGCATCAGGCGCTCGAGCGGCCACTGCGAGCCGATGTCCAGCAGGTATTCCCGGGAGGGGGCGTTCATGACGCCAGGCTGGCGGCCGGAGTCTCTGTGAACCTGGCGGCGATGCCGGAGCGGTTGAGATAGTCCAGCGCCGCGCCCCCGGTGCCGTGCGTGCAAAACCACGCAAGGTCGGCCGGTTCGTCAACATCCCGCCGGAAGCCCGCGATGTCCACGATGCGTACCGGCCAGCCGGAGGCGCGCGCGGTGGCGGCATGGCGCGCGGCGCTTCCGCTGCCGAAGTCGAACGTCGCCGCCGCGGCCGGTGCGGCGAGCAAGCCGTTCGTGCCGTTGTCGCGCGCTGCCCGGCAGATGGTGAGCCCTGCGAACGGCCGCGCCAGCAGCGCCCCGATGTCGCCGGGCGTCAGCAGCGGCAGGTCGGCGGCAACGTAGAACAGGGTCGCGCCGCGCGCGACCGCCGTTGCCTGCACCGCGCGCGTGACATTGGCGGAGACATCCAGGGACGGATCGTCCTCGATATATTCGCACCCGTGCGCCGCGGCGAGCTCGGCGTGCGCGGGCTCCTGGCCGGCGATCACGATGTGGCCGACGAGAGGCTCGGCCGCGAGTGTTCGCAGTGCGTCCTCTGCCATGAGCCGCGAGAGACGCAGGCGCTCGGCGGCGGACAATACCGGGCAAAGCCGCGACTTGGCCCGGCCGAACGCCTTCAGCGGCAGGATGGTGCAGATATCACTCATGTGTGCGGCCCGCATGTACAACGGGCAGTCTGTCGGCAGCGGCGGCGCCGCGCCAGTCAGAACGGGTAAAACGATTATCGAATCGGGTTGCCGGCCAGCGGCCGGCCCCCGGATACCTTACCGTGACTCCACCCGAACGGCCGTGTCCCTGTTCGGCGCCTGCAGGCGCGCGAACACCCTGGGGGGCGAGTGGTGCGAGTCGGTCACGATGATGCCCTCGCTGAAGAGCGCATCTTGCAGTGCCGCCGATACCGTATGCAGCGGCGCGGCTCCGCCTTCGCCCATGCCCTTCGCGCCGTTGTAACTGAAGGGCGACGGGGTTTCGACGTTGCCGTAAGCAATGTCGGGCATGTTCATCGACGTGATGGGGCAATAGTCGCTGAACGTCGACGTCAGCAGGTTGCCGGACTCGTCGTAATCGAAGGATTCCATCAATGCCGCTCCGAGCCCGTGGACGGTGGCGCCAAACACCTGGCCTTCGACGATCTGCGGATTGATGACGTTCCCGCAATCATCGACCGCGGCGTAGGCGAGGATCCTGGGATTGCAGGTGTCCCTGTCAACCTCGATCACCGCGATGTGCAACTGTGCGGCGTAAGTGAGCGTCAGGTTGCCGAACTTCTTCTCGGTATCCGGAACCTTGAAAGGCGGCCGGTAAACGTGACGGACGTTTAGCGTAACGTCGGCGAGGCTGTCGTCGAGCACGGCGTTGTTGTTGTTGGCGAGGTTACTGAGAGACCAGTAGTTGATCTTCTTGTCGGTGCCCTTGACACGCAGCTCGGGCCCTTCGTCGCCCAAGCCGAACTCGATGTCCTCGTCGCTTGCTTCCAGCATGTAAGAGGCGAGCTGGAGCATCTGTTTCTTGAGTTTCTGGCAGGCACCGTGCACGGCGGAAAGGCCGGTCACGGCGAACTGGCTCGCGTACGTGCCGGAATGGCCGGAAAACGTATTCCAGTTGGTATCGAACCCGGGGCGGACCTGGATCATCGACGGATCGATGTTCAGCTCGTCGGCGACCACTTGCGACGTGGCTGTTTCGTGGCCTTGCCCCGAAGGCCCCGTGCCGAGTGTGACGATCACGGAGCCGTCGAAGTCGAGTCGGATCGAACACACTTCCGCATTGCCGGAGAAGGGCAGGAACGGGTTCATGATCTGGGCCTGGCCGAAGTTGTTGGTGCCGGAATCCAGCGTCGTACCGATGCCGATGCCGACCAGGCGCCCCTCCTTTTTCGCCTCTTCCTTCTTGCGCTGCCACTCGTCCCAGCCAATCAGTTCCTTGGCCTTGGCGAGCATGGCGGGATAGTCGCCGGAATCGTACACGCAGCCGTTGGGTGTCTCGTACGGGAATTCCCGCACGTAGTTCCTGAGCCGCATTTCGTCCGCCGGAATGCCGAGCTCGTGCGCGCAAATGTCGATTACGCGCTCCATGAACCACAGGTGCTGCATGCGGGAATAGCCCCGGTTGGGCACTACGGGACACTTGTTCGTGAACACCTGGGTGAAATCGATGTGGAAGTTTCGGGTGCGGTAAGTGGCGGGTAGCACCTGCGCCCAGATGATCGTACCGAGCGGTTCGTAGCGCGTATAGGCGCCACAGTCGTCAATATGCCGCGAACGCACCGCGGTGATGACCCCATCCTTGTCCAGTGCGACCTCGGTATCGAGAAAGGTACGTTCGTTGCCATGCCCCGAGCCGAGCAGGCCCTCGGAGCGGCTTTCAGACCATTTGACCTTGCGCCCGCCGCATTTTTTCGAAGCGAGTGCGGCAATCGCCATGTAGACGAAATTCCAGATCTTGTTTCCGAAGCTGCCGCCGATATCGTGCGTGCGTATCCTGAGCTTCTCCATCGGTACCTGGAGGCACGGAGCGAGCAGCTGCACGGAAAAGCCCGCAAAGGAGTTATTGCAGAGGAAATCGATATCGCCCTGGCGCGTCCATTCCGCGACGCAGGCGTTGGTCTCCAGGGGCGTGCTGGCAAAGCGATGGAAATGGAGCCGGTCGATCTTCACGACATGGGCGGCATCCGCGAATGCCTGGTCGACATCGCCAAAATCGAACTCGCCGTGCCAGGCGCGATTGGTGCCCGCTGCCTCGTGCAATACGATCTCGTCCTTCAATGCTTCTTCCGGGTCAACGACGGCATCGAGCATTTCATAGTCGATTTCGATCAGGTTGCCGGCGTCCATCGCAATCGCCGCGGTCTCGGCGGCTACCGCCGCGACGGGTTCGCCCTGGAATACGACCTTGTCGGCTGCCAGCGGCAAATCCACGACTTTGTCGCACGGGGGCGGCCCGAGCTGCATCAGCGGTGCGCACTGTTCCTTGATATCGGCACCGGTGAGGATGCCGGCGACGCCGGGCACGGCCTCCGCCGCGGAGGTGTCGATGCTGCGGATGCGCGCGTGGCCATACGGGGAACGCAGTATGTAGAGATGCAGCATCCCTTCGATGGTCTCGTCGTCGGCGAACAGGCCCTGGCCGCGAATAAGACGGTCGTCTTCCTTTCTGCGAAGCGATTTTCCAACCCAACCCATGATCGTCTTCCTGAGTATTAGATGTTTGCCGTATCCGCCGATTGCGGGCTCGCGGGCGTTGCCGCGCCGCCGAGCGCGTTCTGGATGGCGTCCACCAGTTGCTGGATCTGTTTACGGGCGACCGGTTCGATCAGCCCGCCCGCAAGCGAGGTGAGCTTGCCGAATATCGTCAGCTCACCTCGCCAGCGGACATCCGTCTGCCCCGGCGTCGGCTCGTCCAGGCCGAACGCTGCCGTGAGATTGAACGCCCCGCCCATGATCTTGCCGTCGCCGGCCCAGGTGGCGGATTCGGGTCGCTTCGATTCCGCCAATCGCAGGTTCACGATGGCTTTGCCCCTGATCTTGCCGACGCCCACTTTCACGGCGACATCGGCCGAGCCGTCCTCGCACAGCGTATGCGACAGGTAGGTGGGCAACAGTGGCGAGAACCGCTCCGCGTCCGAGAGCACGGCGTAAGCTTCCTCGCGCGGCGTCGCCACCGTAAACGTTCCTTCGAATGCGACCGCCATTCAGGCTTCCTCCTGCATTTTCTTCGACGCCTCGCTGATGGCGGTGAAGATGTTTTTGTAGCCCGTGCACCGGCAGACGTTGCCCTGGATGCTCTTGCGGATGTCTTCCTCTGTCGGGCTCTTGTTCTGCTCCAGCAGGTACGTCGCCGACATCAACATGCCGGGCGTGCAGAAGCCGCACTGCAAGCCGTGGTGTTCCGAGAAAGCCTCCTGCAGCGGATGCAGCTTGCCGTCCTGCTCCAGGCCCTCAACCGTCCGAACCTCGCCGCCGTCCGCTTGCACGGCCAGCACGGTGCAGGACTTCACCGGCACACCGTTCAGCAGCACGGTGCAGGCGCCGCAATACGTCGTGTCGCAGCCGATGTGGGTTCCCGTAAGCTGCAGGTGCTCGCGGATGAATTGCACCAGTAACAGGCGCGGCTCGACGTCACGGTCGAAGCTTTTGCCGTTTACCGTGACGGATATGCGGATGGGCTGGGTCATTTCAGTAGTACTCGTGGCTGTTCTTGACGGTCTCGCCCCCGGCGCGCCGCACGGCAATGCCGATGGCCCTTTTCATCAACGCGGCAACCAGGTGGCGCTTGAAGTCCGGCGATCCGCGCCGGTCGCCGTAAGGGTCAGTGGCGGCCACCGCGGCGGCTGCCGCTTTTTCGACCACATCCGGATTGGGCGCCTTACCGGCAAGCTCCTGTTCCGCGTCGCGCGCACGGATCGGTGTCAGTCCGACCGAGCCCAGCGCGACGCGCGCGCTGCCGATGCATCCGTTCTCGAGCGTCAACTGGACGCCGGCGGAGGCCGTGGGGTAGGAGGGCGCGCTGCGCTTGAACGCACAATAAGCGCCGCCGCTGCCCGCCGGCGGCTTCCTGAAGCGCACGCCCGTGATGATCTCGCCCGGCTTGAGTACCGTCTGGTAGAGATCCTCCACGAAACCGTTGATGTCGAGAGTCCGCTTGCCGGCCGGGCCCTCGCAGTCGAGTTCCGCATCGAGCGTGTGCAGCAGGGACGGCCAGTCGCAGCTCGGATCGCCGGAGGCGACGGAGCCGCCAATGGTGCCGCGGCTGCGGACCTGGTTGTCGGCGATGCCGTTGGCGCAATCGCCGACGATGGGGATCGCCGTCGCGAGTGGCGACTCGGCGATGCGCCGGTGCGTGGCGAGCGCGCCGATGGCAACGGTATCTCCCTGGTCGTCAATGCCGTCCAGTGCCGGTATACGCCCGATGTCGACGATGTCGGTGGGCTCGTCGAAACGCAGTTTCAGCAGCACGAGCAGCGACTGCCCCCCGGCAAGAACGCGGCCGCCGTCCCCGATATCGGATAACAGCTTGATGGCGTCCGGGATGGAGCCTGGCCGGTGGTAGTTGAACGCTGACGGATACATGCGTGCCCCCAAAGCGTAAATTTCTACATAAAATAACCACGAACTATCAGCTTAAAATAGCACATGCATTCCCGCGTGCAAGCGCAAAAAATGGCTGCGCAAAGGGCGTGTCGATTAATGATCCACGGGGCCCGTTTTGCCAATGCGGCTGCTCGATTAGACGAGCCCGGCAAGCCCTGCCGCGGCTAGGATGGTGCGGATGAGTCGGTCCGATCTCGGCAAAGTCATCGAAGATCACGCGCTCGAACGCGTACCCGACGGTGAACGCAAGAACTGGCTTGCGATTTCCTGGAACACCGTCGGCCTGATCACGACTTTGGTGATTCTTTTCTTCGGTGCGCTCGTGTGTTTTGTCGCCGGCGTTCGCATTGCACTCCTTGCGGGGCTGCTTTCATTTTCGCTCGCGGGCGCGCTGGCCTGGGCGTTGGCGCGTATCAGCGTGGAGACAGGTTATTCCAATACCCTCATTACGAGACAGTACGGTCTCGGCAGCCGTGGCTCCGCGCTTGCCTCCATCATCTTCGGTTTCCTGATCGTGGGTTTCCTCGCGGTCGAGAACGCGCTGCTGTATCGCGGTTTTTTGTTTTTCTTCGGGTTGGACGACGGCTGGACGGCGCGGATACTGCTTTACGGCTCGATGACGGTTGCATGGATTGCACTGACGGCCTGGGGCTTTGCTGTCGTGACACGCACGTCCTCGCTGATGACCATGGGGTTTTTCGCGATTCTTGCCTGGATGCTGGTGCGCGTGGTGACTTCTCCCGGGAGCGGCGCGCCGGATGCCTTGCTCTTCGGCAGTCAGCTGGAGCCCGCGGCTCTGGGCACCATGGGTATTACCTCCGGCGCCGACAAGTTCATCTTCGCATTCAACCTGCTCATCGGCCCGGCCTGCGCGCTGGCGCTGAATACGGCGGATTTCGGCCGGTACGGAAAATCGACGGGCCACGTCGCCGCCGCCGCCATGCTCGCGATCTTCATGCAATCGCTGGTAATCATGCTGATCGGCGGTGTCCTGATGAAATCGGCCGCACCGGTGATGGTCGGCTGGTTCGCCGAGACGGCGGGGTTATCCGAAGCGGCGGCGCAACGGCAATTGCTGCAAAGTCCCGACAGCATTGCCGCGACATTCATGGTATTCGGAGGCGCCGCCGGCTTCCTGCTGATGATCCTGGCGCAGGCGAAAGCGCAGGTTCTCAACAACTACAGCTCTTCCCTTTGCATTGCCAACCTGTTCGATGCGCTGTTCCGCTGGCGGCCCGGCCGCCTGGCATTCGTCGTGCTGGCCAACGTGGTCGCGCTGGCCATGTTGTACGGCAAGATCCTGCAGTTCGTCGAAGACTGGATCAGGCTTCTCGGTGTGCTGCTCGGTGCCCTCGCGGCGACGATCATCGCGGACTACTATTTTGTAAAGCCGCGCCTGGGAGAGGGCGGGGACGGACCGGGCGGCGTCAACTGGGCCGGTGTGACCTCCATACTCACGGCCGTCTTATGCGCGCACTGGCTGCTGAAGGCGTGGCAGCCGGTGGAGGTGTTGACGTCGATCGCGTGTGTCACGCTGCTCTATCCGGCACTTCGCCTGACGATCATGAGGCCGCCTGGAACCAGGCTTGTCGCAGGTGCCACGCCGCTATGACCGTCTGTTTATGAAAGCGATAAACTCCGTCTGCATTGCCGGTGCCGGTGCCATTGGCAGCCTGTTCACGGGCCACCTCGGTTCAATCGTGGATACGAAGGTGCTCGTCCGGCGTCCCGGGCATGCCGAGCTCCTGAACCGCGAGGGCATCCGGGTCAGCGGCAAATCGAACCTGCACGCGCGCGTGCAGGCGAGCACCGATCCCGCGGACCTCGGCGACGTGGATCTCGTCATCATCGCGACCAAGGCTTCGGCCGTGGAACTGGCGGCGAAGCGTTTGTCCGGACACTTCGCTGACGCGGTCGTCATGACCGTGCAGAACGGCCTGGGTTGCGAGGATGCGGTCGCCCGCCATGGAGACTGGCCCCTGATCTCCTCGATTACATTCATGAGCGGCGTGCGCCATTCCGACACTCATGTCGAATACGAGCTCGACACCGAGACGTGGATGGGGCCGTGGCCGGACGGCACTGCGGACGTGGCGACGGTGGAGCAGGTTTGCGATCTCATCGTTCGCTCCGGGCTCAGGGCCAGGGCTTTCTCCGATGTGCGCCCGGCGCAATGGTCAAAGCTTATCTTCAATTCCGTCGTCAACAGCATCGGGGCCGTCACGGACCTGCCGCACGTGCGGGAATTCGCCCGGACGGAGCGCCCTTCCGATCTCGGTACGCTCGTTTTCGCCATGATGGAGGAAGGCAAGCGTGTCGCGGCGGCAAAAGGAATAGAGTTGTATGAGGACCCCTGGGAAATGAACGTCCGGGCGGTCAGTCAGGGGCGGACCGGGGATGACAGTTACGCACACGTGTTTTCGATGCTTTCCGACGTGCGCTCGAGGCAGCCCACGGAAATCGACTGGTTGACCGGCGCGATCGTCCGGGAAGCGAAGCGCGTGGGCGTACCGGTGCCGCTGCACGAAATGTTGTGCGCGTTGGTGAAAGGTTTGGAAGAGAGCTGGCGGGGAGAATCGAAATGAAAGTTTGCATCGTTGGGTGCGGCGCGATAGGCAGCCTGTTTGCGGCCCATCTCGCGAAGCTCGAGGATCTCGAGGTATGGGCGTTCGACCTCGATAGCCGCCATGTCGGCGCGATCCGCAAGCACGGACTGCGGCTATCGGGCAAGAGCGACATCCACTCGCACCCGCACGCAACCACGGATCCGTCCGAAATCCCGCCGTGCGAGTTCGGCATTGTGGCAACCAAGTCGATGCATACCCGCAGCGCGATCGAGGCGACCGCGGCTGTTTTCAGCGACGGCGCCGTGTGCAGCGTGCAGAACGGCGTCGGCAACGAGGAAATCATCGCCGAATACGTGCCCCGGGTGATCCGCGGCACGACCTTCCCCGCGGGCCACCTGGTCGAGCCGGGCCACGTCGAGCAGGATACCGGCGGCAAGACCTGGATCGGGCCGTTCGAGCCGAAATCGGCCTCGATGGCCGAGATCGAGGTGCTGGCGGCGCGGCTGAACGAATCCGGGATGGAAACGCTCGCGATGGAGGATTCGCGCGGCGCGCAATGGACCAAGCTCATTTTCAACGCGGCGACAAACCCCATTGGCGCACTGACCGGCTTACCGCATGGCCCGGCCTGCGACGTGCCGGCGCTGCGCAGTGTGATTTCGAAGCTCGTGGCGGAAGGTGTGGCGGTGGCCGCCGCCCTCGGCATCAGGCTCGACAGCGACCCGGACGCGCTGGTCGACCACGCGCGAGAAGTCGCCTACGATCACAAGGCCAGCATGCTGCAAGACGTACTGGGTCGCCGGCAGACGGAGGTGGCCGCGCTGAACGGCGGCATTGTCACCTTCGGGCAGCAGGCGGGCGTTCCCACGCCCCTTAACCAGGCGATCTGGGCACTGATCGAAGGTCTCGAGGCTTCCTGGAGCCGAAATTCACCAGTCAAGGGAGCAGACGAATGACAGGCAAATCACAATTCCAGCCAAGTCCGCAGGAGATCGATAGGCGCTACGCCAACACCCGCGCCGCCATGCGCGCGGCGGGTCTCGATGCGCTGATCGTAAGCGGCAGCGAATACACCGGGTTCGAAGGCGCGGTCCGGTACATGTGCGGCTTTCACATCCTCCACCGCTATGCCTACGTGCTGGTGCCGCTGGAAGGCGAACCGACCGCGGTTTTCCCCAAGGAAGCCACCTGGGTAGGCGATCACACCAAAACCTTTATCGATCGCCAGGAGAAGACGCTCCACTGCGGCGAATGGATGGCCGCCGAATGCAAGGCGCAAGGTTACGAAAAGGTCGGTGTCTACGGGCTCAGCTTTATCATGCCGGTGCGTGACTACCAGGCGCTGGTGGCCGCGGGCCTGACGATCGTCGACTTCGATGAAGGTTTCGACCACTCGCGTGCGGCCAAGAGCGAAGAGGAGCTCGCGTCGGTCCGCCACTCGATGGACATCAACAAGGCGGGCGTGCTGGCGGTCGTTAAGGCTTATCGCGCCGGCCTGACGGAAGCGGAGCTGATGGCCGTCGCGGAACATACGTTCACGTCGATGGGAACCGCTCGCAATACCATGGACATGGTGCTGGTCGGGCCAAACGGCTCGCTGTTGCCGCAGATGGTGTTCCCGGATCCGCATCGGCGGGTACAGGATACCGACGGCCTGCTGTACGGACTGGAGGTAGCCGGGCAGGGCGGCCATTGGGTGGAATTCTCGCGCTTGCTCGCACCGTCCGGGATCGATCGGGAAACGGAACGGCTGATGGCGGCTTACGAGGAGTTCCACGCCCTTGTGAAGGAGAACCTGAAGGCAGGTTCCAGCGCGCACGACGTGCATCGCAAGTGCATCAAGCCCTTCGAAGGCAAGGGCTGGCGCCTCGGGCACGTGTCCGGGCACTCCATCGGCATGACGATGATCGAGTTCCCGCGGATCGGGGAAGGTACGGAATTCGAATTGCCGGAGAACATGGTGTGCTCGCTGCATCCGCACGTCATGACGGAGGATCGCAAGTCCTGCCTCTATTTCCAGGAAACGTTTCGAGTCGGCAAGACCGGCGGCGAATCATTGTCGGGCGTTCCGGTAACGTTTTACCGGGGCGGCGAGGCGGCCCTGTGAGGCCGCCGTTTACACCAGGAGAATCGCGATGAGCGACGACACGCCCAACATCGGCGTCATTTTCAAATCCTATGAATCCCTGAAGTCGATCCAGGCCTACGCGTGGCAGACGGAGGATTCGGGCTTCGACGGCGGCTTCTGGATCGCCGAAGCGTACCATTGGTTCCGCAAGTACGGCCACGAGGCGCGCGGTTGTTTCACCACGCTGGCCGCGGCCGTCATGTCGACCAGCAGGATCCCGATTGGCCTCGGCATCACATCGCCGTACATGCGCCACCCGACCATCCAGGCATCGGAGTCGAACGCGCTGGACGAGCTTTCCGGCGGGCGGTTCATCATGGGACTCGGCGCCGGCAAAGTCGGCACCGAGTACCTCGACCTCGATATGAAGAAATTCACACCGGTGAAGACGCACCGCGAATCCATCGAAATGATTCGCGGTATCGCGAGCGGCGAGAAGTTTGCCTACGACGGCGAGCTGTTCAAGTGCGACATGCCCGCCGTCGATCGCAAGGGCAAGGGCCTGCGCACGAGCATCCCGATTTACATCGGCGCGACCGGGCCCTACATGCAGAAGCTCGCCGGCAAGATCGCCGACGGGTTGCTGCTGCCGGGGCTTACGTCACCCGGCTTTACCCGGTACTCGCGCGAAAACTGCGCGGCGGGGGCCGCGTCCGTGAACCGGACGCTGCCGGACGATTTTCCCGTCGGCGGCGTCATCCTCGCGGCCTGTTCGAAGGATCGCCAGAAGGCCAAGGATGCGACGCGAAGCTACACCGGCACGTACATCATCAACAAGCTGCGCAATATCAAGAACGACGTGATACTCAGCAGCTCGGGCCTGCCGGACGAAACCTGGGAGCCGTTCCGCAAAGCCATTGCCGACGGCACCGAGGACAACGTGACGCACCTCGTCAGCGACGAGGTGCAACGCGCATTCACCGTGATTTCGGGGACGCCGGACGATTGCCTGGAAATCACGCAGGAGCTTATCGACGCAGGCCTGAACACGCCCTTGCTGGAGGTCGTCGGCGCTTCGGAAGCCGACAACCTCGAAACCATCCGTCTGTTCGGCGAAGCCGTGTTGCCCAAACTCAAGGGAGGAGCGTCCTGAAATGCGCCTGGCATCCTTCAAGCCCGTCGGCGGCGACAAGCCGACCACAGGCGTGGTGGTCGATGGCCACTATGCCGATTTGCATGCGCTGAGCGGCGGCGAACTGCCGGACAACATGCTCGCATTCCTTGCGCTCGGCGAGGCCGGCATGGCACGGGCCCGCGAGCTGCGGGACCGGCTCGGCAAGGACCTTCGTGGCCAGCCGCACGTGTACCCGGAAGGCGATATCGAGCTGCTCGCGCCGGTGCCGCGCCCGGGCAAGATCATGCACACCTCCTGTAACTTCGGTGCCCACCTCGAGGAGTTGACGACCTGGCAGTCGCCTGAGTGGCAGTCGCACAATTGGGGCGATTTTCATTTCGAGCATCCGACCGGGTTCCTGGAGGCGCCCTCCAGCGTGAGCGCGTCCGGCGCGGAGGTGGCGGTCCCGCATTTCACGAAGCAGCTGGATTTCGAGATTGAGATCGCAATCGTCATCGGCAAGCGGGCATTCCGGGTATCGCCCGAGGACGCAATGGACTACGTGGCGGGCTATACGATCTTCAACGATCTGTCCGCCCGCGACATCCAGGCGCGCGAACATTCCAACAAGGTGATCCTGCTCGGCAAGAGCTTCGACGGATCCTGCCCGTTCGGCCCGCACCTCGTGACGCCGGACGAGCTCTCCGACCCGCATAACCTCGATATGAAACTGCGCGTCAACGGCGTGGTTCGGCAGGATGCGAACACGGGGCAGATGCACTACAAGACGCGCGAGCTCGTGTCCTGGTGGTCGAATACGACGCTGGAGCCGGGCGATATCATCACGAGCGGGAGCCCGCCGGGCGTTGCCGCCGGCATGAAAACGCCGGAATGGCTGAAGCCGGGCGACCGCGTCGATGCCACCATTGCCGAACTCGGCACGCTGACGACTTTCATCGTCGCCGGCAGTTAACGACAGGAAGACAACATGTTCGACACGCCCGACCCGAAGCTCGTACAACGAGCGATTGAGAAAATCGACCGCGACCGGCTCGTGAACCTGGTTGTCGATCTCGTGAACGTCCCGAGCCCGACCGGCTACGAGGGCGACATGGCGAGGAAGCTTCACGAGGTGCTGAAAACCTCCGGCTTCCGCGCAACGCTGCAGCCGATCGGTGACGAACGCTACAACGCGATCGGCTTATGGGAGGGCGAAGGCGGCGGCAAAACGCTGATGTTCAACGGGCACCTCGATACGTCATTCGGCCCGGAGCAAGCGCACCGCGGCCTCGGCTACCGCTGCGAGGGCAATGTCGTCGACGACGAATGGATCTACGGCATGGGCACGTTCAACATGAAGAGCGCGCTCGCGACGTACACGGTAGCCTGCGAGGCGATCCGGGCGGCCGGGATAGACATTGCCGGCAACGTGGTGATCGCCGGCGTCGCGGGTGAAATCGAAAAGGCACCCGTCAACGAGTTCGAGGGGCCCATGTACCAGGGTTACGGCCCTGGCACCAAGTATGCGATCACGCACGGCGCCGTCGCCGATTACTGCATTCTCGGCGAGCCGACGAACATGATGCTGATTCCGCGCCACTGCGGCACGACCTGGTTCCGGATCACGGTGCCGGGTATGCTGATTCATACGGCGTGGTCGGACCACGAACGCAACGCTGTCAGCAATTCGGGCATCGTGCTCGAGGCCCTGAACGAGTGGATTCCCGGCTACATGGCGAGGAATGAATTCGGCGGTACGCAGCCGAAGGTCAACATTGCCGCGATCGAGGGCGGCTGGCCCTGGCGCGGCGCGCGGACCCCGGACGCCTGCGCCATCTACATGGACGTGCGCACGCCGCCGGACTTGCTGCCCGTGGAGGTGTACCGCGAAGTGCGCGAGCTGATCCGCGGACTCGAAAGAAAACATGCCGGCCTGAAGGGAACCCTGGTTGACATCTACGTCTCCGCTCCGGGCACCAGCATCCCGGACGACCACGAACTCGTACAGACGATCGTCCAGGCGCATACGGACCAGCTCGGCGAACCGCCGAAGCAGGGCAACGAGATCTGGTACAGCGACGCGGCGCACATGAACCGCTACGGCATCCCGACCGTCAATTACGGATCGGCAGGCCGTATTCGCAGCGGCGGCGGCGGCTTCGACACGCACCAGGGCGAGGCAGTCCACATCGGCGACATGCTCGACATTATCAAGGTGTACATACGGTGCATCCTGACGATCTGCGGAGTCGCCAGGGGCGATCGCTGACGGGAGCGGATGGTGAGCGAGGCGACCTTGCAGGATTTGCTCGCGCAGGCGCGGGTATACGACCTCGGCCAGAGATACTGGCCCGGCATGCCGGTGCACCCGTTCGATCCGCCGTACCAGTATTACCTGTTCGATTACCACGAGCACGTCGGCAAGGATCTCGGCAAGATCGAACCCGGCTTTTCGCACGCGATCGGCATCATGGTGACATCGATGCACGCCGGCACGCATTTCGATGCGCCGGTGCACATGTCGCAGGATTTGAAGGTGCAGGGCATCGACATCACGCCCTACCAGCGCGGGACCGGCTTCGTCGACCTGCCGGAGCCGTTGCACAGCATGGAGGACGTGCCGCCGCTCGTGCTGCGCGCGGTGTTGTTCGACATTCCCGCGTCCAGGGGCCTCGATATCCTGCCGGAACGCTACTCGATCGGCGCCGCAGACATGGAGTCCGCGGCGGCGGCGCAGGGAGTGGAACTGAGGGCAGGCGACTGTGCGATCGTGAGGACGGGGTTCGGCAGCCTGTTCGAGAGCGACGGCGAGGCCTACCTGCACAAATGGGCCGGCCTGGCGCCGGATGCCGTACGCTGGCTGGCGGCCCGCAAACCGCGGCTCGTCGGCATCGACAACCTGTCGATCGGCTGCCCGGACCTGTTCGACGCGCATCGCGTACTGCTGATTGAAAACGGCATCTATGTCATGAAGAGCCTGTATCTCGAGGAACTTGCGGCGGACCGGCGGCACGTGTCGACCGTGGTCGTGCTGCCGCTGAAGATCAAGGGCGGGGAAGCGTCACTGGTACGGCCGATCGCGATTGCGTGACGGCTCACATTACCCGAGGACAAGAGATTGGGAACTGAACAAAAGATCTGGACCAGCGAGTTGAACAAGCTCGACGAGGTCCGTGGCGGTTTCGATCGCAGCAAGCCCGTGCGTTTCTACGACACGACGCTGCGCGACGGTGAGCAGGCGGTCGGAGTGGTGTTCCACCCTGATGAGAAGTTCGAGATAGCGCGGGGCCTGGCGGACCTCGGTGTGGGCCGTATCGAAGCCGGGTTCCCGCGCGTTTCCGAAGCCGACTCCAGGGCCGTGAAACGTATCCTCGATGCGGGCCTCGCGTCCGAGATCTGGGGCTTTTCACGGGCAGTGCAGGCGGATCTCGACGCCTTGATCGAACTCGGCATACGCCACGTTCTCATCGAGATTTCGACCAGCGAGGTCAAGATGGCCGCCTACGGCTTCAATCGGGAAGTCGTGCTGCAGAGAGTCACCGACGCAGTCCGGCACGCCGTGGATCACGACATGCGCGTGCTCTTCTTCCCGGTAGACAGCACCCGCAGCGACCTCGGCTTCCTGCAAGAGGTCTATGCCCGGGCTATCGAAACCGGCGCGTCGGAAGTCGCGGTTGTCGATACCATCGGGGCGTGTGCGCCGGAAGCCGTCGAGCTCCTGGTCCGCAAGGTGCGCGGCTGGATCGGGCCGGAGATGCCGCTGCACTTCCATGGGCACAACGACTTCGGCCTTGGTACGGTCCTGGCCATCGCCGCGGTGCGCGGCGGGGCGGACTGGGTCCAGGGCACGGTCAACGGCATCGGCGAGAGGGCCGGCAACTCCGACATCTGCGAGGCTGCGCTCGCACTGTCGTGCCTCTACGACGTCCCGGTGGAGCTCGACCTGACACAGGCGCGGCGGGTGTCCGCGCTCGTGCAGAAGGCGGCAAACTACAGCGTGGACAGCTGGCGGCCGGTGGTCGGCGAAAACCTGTTCACACGCGAGAGCGGCGCCGTCGCCAACCAGTTTCATATCCCTGAAGCGATCGAGCCTTACTCGGCCGACCTCGTGGCCGCGCCGCGGCGCATCGTCCTGGGCAAGAAGAGCGGTCTCGTCAGTATCAAGCTGAAGGTCGAGGAGCTCGGCCTCGACGTAGCCGAAGAGCGTTTCCCGAGCCTGCTCGCGGAGGTGAAAAGCCGGGCCACCGCCGCCGGCCGGCTGATGACCGACGACGAATTCCGGCAGCTTGCGCAATCGTCCAGCGCCGCATGAGCACGCCGAAACCGTCGATCGCGGTCATCGGGGGCACGGGCGACCTCGGTACCGGTCTCGCCTGGCAGCTCCTGAAGGCGGGTTACGAGGTCGTCATCGGCTCGCGCGCAAAGGAAAAGGCGGAGCAGGCGGCCGCGGCGCTCGCGAGCAAGCTGGAAGGTGCCCGCGTGCACGGGCGCGACAATGCGGCGGCCGCACGCGAGGCCCGGATCGTCATCGTGACGGTACCGTATGCGAGCCACGAGGCTACGTTGGCGACCATCCGGCCGTCCGTGCAGGGCAAGATCGTGATCGACGCCACGGTTCCGCTCAAGCCTCCGAAAGTAATGCGCGTCCAGCTTCCGGAGAGCGGTTCTGCCGCCCGGGAAGCGCAGGCAACGCTGGGCGAGGACGTCCGGGTGGTCTCCGCGTTCCAGAATATCGCCGCCGCGCATTTGCGGAGCGACAATTTGCAGGATCTCGCCGGCGACGTGCTCGTGTGCGGCAACGATCCCGAGGCGCGGGAGACGGTTGTCGTCATCGCCCGGGACCTGGGCCTGACGGCGTGGCATGCCGGGCCGATCGACAATTCAGCGGTAGCGGAGGCGCTGACGTCGGTGCTGATCTTCATTAACAAGCGCTACGGGATGGACGGTGCCGGCATACGGGTCGTCGGAAAAGACAGGGAGATTGCCCCGGGGTGAGTCCGGATTGCCGTAATTAAAAATAACAACCATGTGACGGAGGTCTGTCAATGCGAATGCTCGGATTCCTGGTAACCCTTGCGATCGGTACCACGGCAAATGCCGCAACGCTCCACTCCGACGCACCGTACGCGCCACCGGCTTTCTCCATCGTCCATGCCGGGGAGCTGCTCAGTGTTCCCGGCGAGCCGACGCAGGACGAGGCCACCATCGTCGTCGAGCAGGGCATCATCAGGGAAATACGCGCCGGCTATCTCGATGCCGCCGCGCTGGGATTGCCCGCCGACACGGCAGTAATCGATCTCGAAGACATGTTCGTGATGCCCGGCCTTATCGACCTGCACGTGCACCTGAGCAGCGGCGGGGGCGGGCGGGACCTCCGGCTGCGCAAGCCGGACGCCTATTTCACCCTGGTTGCGCTGCGCAGCGCCAACGCCGCGCTGATGGCCGGGTTCACCACG
Source organism: uncultured Woeseiaceae bacterium (assembly GCA_964607425.1). Lineage (GTDB taxonomy): Bacteria > Pseudomonadota > Gammaproteobacteria > Steroidobacterales > Woeseiaceae > IDS-8. The sequence continues at coordinate 19,709 of CAZSKQ010000009.1, forward strand.
GTGCGCGACCTGGGCTCGCGGGGCCACACGATTTTCGCGCTGCGGGATGCCATCCAGGACGGCATCGTGCCGGGCCCCCGCATTCTTGCTTCGGGCGATCCCATCAGCCCCAGCAACGGGCACGGCGACAGCCACAACCTGCGGGAAGAGATCATCGACGCCCTGCCGCGCCGCGGCGTATGCGACGGACCGGATGACTGCCGGCGGGCCGTCCGCGAGGCGATCCGGCGCGGCGCGGACGTCATCAAGGTCATGGCGACCGGCGGCACGCTCGACGAATCGGACGGCGGTACCGGCCAGCAGTTCACCGACGAGGAACTCACAGCCATCGCAGAGGCCGCCCATAGCTTCGGCCGCAAGGTGGCCGCGCACGCCCACGCGAAAGCAGGCATCGATGCCTGCGTCCGCGCCGGCTTCGATTCCATCGAGCACGGGATGTGGGCGGACGAGGAAACGTTGAGGCAGATGAAAAAGCAGGGCGTATGGCTGGTACCGACGACGGCCACGATCACGTTCGTGGGTGATACGCCGGAGAAGGTCCGCTCGGGACCGCTTAAAGGCCTGCCGCCGGTCGCCATGGCGAAGGTGCTGGAACTGGGCACGCAGCCGCGCGAGCTCGCCCGGCTTGCGCACCGGATCGGTACGCCGATCGCGCTCGGTACCGATGCGCCGCTGGTGCCGCACGGCAAAAACGCACAAGAGGTCGTCGACTATGCCCTGTATGCCGGCATGACACCGATGGAGGCCTTGATGACCGGGACGGTGAAGGCGGCCGAAGCGGGCGGCATCAGGAACGCAGGCCAGCTCGAGCCCGGCATGGCCGCGGACATCATTGCAATGCCGCGCAGTCCGCTGGAAGATATCGAAGCGGTGCTCGAAGTCGCATTCGTCATGCGCGACGGAATTCTCTTCAAGTCCCCGGAGCGCTGAGCCATAACCGTGGCCTGAGCTGATCGTTGTTTGTCCTTTCAGGCAAAGTGTTTGTCTGAGAAATCGGCAGGTGCCTCCCCCCGCGCGCCGCTTCTTGACACCCATGTGGTATTGGAGTCTAGTTTCGTCAAAAAGGGGGAGGTCCGTTATGTCCATGCGTTTGTCGCGGTTCACGGTTTCCTTGGCCTGCCTGCTGCTTCTCGCGGCACTCCAACAGGCATGGGCGCAAAGCGTTCTCGATGAAATCATCGTCACTGCCCAGAAGCGGGAGCAGGCTGTCCAGGACGTCGGTATTGCGATCACCGCATTTACAGGCGACCAGCTGCGTGCATTCGGCGTCGAGAGAAGTGTCGATATCGCGGCATTTTCCCCGGGCGTTCACACGAGCGGCAACATCGCGGGACAGAACACGCAGTTCGCGATCCGCGGGGTTACGCAGAACGACTTCAACGACATCGTGGAAGCGCCGAGTGCGGTGTATCTCGATGAAGGCTACTTTGCGGTTGCCCAGGCGCAGACGTTTGCCTTATTCGATATCGAGCGGGTGGAGATACTGAAAGGCCCGCAGGGCACGCTGTTCGGGCGCAACGCCACCGGCGGCCTGATCCAGTACATCAGCAACAAGCCGTCATTCGAGGAAGTGGAAGGCTATGCCGATGTGACCTTCGGCCGCTTCGATTCGGATGCGGACGCGAATCATTTCCGGGTCGAGGCGGCTATCGGCGGGCCTTTCTCGGACACGGTCGCGGGGCGGATTTCCGTCCTGCACAACCGGCATGACGGCTATCTCAACAACATCTATCCGTTTGCCGCGGTCGGCGGCTCGCCCGGTCCCGGTGCCGGTGCCGACATGGGCGATGACGACACGCTGGCGTTCCGGGGCATTCTCCAGTTTCGCCCGAGCGACGCCCTCGAGTGGACAGTGTCGGTGAACAGCGGCCGCAGTGAGCTGGCGACCGGTCCATTCCAGTCCAAGCCCACCATCGCGGTGTTCGACGAAAACGACGAACTGGTCAACGTTATCGACGTGGGCCCGACCGAAACGCGCGCGGCGATCGCGGGCGACGGGTCCGATTTCGGCGGCGATCTCAATAACGACGCCGTGTTCGGTGACCTGTTCGGCCGCCCGGCGGGCGCCGATTTCTTCGGTTACATCGATCCCGACGGCACGGGGTTCAATACGTCCGGCGACTTCGCCTTCGCCGACCAGAACGAAATCAAGACCTCCGGTATCAACAATCGTATCGAATGGGATCGCTGGGAAAACGTCAGTTTCACTTCCGTAACGGATTTCAAGGATTACGAGAAGCTCATCTTCATCGACGTCGACTCGGCGCCTGTCAACCAGTCGGCGAACTATGCCGGCGTAGATGCAACGAGCTTCACGCAGGAATTCCGACTGAACAGCACGACAGACGGCAGCGCGTGGGTTCTCGGTTTCTTCTACCTGAACATCGACAGCGAATCCGACAACGGTCTCAAGTTTCCGGTAGGCAGTGTAGTGCCCGGAGCACCGTTCGACCTGGGCGTCGATGCGCACCTGAAAACCGACTCTTACTCGCTTTTCGGCCAGATCGAATACGATTTGCGTGAAGACCTGACGCTGATCGCCGGCCTGCGCCTGATCCAGGAAGAGAAGGAGTACGACTTCGCGCAGAACCTGTATTTCACCCAGGATTCGCGCCAGATTCACCAGGGAACGCCAGTCGTCATCGGTCCGGTGTTCACCCCCAACGGGGCCGAGGCATTCTCGGGCGACTCGAGCGATTTCCTCTGGGCGGGCAAGCTGCAGCTCGACTGGAACTATTCCGATGACCTGCTGCTGTATCTCGGCTTGAATCGCGGCGTCAAGGCAGGAAGCTTCAATGCGCAGCTCGCCGGCGGCTTGCCGGTGCCGCCGAGCGTCATTCCCTACGATGAAGAGGTTCTGACGAGCATCGAAGGCGGGTTCAAGGCGACGCTGTTCGACGGCTCGACGCGTTTCAACGGCGCCGCCTACTACTACGATTATGCGGATTACCAGGCATTCCTGTTCACCGGGGTCAGCGGCGTCGTGATCAACGCAGACGCGGACAATTTCGGTGCCGAGCTGGAGCTGCAGACGTCACCGATCGACGGTCTCGACCTCATACTGTCGGCCGCCTGGTTTGATGCCACCGTAAAGAACGTGCCGCTGCGGGTCGACGGCCCGATCAGCCGTGACGTCGATCCGACCTACGCACCGGAATTCCAGGCGATGGCCATGGCCCGGTACGAGTGGCCGGCTTTCGACGGCCGACTGTACGTCGGCGGCGATGTGAGCTACTCGGACGAGTTCTTCTACAACCTGCGCAATTTCGATGCCGACAAGTTCGACGCCTACACCATGGTCAATGCCCGCCTCGGCTGGATCAGCGCCAATGACGTGCTGCAAGCGACGCTCAACGTGAACAACCTGACCGACGAAGCCGCCGGCATCCAGGGCTTCAACATCGCGACCGTTTGCGGCTGCAACGAGATTGCCTTCAAGCCGCCGCGCTGGTACGGAGTCAGCCTGCGCTATTCGTTTTGAAGTCGGCAGGCGGCCCGGCCGGCGGCGTGCCTAGTCTCCGGGTTCGCCCTTCAGCCGGCGCTCCCGGTAGCTGCTCGGCGATTCGCCCGTCCAGGCGCGGAATGCGCGTGAAAAGCTGCTGATCTCCGAAAAGCCCAGGAGGAACGCTACCTCGCTGATCGAATGCAGGCTTTGCTGCATGTACTGTTCCGCCAGCTCCCGGCGGGTCTCGCTCAGCAGCCTCGTATAGGTTGTACCGCGGGCTACCAGCCGATTCTGCAAAGTGCGCTCGCTCATGTTGAGTTGTGCTGCAACGCTCTGCTTGCTGCAATCGCCGGAAGGCAGGAGCGCAATGAACGACGCGCGGACCTGCGCCAGGATGTCACTGCGGTCGATTTGCCGGAGCAGGCCGAGAACGACATGGTCGTTCTGCCGCGCCAGTTCGGCATTCGCGGCGGGCAGGCGCACGTGCATGTCGCGGATATCGAAAGCAAGCGTGTTCTTCGCGCTTCCGAACTCGATTGGAGCACGGAACCAGTCGCTGAACCGGCTGATGCCGGTGGCGGGTTCCGGACGGCGGAGGCTGACGCGGCGTGGATCGAAATTGGGCCGGTAAATGAACCGGCTGAAACGCAGCAGGGTGGCGAGCCACGCATCCTGTGGCGCATAGGCGGTCTGCCCGGTCGCCGGCAGCATGGAAAGCCGGAACTCGTCTTCCGTTTCCTCGATCTCGGTCACGGCATTGGTCGAGACCAGCCCGAAGTATCGAACGATGCGCCGGCAGAACGATTGCAGGTCATCGCTTGCAAACAGGGAATAACCGAGTGCATGCAGCGAAGTCGGGTGCACGTGCTCGGCGATCGAGAGCCCGAACGACGGATCCTGTGTCGCTTTTTCCGCCAGCTCGTAAACCAGGGTCATCTGGTCGGCCGAATACCTCGTGGACGGATCGCGCGCGGTTCGGATGTCTATCCCGGCCGAGGAGAAGATCGCGCGGCTGTCGATACCCCGTTCATCCAGCGCCTGGGCCACGGCGACCGCCCAGCTCGCGATGACGTGGCGGTCCCGGTGTTCAAGTGGCATCTGCGGGCTCACGATTTCAGAGATCGGTTGCTTGCGCTGCATCATTTCCGAGCCGCGCGAGGAAGTCCAGCGTCGCGCGGCCAAGCGAAACGCGGTCGTCCATCGAGCGCATGATCGTGTTGGCGACTGCGACTTCGATCCCGCCGCCTGCGATCGCAGGTAGCAGCGACTCGTCGGCGGCATCGAGCACGAAACCGTCGATCAGTCCGGCGTAATGCTCCGCTACCGCGACGGGCGATACGACAAGTCCGCGCTCGCGCATCAGCTTGGCGGTCGGCCCCTTGATGGCATCGCCGGCGACGACGGGCGTGACGGCCACGACCGGCGCCGCCGCCGCCGACAGGGCGTCGGTAACGCCGGGCAGCGACAGTATGGGGTCGATGCTCAGGAACGGGTTGGACGGGCAGATCACGATGCCGGCCAGCGTGTCGCTTTGCAGCAGCTCGGCGAACGCCGGAGCCGGCCGCGCTTTCTCCGCGCCAGGGAAGGAGATGCCTGAAACCCTGGGTTCGCACCGGCGGCGCACGAAGTACTCCTGGAATTCCAGCCGTCCGCGATCGGTATCGAGTACGGTTCGCACGCGATCGTCCGTCATCGGGATGATGCCCGTGGACACGCCGAAGCGCTCCGCGAGTGCCGACGTGACCGCCGACAGCGATTGTCCGGCCCGCAGGGCATGCGTCCGGTAGACGTGCACGGCGAGATCCTTGTCGCCGATCCGGAACCACGTTTCCATCCCGAGCCGTTCGAGCTCGGCAAGGAACGACCAGGTTTCGCCCTCACGGCCCCAGCCGGTATCCGGATTGGCAACCCCCGAAAGCGTGTAGAGCAGGGTGTCGATGTCCGGCGATATGCAGAGCCCGAGATGCTCGAAATCATCGCCCGTGTTGGCAACGACCGAGAGGCGTCCCGGCGGCAGCGCGGCAGCGAGGCCCACGGCGAGCCTGGCGCCGCCGATGCCGCCGGAGAGCGCGAGTACCCGGCCCCCGGCGGTCATCGGAAGAGATCGCGGTCTTTGGGCCGCAACAGCGCCTTGGCGCTCGAATTCCCCCGCAGATGGCGAAAGCCCCGGACCAGCACCACCGGTTTGCCCTCCGCGGCCTGGCCCATGAGCAGCGACGCCGCGGCGGCAATCTCGTCCGCGACCGCGACCTCGGTGACCTGGAGCGCCCGGCCCTGCAGGTCGGCAGCACCCCGGAGATCGAGCACTGCCTCGATCCCGGCCACCCCGATGGCGTGCCCGACGATGCCGTTGCGCCATGCGCGGCCGATGCTGTCGGCGACGATTACCCCCACGTCCGCGCCGGCTGTCTCTTTCAGGTGGTCGCGGATGGCGGACGCGGAGCGGTCGGGGTCGACCGGCAGCAGCAGCGCATGCTCGTCGTCGACGTTGGATCGGTCGATACCCGCATTTGCCATGACGATGCCGAGCCGGTTCTCCGTGATGAGCAGGTTGTTGCTCTGGCGAAGCACCTCCGATGATTCCTGGAGCACAAGTTCCACGAGCCGCGCATCCTTGCCGGTCCTGCGGGCATAGGTAAGTGCTTCTTCCGAGGGCACGACATCGCTGAGCGGCCTTAAGCGGTCTTCCGCCTTGGACACGATTTTCTGGGCCACTACCAGGACGTCGTCGTCCTGCAGCCGGATTTCGTTGTCGTCGGCCGAACGCCGGATCAGGTCCGGCAGGCAGTCCCCCGCCTGCACGGCGGGGAAGCGGAGCAATGCGAGCAGTTCCAGCCGATCGGGAGCATGACTTTTGATCATCGTAAAATGCCGGTCATCTGTCTCACGGCGTCACGACAAGCGAGCTTTCCGGCTATGGCGCTATCCGATGGGCCGCTGCGATACAGGAAGCCTGGTCGTACATGCCCGCCATCAGGTTCAGCACGCGCGATACGTCGTCCAGGGTGTATTCCGTGGAGATCGATCGCGTCAGGGTAAGCAGGAGCTCGCGGCGAAATTCGGCGAAGCGGTCCGTGACTTCCCGCCCGAGTGCCGTCACCACGTAGGTGACGCCTTTCTTGCTGTCGCCGTTCCCGGCCTTTTCGATTACGCCGGCCTTGACCAGCTTGCGGATGCCGTACTGCAGGTTGGACTGGTCGTCGCGGTTCAGCAGGCGGCCGATCTCGGAAATACTCTTCGGCCGGTTGTGCATGCGGACCACGTGCAGCACGGCCGCGTCGGCGCCGGAGAAGGCCTGGTCGCTGCAGCACGCCATGCAGTCGGATCGCCAGCGGTCGAAGGCCGCCGACACCCGCAGGATGGAGAATTCCAGCTCTGTCAGCTGCACTTCGTATTCGTTGTCGGCCAGGTGCCAGTGCTTGTCGAGGGCGGTCGTCATGGGGGATTGACTATAGCACAGCGTCTGTCATGCTACTAAAATCGCAGATTAAAATAATATTAAAAATACCAACAAGATCGTTGCTCAGCGAAAAAGGGGACTGTGATGGAATCCAATCAACTCAACAAAAAAATGGAAGACCATGCCCTGGAGCCGGTGCCCGACTCCGAGCGGCAGAACTGGCTCAGCCTGTCCTGGAATACCGCGGGGATCGTCACGACACTGATCCAGCTGTTCCTGGGCGCGCTGGTCGCCTTCGTCGCGGGCTTGCAGATCGCGATAATGGCCGGCGTCTTCGTTGTCATCATCGGGTTCCTGATGGGCTGGGGCGTCGGCCATATCGGGTACCGGAGGGGTTGCTCCAGCACGCTTATTTCGCGTACCTACGGCCTCGGCAAGCGCGGGTCCGTGCTTGCCTCGGCGATCTTCGGCTTCATGATCATCGGCTTTGTCGCCATCGAGAACGCCTTGCTCTACAAGGGTTTCCTGTTTTTCTTCGAAATCCAGGACACGATCGGCAGCAAGGTTCTCATCTACGGGCTCATGACCGCGGCATGGATCCTGCTGACGGCGTTCGGCTTCGAGCTCGTGGCTCGTGTGTCCTCCGTTACGCTGATCGCGTTCCTGCTCGTCCTCGTGTGGATGATGGTCGACATCGTGCTGCAATCGGGACAGTCGTTCACGCAGGCATTGACCTTCGGCACGCAGTTGCCGGCGGAAGCGATAGCGGCCATGGGCATCGACAGCAACCTGGACAAGTTTATCTTCTGCGTGAACGTGCTGATCGGCTCCGCGGGGGCGCTGGCGCTGGTGGACGGTGACTTCGGGCGCTATGCAAAGCGCTCTCGCGATATCGGCATAGCCGCGCTGATCGGGAATATCTCCATGTCGATCGTGATGCTGACGATCGGCGGTATGGTCATGTTCGCGGGTATGGGTGCCATCGTCGATTACTTCGTTGCCGTTCGCGGCATGGACGTGGGAGCGGCGCAGCAGCTCGCGTTGCAGAGCCCGGACAGCATCGCTTCCGCCTTCATCATCTTCGGCGGCGTGCTGGGCGCGGTATTGATGGTGCTGGCCCAGTCCAAGGCCCAGGTGCTGAATACCTACAGCGGCTCACTGGCATTGACGAACCTGTTCGACGTGGCGTTCAACTGGCGTCCGGGCCGCTTCGTATTCGTCGTGCTGGCGAACGTGATCGGGCTGGTGATGCTGTACGGCGAGATACTGGCCCTCGTAAATGCCTGGATTACGATCCTCGGCGTGATGACGACGGCGCTGGCATCGGTGATGATCTGCGACTATTTCATCGTGCGTCCGAAGCTCGGTGAAACCGATATCAGCAAACACCGGGAGGAGGCCGTCAACTGGTCGGGCGTGATCTCCGTGGTGGCGGCGACGGTGCTGGCACACTACGTTCTGAATCGCTACCAGCCGGTCGAGTTTTTCACCTCGGCGATCACGGTCTTCATCCTCTACCCCACACTGCGCCTGGTGGTCATGAGGAAGCCGGACTCGCCGACGGAAGAGCCTGCCTGAAGCACGGAAGCCGCATCGGCACGCGGCCGGCGCTCGAGGGCATGGTGCCCGCGGGCGCCGGCGCGGCATTGCAGTGGTCAGAACCGGTAGCGGCCGTTGATGCCGAACGTGCGGGGCTGGGCCGCGACTATCGATTGCGGGTCCTGGAACGTGCCGATACCGTCATAGACGGCAAGCTCGTCAAAGACGTTCTGTGCGAATACGCCTACCGTGAGGTTCTCCGTCATGTCGACGCTGGCGAACAGGTCGACCAGCGTGTAGGAATCGAGCTCTATGTTGAACGGGCTGGTCGGTACGAACTCGGTGTTGGTGGAGTCGCGCCACCTTACATCGGCGATGAACGAGGCCGGCCGCTGCCATACCGTGGCATCGAAGCGCAGCGAACTGTATAGCTGGAGGTCGGGGGTGTTCGGTATCTCGTCGCCTTCCCTGCCGACGATTACAAATGGCGAGGCACCCGGCAGGACCGGCTGGTCTTCCGTGAGCTCGTGCGAGAACAGCCAGGTGCCGGTCAGGCTCCAGCTCAGGTTCTCCACGAGCAGTGTGTTCAACGACCATTCCAGCCCGTTCACTTCCGCCGCACCGCCGTTGGTCGTGAACGGAATGTTGCCGAGGGGATCGCGCGGCTCGACCTGGATGTCATCCCAGTCGATCATGAACAGCGCGGCATTGAACTGCACCCGGGTGCCCAGCCACCGGGATTTGATGCCGATCTCGTAGTTCACCAGCTCGTCCGAGTCGAACGTCGCCGGTATGCCGTCCGCGAACGGCTGGTTTGCGTTGTTGACGCCGCCGACGCGGAAGCCCTCGGAGTACAGGGCGTACAGCATCATGTCGTCGCTTACATCATAAGAGAGGCTGACCTTCGGCGTTACGCTATCGCCTTCCTGCTGCACCAGCCCGATGCCGTTGCCGTTGACCGTGGTACCGATGACGGTGCCCGCGGGCGGCCCCACGCTCGCGAAGAAGCCGTGCGTCGTGGCCTGGACCGAATCGATCTCGGCGTCGAACCAGCGCAGGCCGGCCAGGAGCTGCCAGCGTTCGGCGAATTCGAAGGTGGCCTCGCCGAACAGCGCACGCTGCTCGACCTCGTCGTTGCGGAAGCGGCCGAAAACCGCGGTCCCGCCGAAGAGAAAGGCATCGTTGGCATTCGCCGGATCCCAGGCGACCTCGTTACCCGAGCCGTCGGTCGGAATGACCCGTACCTCGAAATCATTGTCGTCTTTCTGGTAGTAGGCGCCCGCGACGAAGTTCAACGGGCCGTCGAAAGACGAGCTGAAGCGGCCCTCGAACGCGGTCGTCACATATTTCTGGGGTTGTGTCGTCACGGCGATCAGCGGCGCGTTGAAAGACAGCAGGATAGGAGTGCTGTCGAAGTTGAAGAGGATTTCGTGCTCGAAGCGCGACGCGATTCCGGTAAACGTGCCGAAGCCGGCATCGTAGCTCAGCGTGGCGCCGAGGAGCTCGACGTCGTCGTCGCGGTCGCTGCGGGTGATGTCGGTATTCACGAAGTCCTCGGTCGGGGTCAGCGGCGGCAGCCCGGGTATGGGCGCGTACCCCGGGTTGCCCGGCAGGTTTGCGATCTCGGCCGGCTGCTCGGGCCAGGCAGGGACGCCCGGGGCCGTGAAGCGGGGAGAACCGTCCACATCCATCGACTGGTTCAGGTACAGAAGGTCCAAAGTCCAGGCTTCGGACGGTATCCACTGCAGGCTCACCCGGCCGCCGGTGACCTCGACGCTGTTGATGTCCTCGACCAGCGTGAACTCGCCGTTCAGTTGGCGCCGCGGCTGGTCGATCCAGCCGTCACGGTCTTCGGTGTAGCCGACGATGCGCAAGCCGAGCGTGTCCTGCACCAACGGTATGTTCAGCATGCCGTTTACGAAGTAACCTTCGCCGCCCTCGCTGATCGTCGACAGGTCGGCGTTCACTGCTGCGTCGAAAGCCTCCGGGTCCGGCCGGTTCGGGATGAAACGGATATTTCCCGCCATGGAGTTGGCGCCGTAAAGCGTTCCCTGCGGGCCATTCAGCACTTCCACGCGCGCCATGTCGACCAGCCGGATCGGCGCATTCTTGCCGCCGCCGTCCTGCTGGTCGCTGGCGGTGATGACGTATTCATCGAAATAGGAGCCGACGACCGCCGGCCCGTTGCCGTTGATGCCGCGGATGATGTATTCCTTGTCACCGGGACCGAGATCCTGGAACTGGAGCCCCGGTATGCTCGCGGCGAAGCTTTCGAAATCGAACTGGCGCCGCGCCTCCATCTCCGCTTCGCCGAGCACGTGCACCGATTGTGCGATCTGCTGTACGGCAATTTCACCGCGTTTGGTCGCGGTGACGACGATTTCCTCTATTTCCGCCGCGGCCGCCGGAACGGCAACAGCGATTCCCACGAACAATAACGCCAAGAGCCTCGCGTGTTTCATATGTCCCCCGCATGGGTACTGTTGAAAACTGCGTCGCATCCTTGCGGCACCGGTACTCCGACTGGCGGATAGCCGCGGCGCGGAGCGGTGTAAAGGAGAATCTCAGGCGGTCGGGAGTACGGCGGTAACGAGCTTATACGCCCGGTCAACCGCTGGCGGCGAAGGCTGCTGCCGCGTCCCCCAGGTTGGCTTTAGAATACGACCAGCTCGTGAGCGTGTCCAGCAGCCTGTCGAGGAATGAGCGGGCCGGTTTCGGCGGTCAGTGTTCGGGCGCCCGCGCAAGCGATTCGATGAACGCCGCCTTGCGCGGATCGGCGTAAAACGAGCTCGCGAGCATGATGTAGCCCTTGCAGCCGTTGCTTGTCTCGATCAGGTAGAGCGTCGCATCGTCGCCCGGGTCCGTGCCCATGTCGACGGACTGGCTCCAGACGATCCGGGCGTCGCCGCAGCCGAAGCGCTCGCCGGTTTCCTGGCAGTGAAGCGTTTCGTCTTCGATGGCGAAGTTGAGCGTATAGCCGCGGGACTCGGCGTCGCGCAGCAGCTTCGAAATGTCGTTCGAGCGTTCTTCCGGCATGCCCCTAGAGTAGCCTCGACAGGGCCAATTGTGAAATCCTTTGTCACCCTCGCACCCGCGCGAATGGAAAAGACTCATGAGGAACCGAAATCCCCGCACCCGCCTGGCAACGCACGAGGTCACCAACCAGCCCGCACCATTCGAGGACATCAACCTTTACCAGGCAGACAGGCCTTTGCAGGAAGCCGTCCAGCGCGAAGGCGGGGCTTGGGCCGCGGACGCCTGCAACGCGCTCGGCGAGCGTGCCGGCTCCGCGGCGGTACAGGAATGGTCCGAACGGGCCAATGGCAACCCGCCGCGCCTGCGCGCGTTCGATCGCTTCGGCCAGCGCCTGGACGAGGTCGAATTCCACCCCGATTATCATCGGCTGATGACGCTCGGGCTGGAAGCGGGCGTCAGCGCCATCGCGTGGACGAGCGGGCAGGGCGGTCACGTCGCCCACGGCGCGCTGCTGTACCTGCTGACGCAGGCGGACGCCGGCGTGTGCTGTCCGCTCTCAATGACTTACGCCGCTGTCGCCGCCCTGCGGCACCAGCCGGACTTGGCGGCGGAGTGGGAGCCGCGCATCACGGCGGCGGCGTACGACGGGCGCAGCATCCCGGCCGCGGAGAAGACCGGCGCCACCATCGGCATGGCGATGACGGAAAAGCAGGGCGGCTCGGACGTGCGCGCCAACACGACCCGCGCCGCCCGGGCTGCGGCGGCCGGCGAGTTCGAGCTCACGGGGCATAAATGGTTCTGCTCCGCGCCAATGAGCGATGCGTTTCTCGCCCTGGCGCAGACCGGAATCGGCCTTTCCTGCTTCCTGGTTCCGCGGTGGCGGCCCGACGGCACGCGTAACGCGATACGCCTCGTGCGCCTCAAGGACAAGCTGGGCGACCGCTCCAATGCATCGGCGGAGATCGAGTTCGATGCCGCGTGGGCCCGGCTCGTTGGCGAGGAGGGGCACGGGGTTCGCACCATCATCGACATGGTGCAGGGCACCCGCCTCGACTGCCTGCTCGGTTCGGCCGGGTTGATGCGCGCGGCTCTCGCGAACGCGATCCATCATTGCTCGAAACGGCGCGCCTTTGGCCGCGAACTGGTTCGCCACGAGGCGATGGCACGGGTGCTGGCCGACCTGGCGCTGGAGCAGGAAGCGTCACTGGGGCTGGCATTTCGCGTGGCGCGCGCATTCGACGGGGCCGCGGATATCGAGCACGAAGCCGCGCTGGCCCGCGTCCTGACGCCCATCGCCAAGTACTGGACCTGCAAGCGGGCCCCGGGATTCATCTTCGAGGCGATGGAATGCCTGGGCGGGAACGGCTACGTCGAGGAGTCGCCCTTGCCGCGGCTGTTCCGGCAGGCGCCGGTCAACAGCATCTGGGAAGGTTCGGGCAACGTGATCGCGCTCGATACGCTGCGCGCGATCGGACGCCATCCGGAAGCCCTGGAGGCGCTGTTCGCCGAGCTCGATGGCGCCCGCGGCTTCGATGAGCGGCTGGATCGGCATGTGCGGGTACTCAAGGCCGCGACGGCCGACCTTGGCGAGGCGAACGCCCGCCGCTTCGTGGAGTCGATGGCGCTAGCGTTCCAGGCCGCGAACCTGGCACGTACCGCGCCCGGGTTTGTCGCCGAGGCGTTCGTGCGCACGCGCTTTTGCGGCGGCGGTTACACCTACGGCGCTTTCGCCGGCGACCTCGACACCGCGGCCCTCATCGAACGCGCGTTACCCCCGATGTAACGCCCGTTCCCCCGACCGAACGTCCATTGCCCATGCAGGAGCCCGCACCGCGGGCGACCGGCGCCCAACGTCAGCACCGCCGATACGACTCCCCGCAACCGGGGAAGCCGCCAGCCGTGCAAGTAGCGGACCGCAGTGGCGATCACTACAATGGCCGCACATGCCCCCCGTTATCACCGTCTCCAAGCTCAACAAGACCTACGATTCCGGCTTCCAGGCGCTCAGGAACGTGAGCCTCGAGATTCGCCGCGGCGAGATTCTCGCCCTGCTCGGGCCGAACGGGGCCGGCAAGACCACGCTGATCAACATCATTTGCGGGATCGTGAATCCCGGCTCCGGGAAGGTAGAGGTGGACGGGCACGATATTGTGAAAGAGTACCGTGCAACCCGCTCGATGATCGGGCTGGTGCCGCAGGAGATGGCCGCCGACGCCTTCGAATCGGTCTGGCACACCACGTCTTTCAGCCGCGGCCTGTTCGGCAAGCCCGCCGATCCCGCGCACATCGAGAAGGTGCTGCGTTCGTTGTCGCTGTGGGACAAGAAGGACAGCCGCATCATGGCCTTGTCGGGCGGCATGAAGCGGCGCGTGCTGATCGCGAAGGCGCTGGCGCACGAGCCTGAGATCCTGTTCCTCGACGAGCCTACCGCCGGTGTCGATGTCGAGTTACGGCAGGACATGTGGGAGCTGGTGCGGGAGCTTCGCGCCTCCGGTGTCACCATCGTGCTCACGACGCATTACATCGAGGAAGCGGAGGAGATGGCGGACCGCATCGCCGTCATCAATCGCGGGGAGATTGTCCTCGTGCAGGAGAAGCACGAGCTGATGCGGCAACTCGGCAAAAAGCAGATGGTGCTGAGCCTGCAGGCGCCCCTCAAGGCACTGCCGCCGTCGCTCGCGAACTGGCCGCTGGAGCTCAACGCGGACGGCTCGGAGCTCATCTACACCTACGATACCCAGGGTGAGCGCACGGGGATTACGGCGCTGCTCGGCGAGCTCAACGATGCCGGCATCCGCTACTACGACCTCAACACGTCGCAGAGCTCGCTCGAGGAAATATTCGTCGATCTCGTGAGAAAGACGGCATGAACTGGTACGGCACCGCTGCCATCTACAAATTCGAGATGGCGCGCATGTGGCGTACCGCGTTCCAGAGCATTCTCTCGCCGGTAATCTCGACCGCCCTGTACTTCGTGGTGTTCGGCGCCGCGATCGGTTCGCGGATCGACGAAGTCGAAGGGGTTGGCTACGGTTCGTTCATCGTGCCCGGGTTGATCATGCTGATGCTCCTCACGCAAAGCATCTCCAACGCGTCATTCGGTATCTACTTTCCGCGCTTCACCGGTACGATCTACGAGATTCTCTCGGCCCCGGTGTCCTTTGTGGAGATCCTGCTGGGCTATGTCGGCGCTGCCGCAACCAAGTCGATCATCCTTGGCGGTATCATCCTGGCTACCGCTCACCTGTTCGTGCCCGTCCAGATCATGCACCCATTCTGGATGCTCCTGTTCCTTGTGCTGACAGCCGTGTCGTTCTGCCTGTTCGGGTTCATACTCGGTATCTGGGCGGACGGGTTCGAGAAGCTGCAGATCGTGCCGATGCTCATTGTCATGCCGCTCGCGTTCCTCGGCGGCACCTTTTACTCCATCGACATGCTGCCGCCGTTCTGGCAGACGGTAACGCTGTTCAATCCGGTGGTCTACCTGATCAGCGGGTTCCGCTGGAGCTTCTTCGAGAACGCGGACGTCAGCGTCGCAATGAGCCTCGGGATGACCTGCGCGTTTCTCGTGGTCTGCCTGCTGGTAATCTGGTGGATATTCAAGACGGGTTACCGGTTGAAAACGTGAGGGGAAGGACATGGCGATGAGGGGCAAAACAATCGACCGAACGTTCTTCTACCTCCTGCTGCTCGTCGTCACGCTGGCGTTCTGGAAACTGATTTCGGATTTCATCATGCCCATTTTCTGGGCCCTGATCCTGTCCGTGCTGTTCCACCCGTTGCAGCGTTACCTGCTCCGGACCATCCCCGACCGTCCGTCGCTCAACGCCTTTATCACGATGGCAACGATCGTGTTCGCCGTGCTGATCCCGGTGTTCCTGGTAGTGCTCGCCGTGGCTCAGGAGGCCGCGAGTCTTGCCCAGGATATCGAGGCGGGCAAGATCAACCCACAATCCTGGCTGGCATGGCTGCAGGAGCAGATCCCCGCGCTGGCGCGCCTGCTGGACCGGTTCGGCGTCGAGCTGAGCCAGCTGCGGGACGGCCTGTCACGGGCTGCCATGGCGTCCGGCACGTGGATGGCGTCGAACGCGCTGGTCATCGGGCAGAATGCACTCGCCTTCTTCCTGCGGCTCTTCGTCATGCTCTACCTGCTGTATTTCTTCGTGCGCGACGGGAGCATCATGCTGCAACGCGTGCGCCAGGCGCTGCCGCTCGACGAAAACCTGGCGCGGCATCTCGGCGGCCGCTTCGCCGCCGTGGCGCGGGCGACCCTCAAGGGCACATTCCTGATCGGTGCGATCCAGGGCGCCATTGGCGGCCTCGCCTTCTGGGCGCTTGATTTGCGCGGCCCGGTTCTGTGGGGCGTGGTGATGGCGTTGTTCTCACTGCTGCCCGCGGTCGGGCCGGCGATCGTGTGGATTCCGGCCGCCATCATGCTCATGGCCACCGGTGCGTGGGTGAAGGGCCTGATCCTGGTTGCCATCGGTTCGGTCGTCATCGGGCTCGTCGACAACCTGCTGCGCCCGGTACTCGTCGGGCGCGATGCGGGGCTGCCCGATTACATCATCCTGCTCGCCACGCTCGGCGGCATTTCGATGTTCGGCCTTTCCGGCGTGCTGATTGGCCCGATCGTCGCGGCGCTCTTCTTTTCCGTCTGGCACAGTTTCGAGAACCAGCGCAACAGCCCGGAGGCCTTGCCCTAGCCCGGGCTAGCGCGCCTGTGCCATGTTCCCGATCCGCGACGATAACCCGCAGCTCCAGTTTCCGTTCGTCACCTTCCTCCTGGTGGGTCTCAACGTTGCCGCCTGGGCGCTGCTGCAGGGTTTCGGCACCGAGCCCGCACTGTCGCACTCGGTCTGCCAGCTCGGCCTTATTCCGGGCGAGCTGCTTGGCACGGTCGACCGCATAACGGGCCCCCTGCCTTGTCGGGCCGGGGACCATCCGGGGTGGATCACGCTGCTTACCTCGATGTTCATGCACGGCAGCTGGCTGCACCTCATTGGCAACATGTGGTTCTTGTGGATTTTCGGCGATAACGTGGAGGACGCCATGGGCGGCATCCGCTTTGCCGTCTTTTACCTGCTCTGCGGGCTTGCCGCGGCCGGCGCCCAGGTAGCGGCAAGTTTGACGTCTCCCATTCCCATGGTGGGCGCATCCGGCGCGATCGGCGGGGTAATGGGCGCCTATATCGTCCTGTACCCGCGCGTACACGTGCACATGCTGCTGTTTCTGGGCTTCTACGCGACGACCTTCGCCGTACCCGCACTATTCATGCTCGGTTACTGGGTCCTGCTGCAGCTGGTCGGCGGCTTCATCTCCATCGATGCGGCCGGCGGCGGCGTGGCGTTCTGGGCGCACGTCGGCGGCTTCGCGGCGGGGGTGCTGCTGGTGTTCCTGTTCAAGGACGATCAGCGGCTGGACCGGCACCCTTATCACGGCTGGCACCAAACGCGCCAGCCTACCCGGTCCTGGCACCGGGTGCGCGGCAGGCAGCGATGGCGGTGAGCAACCTCGAGCGGGCGGCGGCGCGCCACATTTTCGAGGCTTTCCGCACCTACAACCGCCGCTTCAGCGACATTACCCGACGCGCGGCGCGGCATTTCGAGCGCCGCGACTGGGCTGCCACCCGGCAGGATGCGGTACGGCGGATCGACCTGTACAACGAATCCGTCGTGGCGACCCGCAAAGGGCTGGCGGCGTTGCTCGAGGACGAGTATGACAGCCGGGAGTGCTGGAGCCGGGTCAGGGACATCTACGCGGGGATGATCGCGGAATGCGCGGATTCCGGCTTCTACAAGACCTTTTTCAGCTCACTGACCCGGCGCATCTTCCATACCGTGGGCGTCGACAGCCAGGTCGAGTTCCTGGCCCGGGACGTGGACCCGGCGCTCGCCTCGGCCGAGCCTTTGCCGACACACCGCTACGCGAACCGCGGTTCGCTCTACCTCCTGTTCGAGGAGCTCCTGGACGACCTGCCGTTTTCCCGGCTCTATCGCGAAACCGACGGCATGATCCGCTTCATCGTTGCCGAGGTCGAGGCCTATCGCAACGAGCAGCGGCTGCATGAGCCGCCGCGGAGCGTGGAGATCGTGCCGGCACTCTTCTACCGCGGCTGGCGGGCCTACGTCGTGGGCCGGCTGCAGGGTCCCGGCTGGCAGGTGCCATTGGTCCTCCCGTTCGCGCACACGGACGAAGGCATCGTATCCGACGTCGTGATCCTTTCCGAAAGCGACGTCAGCATGCTGTTTGGCTTCACCCGTAGTTATTTCCACGTGGACCTGGACAGTGTCGGCAGCGCGGTGCGTTTCCTGCGTGAGCTGATGCCGGCGAAGCCGATAGACGAGCTGTACACCGTGCTCGGCCGGGCGAAGCAGGGCAAAACCGAGCGCTACCGGACTCTCATGCGGCACATGCAGTCGTCCTCCGACCTGTTTGTGCGCGCTCCCGGCACGCGCGGTATGGTCATGGAGGTTTTCACGCTGCCCTCGTTCCACGTCGTATTCAAGGTGATTCGGGACAGCTTCGGCTACTCCAAGAACATCCGCCGCGCGGAGGTCCGCGACAAGTACGAGCTCGTGTTCCGCCAGGACCGCGCGGGCCGGCTCGTGGATGCCCAGGAGTTTCGCCGGCTGTCGTTCGACCTGCTGCGCTTCGAGCCGGGGCTCAGGGACACCCTGCTCGAAACCTGCAGCAAAAACTGCCGCATTGACGGCGATCGGCTGCTGATCGAGCACCTCTACATCGAACGGCGGCTCATTCCGCTCGACCTCTACCTCAGGGATGCAGACCCCGACAGCGCGCGGCGTGTCGTGATCGACTACGGGCAGGCCGTGCGCGACCTGGCCTTCGGCAATATCTTCGCGGGCGACCTGTTGCTCAAGAACTTCGGCGTGACGCGCCATGGGCGCGTGATCTTCTACGATTACGACGAGGTCACGTTCGTGACCGACTGCGTCTTCCGGCCCCTGCCGCGGAGCGACCGGCTGGAGTACGAGCTCGCTGCCGAGCCGTGGTTCTTCGTCGGGGCGCACGACGTCTTCCCGGAGGAGTTCGCGGTTTTCCTCGGGCTGGGCGAGGCGCTGGAGCAGGTTTTTCGGGAGTATCACGGCGAGCTTCTGTCGCATCACTGGTGGTCGCGCCTCAAAACGCGGCTCGAGCGCGGCGAGGCAATCGAGGTGCTGCCTTACAGCCCCCGAACCCGTACGACCAAGCTGTCGGCGACCGGCCTGTACGGTCACCGCCAGGACAGGTAAAATTTACCCATAATCAAGACGAACCGGCGATGCGGATAACTGTGAGCAGCTCCGCAGAACCACGCGCCCGATATGCGGGACAATCGTTGGCTGCTTTTGCCGCCAGGGGGAATCGGTACGCCCCCACGCGGGCTGCATTTTTCATAGCACGAGTACCCGATATGCAAGGGCCCAAGAACCGGCTGCTGGTCGTCGACGACGAGCCTGCCATATGCACGATCATCGAGCGGGTCGCAGAGCCTTTGGGCTTCCAGGTCAAATCGCTGAACGATTCAGGGCGTTTTCTCCAGACCCTGAAGGATTTCCGTCCGTCGCTCCTCATCCTGGACCTGAAGATTCCGGGGGTAGACGGCGTGCAGCTCCTGCACCAGGTGAAGGAGGGCTACAGCGATGCGCAGGTGATGGTCATTAGCGGTATGGACCAGCGGGTGCTCAACACCGCGGAGAAGCTGGGGCGCTCCCAGGGGCTGCAAATGCTGGGCGTGCTGCAGAAGCCCCTGCAGAGGGCCGAGCTGGAGCAGCGCCTCAAGGAAGCGCTTGCCACCGGCCAGACTTACAGCCGCGCGGAGCTCATGCTGGCGCTACGGGCGCACCAGTTCGTCGTCCATTACCAGCCCAAGATCACGCGCAAGGCGGACGGCTGGCGCGTGACTGGCGCCGAAGCGCTGGTGCGCTGGCAGCATCCGGTGCACGGTTTGCTTCCGCCCGGGCAGTTCCTGGCACTCATGGAGGAATACCGGCTGATCGACGAGCTGACCGATTTCGTCCTCGACTCCGCCATCCAGCAGGCCGCGGCCTGGCGAAATGCCGGCCTGTCGCTGGAGGTGGCCGTGAACCTGTCGGCGAGCCTGGTCGAAGACCTGGATTTTCCGAGCCGGCTTACGGCGCTGCTCAGGAAATACGGCCTGCCCGGGAACCTGCTGGCGATCGAGCTCACCGAATCGACCGCCATGGCCGATGCCACAAAGGCCATGGACATCTTCCTGCGGCTGTGCGTCAACGACATCAGCCTCTCGATCGACGATTTCGGCACCGGCTTCTCGTCGCTGCAGCAGCTCTATCAACTGCCGTTCGACGAGTTGAAAATTGACCGGATGTTCATCGGCGGGCTGCCGCACGATGACGAGGCGCGCGCGATCGTGCGCGCCACCGTTGACATGGCGCATGCGCTCAATATGAAGGTCTGCGCCGAGGGCGTCGAGACGCGGGAAGCCCTGGAATTTCTCGAATCCGTGGAGTGCGATCGCGCCCAGGGCTTCCTGATCGGTGCCGCGGTACCTTTTGGCGAGATCGAAGGTATCGTGCGCGAGTGGAATCCGGCGTCTGAGATCCGCGGAGCCTGAGTTGACAAGCCTCCGGGTGGCGGCTGCCTGCGCCGTCCTGCTCTTTTGCGGGCAAATCGCCGCCGCGGAACCCGTCGAGTCGGCCTCGGAGTACAGCATCAAGGCGGCCTACCTCTACAATTTCGCCACTTACGTCGATTGGCCGCCGGCGGTCCTCGGCGAGGCCGACTCCCGCTTCGTGATCGGGGTGCTGGGCGCGCACAGGCTGGCGGAATATCTTGCCGCCATGACGGCCGATCGCCGGGTCCACGGCCGCCCGATCGAGGTCAGGGAGATAGCGAGCGGCGAGTCGATCGACTCCCTGCAGATGCTGTTCATCGCCCGCGACAGTGCCGAGGCGCTGCCGCGGCTGCGTGACGCGGCCCGCCGGCACTCCGTGCTCATCGTCACGGAGTGGGAGAGCGCGCTGGACTCCGGCAGCGTCATCAACTTCAGGTTGATCGACCAGCGAGTACGGTTCGAAGTGTCGCTCGCCGCGGCGGACAACTGCAGCCTGTCAGTCAGTTCGCGCATGCTGGCCGTGGCCCACCGCGTCCTGGCGAGGCACGACAAGTGACCTTCTTCGAACAGCGCTCGGTCCGCGCGAAGGTGCTGTTCGTCGTGCTCGTCACGGCAGCTTCGGCGCTCCTCATCAGCGCTGCTGCCATGGTCTATTACGAGCTCCGGGATTTTCGGCAGACGGGCATCAGCGAATTGTCGGCGCAGGCGGCCGTTATCGGCCTGGCGGCGGCGCCGGCCCTGCAGTTCCTGGATCCCGAGGCCGCGAACGAATACCTCGCGTCGCTGGCCGCCAACAAGGACATCAGCAGCGCCGCAATCTACACCGCCAACGGCACGATGTTCGCAAGCTATTCCGCCGCGGACCAGCCCGTGAATTTCCCCCGCATGCCGGAAATCGACGGCCATTACGTGGAAGGTAACGAACTGGTGCTGTTCCAGCGTATCGTCGCCGGCGGCGAGATCATCGGCACGGTGGGTTTGCGAGCGACCCATAATCTCACCGGCCGGCTCGCCGATTACCTCGGGATCCTGGGCGGCGTGATGCTGCTGAGCCTGGCCGCCGCCGCACTGATTTCCGGCTGGCTGCAGCGTACGATTACGCGGCCGATAACACAGGTTACCGCGGTCGCCCGGCGCGTCATGGAGCAGCGCGATTTCTCCTTGCGCGCGCCGAAGTCCACCACCGATGAGGTGGGCCTGCTCGTCGATTCCTTTAACGGCATGCTGGACGAGCTCGGGCGCCGGGCCGAGCGCCTCGAGCATTCGGTGCGGGAGCAGGAAAGAGCGGAAGAGGAGCTGCGTACGCTCAACGCGGAACTGGAAGACCGCGTGGAGGCGCGCACTTCGCAGCTCGAGGCGGCGAACCGGGAGCTGGAAAGCTTCAGTTACTCGGTGTCGCACGACCTGCGTGCGCCGCTGCGGGCCATCAGCGGCTTCTCGAACCTGCTGTGGGAGGACCACAAGGAGCGGCTCGACGAGGAGGCACGGCGGAAGCTCGGTATCATTCGCGGCCAGGCCGACCGTATGGGCCTCCTGATCGACGACCTGCTCAGGTTCTCGAGGCTGGGGCGCAAATCCCTCGATCCGTCGCTGCTGGATATGACGGAGCTGGCGCAGCGCACCTTCGAGCAGCTCGACCGCGACGGCACTAACGGCCACCCCGAGTTTCGTCTGGGCAAGCTGCCGGCGGCGATGGCGGACCGGAGCCTCATGGAGCAGGTATGGGTGAACCTGCTCGCGAACGCCATCAAGTTTTCGTCGAAAACCGAAAACCCGGTGGTTGAGGTCGGCGCGATCGTCGAGGAAATGGAGACCGTGTATTACGTTCGCGATAATGGCGCGGGCTTCGATCCCCGCTACCGCGACAAGCTGTTTGGAGTGTTCCAGCGGCTGCATGACGAAGCGGAGTTCCCGGGGACAGGCGTCGGGCTTGCGCTCGTGCACCGTATCGTGACGCGCCACGGCGGCCGCGTCTGGGCCGACAGCCAGCCCGGCGACGGGGCAACTTTTCATTTCAGCCTGCCGAGGGAGACGGAAGATGGATGAATACGAGCAAATCGAGATCCTGCTCGTCGACGACAATGCACTGGACGCGGAGCTCGCTATGCGCGGCCTGAAGGAGCATAACCTCGCCAATAACATTGTCTGGGTGAAGAACGGGGAACAGGCGCTCGATTACGTCTACCGGCGCGGCGAATTCGAGGGCCGCGCCGGGCGCGGGCCCCGGCTGATCCTGCTCGACCTGAAGATGCCGAAGGTCGACGGCATAGAAGTTACCCGCGCCCTCAAGGCCGACGAGAGCACCCGGCACATCCCGATCGTGATCATGACCTCGTCGGAGGAGGAAAAGGACATCACCGAATCCTACAGCCTGGGCGTGAACAGCTATATCGTGAAACCGCTCGATTTCGACGCGCTGGCCGACGTCGCGAGCCGGGCGGGTTATTACTGGCTGGCGATCAACCGCGCGCCGACGTCATGAAGCCGCTTCGCGTCCTGTTCATCGAAGACTCCGACATCGATACGGAGCTGATCTGCGCCGAGCTGAAGCGCGGCGGGTACGACGTCAGCCGTACGCGGGTCGACACCGAAACCGCCTTTCTTGAAGCGCTCGAAAGCGGCGAGTGGGATCTCATCATCAGCGATTTCTCGATGCCGCATTTCGACGGCCTGTCCGCGTACAAGCTGTTCAGCAAACAGGATTACGATATCCCGTTCATCTTCGTGTCCGGGGCCATGGGCGAGGAACGCGCGGTGCAGGCTATGAAGGCGGGCGCCCGTGATTACATCCTGAAAGGCCAGCTTGGCCGCCTGAACGCCGCCGTGCAGCGGGAGCTGGCGGAAGCCGAGCGCCGGCGGCAGGGGCGGGAAGCGGAGGCTGCGAAGGAGAGGGAGCAGAGGCGTCTCGCGCTTGCCTTGCAGGTGACCGGCGCCGGCGTCTTCGAGTTCAGCGTGCCCGAGTATGGCAACGCGTTCTTCAACGACCGGATCGCGGAGATCGTCGGGCTCACTCACGACCGGTTGCCCCCGCCGCAGGAATTCCGGGAATGGCTCTTCGGCCGTATTCATCCGGACGAGCGGGAGCAGGCGCTCGCCGCGCGCAATGATTTCATGCAGGGACGCACGCGCAATTTCGCCGTGGAGTTTCGCGTCCGTCACGAGAACGGGAGCTGGCGCAACGTTGTCTGCCACGCGGCGGCCGCGGCCCGCGGACCTGACGGTGCGGTCACGGAACTGGTCGGTATCCTCCTGGATCGCACCGAGGAAAAGCATCTCGAGGAACAGTTTCGGCAGGCGCAGAAAATGGAAGCGATCGGCCGCCTGGCAGGAGGTATCGCGCACGATTTCAACAACCTGTTGACGGTCATCTCCAACTTCAGCGAGTTCGTGCTCGAGAGCCTGCCGCCCGGAAGCGGTGCGCACGGGGATATGCAGGAGGTGCTGAAAGCGGCGCGGCGCGCCGAGAAGCTGACGGAACAGCTGCTTGCCTACTCGAGGCGTCGTCCGGTCGCGCCTTGCGTGCTCAACGTCAACGGGCTGGTGGGCGACGTCGAGAACATGCTGAGGCGGCTCATCGGCGACGAGATCGAATTCCGCACCGACCTGGCGCCGAATCTCTGGAACGTGAAGATTGACGCTGGCGGGCTGGAGCAGGTGCTCGTCAACCTGGCCGTGAACGCCCGCGACGCCATGCCGAACGGCGGGCGGCTGGCAATCGAGACCGCCAATATCGAAGTCGGCGACGAGTACGTGACCTTGAAAGGCCGGGACGTGCCGGCCGGGCGCTACGTCGCGATCTCGGTCTCCGATACGGGCGTCGGCATGGACGAGCAGACAAAATCCCGGCTGTTCGAGCCTTTTTTCACCACCAAGGAGCCGGGCAAGGGTACCGGGCTGGGACTCGCGACCTGCTACGGCATCGTCAAGCAGGCGGGCGGGTTCATCTGGGTCTACAGCGAGCTCGATCACGGCACTACCTTCCGCGTACTGCTGCCGCGCGAGGCGGCCGACGCGGAGACGGAGCGGGAGCCGACACAATCGGAGAAGCTGCGCGGCACCGAAACGCTGCTGGTTGTCGAAGACGAGGAGCCGGTGCGCACGCTGGTCGTGCGCCTGCTGTCAATGCTCGGCTACAAGATCCTCGAAGCGGCCGACGCCGCGGAGGCCCTGGGGATCGCTCAACTGATCGACGAGCCGATCCATGCGGTGGTAACGGACATCGTGATGCCCGACATGAATGGGCCCGCGCTGGTGCAGCGGCTCGCGCAGCTGCATCCCGAAATGAGGCCCGTCTACATGTCGGGCTACACGCGCGGTGCCATCGAGGTGGATGACACGATCGTGCTGGTGCAGAAGCCGTTCTCCCCCAAGGAGCTGGCCAGGAAGGTCAGGGAGGCGCTGGACGCGGAGGATTGAGCGGCCAGCGCTCCCGCTCAGCCGTCGGCGTCTTCGCCGTCCTCGCCGGCGCCGTCAGTATCCCCGAAATGGCCGGCGTTCGGGTCCAGGAGCTGTCGCATCTCCCGGGTCGCCATGACGTCCGTATCGGTCAGGACGATCGTGTCGGCAAGCTCGTCCTCGTCGAGCTGCGGTAGCTGGTCGGTATCGCTCCCCATCGGTGGTCCTCTCGTTACCGGGCAGGCGAGAGACTACCGGAGACGAATGCGCGAGGCCGTGAAACGGTTCCCAATTGTGTGATTCAGTTCACGACAGCGGCTGGGACCTGGTCGCCACCGATCCGGCGTGCCGGCTACTTGGTGCCGGAAGCGCGGTGCGGGATAATGATGGCGGCAGATCCACGGAGCATGTCGCATGCTCGATGCCCTGATGCTGTCGCGGATCCAGTTCGGGTTCGTGATTTCGTTCCATATCCTGTTCCCGGCCTTCACGATCGGGCTGTCGTGGTGGCTGGTATTCCTCGAAGGCGCCTGGCTGCGGGAGCGTACCGATCTCTGGCGCGACCTCTATTTCTTCTGGATGAAGATATTTGCGATGTCGTTCGGGCTCGGCGTCGTTTCGGGCATCGTGATGAGCTTCCAGTTCGGCACCAACTGGGCGGAATATTCGACGGCCGCCGGCAGCATCATGGGGCCTCTGCTGAACTACGAGGTGCTGACCGCGTTCTTTCTCGAAGCGACTTTTCTCGGGGTGATGCTGTTCGGCTGGCGTCGCGTGAGCCATGGCGTGCATTTCGCCGCCACGTTGATGGTGGCCACCGGCACGCTGCTGTCCAGCTTCTGGATCCTCTCGGCCAACAGCTGGATGCAGACCCCGGTGGGCTTTGCAATCGAGGACGGTGTGTTCCTGCCCGTGAACTGGTGGGCGATCGTTTTCAACCCGTCTTTCCCGTACCGCCTCGTGCACATGGTCCTGGCAGCCTTCCTGACCACCGCCCTCGTGGTTGGCGGCGTCTCCGCGGCTTACCTCCTGCGCGACCGGTTCGTGGAGCCGGCGCGCAAGATGCTCAAGCTGGCGCTCGCATTCGTGACGATCGTGATCCCGATCCAGATCGTCGCCGGCGACCTCTCGGGCCTGCAGCTGGCGCAAACGCAGCCGGCGAAGCTCGCCGCCATCGAGGCCCTGTGGGAGACCGGGCGGGGGGTGCCGCTTACGCTGTTCGCGATTCCCGACCCGGAAGCCGAAACCAATCGTTACGCGCTCGACGTTCCGCGGCTGG
Organism: uncultured Woeseiaceae bacterium; assembly: GCA_964607425.1. Lineage (GTDB taxonomy): Bacteria > Pseudomonadota > Gammaproteobacteria > Steroidobacterales > Woeseiaceae > IDS-8. The sequence continues at coordinate 45,339 of CAZSKQ010000009.1, forward strand.
GCAGCCTGGTTTTGACCCACGAGTGGAACGGGGAGGTCGTGGGATTGAAGGCGTTTGCGCCGGGCGACCGGCCGCCGGTGGCGGCGCCCTTTTTCGGGTTCCGGATCATGGTGGGGCTCGGCCTGCTCATGCTGGTGCTCGCGGCCGCGGGGCTGTTCCTGTGGCGGGGCGGGCGCATGTTCCGGGCGCGCTGGTACCTCAAGTTCTGGCGGCTGATGTCCTCGTCGGGCTTCATCGCGCTGCTGGCCGGCTGGTACGTGGCGGAAATCGGGCGCCAGCCGTGGGTGATCTACGGGCAGCTGCGCACGGAAGATGCCGTGAGCACGATTCGCGCCGGCGCGGTGATGACATCGCTGGCGGTGTATGTCGTCGTGTATGCGCTGCTCTTCGGCTTCGGCACGTGGTACCTGCTCAAGATGCTCAGGCAGGGTCCGCTGCCCGCGCCGCCGCGGGAAGGCCCGCCGTTCCGGACGCCGGCGCGGCCGATGTCCGCTGCCGGGGAGCCGCGGGAGGACCGGCCGTGAACCTCGAGCTGGCACTGCCGGTCGCCTGGTTCGCGGTGATCGGCTTCGCGATCATGATGTACGTGCTGCTCGACGGTTTCGTGCTCGGGATAGGCATCCTGACGCCGTTCGCCGACGACGATGCGCAGCGCGATGCGATGATGAACACCGCGGCCCCGATCTGGGACGGCAACGAAACCTGGCTCGTTCTCGGCGGCGCCGGCCTGATGGCGGCCTTCCCGAAAGCCTACGCCGTGCTGCTGTCCTCGCTGTACCTGCCGGTGCTTGCCATGCTGGTGAGCCTCATCTTCCGCGGCGTGGCGTTCGAATTCCGCTCCAAAGCGGAGCGCTCCCGCTGGGTCTGGGGCATTGCGTTCAGCGTCGGCTCCATCGTGGCCGCGTTCTCGCAAGGGGTGATGCTGGGCGCCATTGTCGAAGGCATGCCGCTCAAAGGCGGCAAGTACCTGGACGGTGTGTTCGCGTGGTTCAGCCCGTTTTCCGTGCTGACCGGCGTGGCGCTCGTGTTCGGTTACGCGCTGCTCGGCGCGGCCTGGATCGTCCTGAAGACGGAAGGACGCCTGCAGCGCATCGCGTTCGACCTCACGCGGCCGCTCATGCTCGCGGTCATCGCGTTCATGCTGCTGGTAAGCGCCTGGCTGCCGTTTCTCGATCCCGCGCTGATGGAGCGCTGGTTCACCTGGCCGAACATCGCCTACCTGTCCCCCGTGCCGCTGCTCGCAACCCTGAATGCCATCGCGCTGTGGCGAGCGGTCCTCGCCGATCGGGAACTGGCGCCGTTCGTGTTGTCCATGTGCTTCTTCGGGCTGGGCTTCGCCGGGCTCCTGGCGGGCGTCTGGCCGAACATCGTGCCGCCCGGGTTGAGCATCTGGGAAGCGGCCTCGCCGCCCTCGTCGCAGATGTTCGTGCTCGTCGGTATAGCCGTGTTACTGCCGGCGGTCCTCGGGTACACGGTGTTCTCGTACCGGGTGTTTCGCGGCAAGCTGGTGGCGGGGGAGGGGTATCATTGACGAGCCGGCACTATTCTTCCAGCAACGCCCCTGCCGCCCGGTCGACGAAGAACCAGCTGTCCTCCCGCTCGATCCGCCCGGCGGGAATACCGGGGTCACCGTCCACCGCCCGCACGAGGACCTCGCTCTTGGCTGCCCCCGTCACGTACCAGCACCGCCGCCGCGCTCCCGACAGCACCTGGTAATTCAGGGAAAGCCGCCGGAAGCCCTGGTACTCCATCGAAACAATAACGGGCGCACCGGATTCAGGAGCCGAATCGCCGGGCAGCAGCGACGCGGTGTGCCCGTCCTCGCCCAGCCCGAGATGCACCAGGTCCAGCACGAGCCCGGGCCCGAGCGCCCGCTCGAGGGTAGCGGCGTAATCCGCGGCGCCGGCCTCGAGATCCGCGCCCGCCACCGGCATCGGGTAGAGCTGCTCGCAGGGAATCGCGACGCGCTCCACCAGCAGCGCGACGATCGCGCGGAAATTCCGCTCCGGCGATTCCAGCGGCGCCGCGCGCTCGTCAACCTGGAACAGGTGCACGCGCTGCCAGTCGATCTTTTCGCGCGCCAGTGCCTCGAAGAGCCCGTGGGGTCCGCGCCCGCCGCTCAGTGCCAGCGAGAACATCGATCGCTCGGCGATCGCGCTGCGCGCCTGCTGGCCGATCCATGCCGCCGCTTCCCGCGCGAGCGCGTCGGCGTCGGCTTCGATCTGGATCTTCATTCGCAGCGCGGGAAAAGCCAGCCGCCGATCCCGGCGGCAAGCGCGTCCGCGTCCTCCGGGCCCCAGCTACCGGGTTCGTATACCGTGACCGGCCGGGGCAGGTCGAGCACCGGTTCGACGATCCGCCAGGACTGCGCCACGGTGTCCTCGCGCGCGAACAGCGTGTGGTCGCCACGGATGGCATCGCCGATCAGGCGCTCGTAGGCGCGCATATGATCGCGCGTATCGTCGCGCACGAGCAGCTCGATGTTCTCGCCCACCATTTTTCCGCCGGGCTTCTTCGAGAGCGCGCCGAGCGCGATGGCGGTGCGCCCCGGTCCGAGGCGGAACCGGAAGTAGTTCGGCGCACACGGCTCCTTCTCTGCCTGCAGCGCGGCCGTGCGTTTCAGCTCGACCACCACCTCCGTGATCGTTGCCGCCAGGCGCTTACCCGTGCGGATCAGGAAAGGCACGCCGCGCCAGCGTGCGGAATCGATCTCCAGCTTCAGCGCCGCGTAGGTTTCGACATTGGAATCGGGGGCAACGCCCTTTTCCTCCCGGTATCCGGCGTACTGGCCGCGCACCAGGTTTGCGGGGGAGAGCGGGCGCACGCGTGACAGCAGGCGGGCCTTGGCATCGCGCACCGCCTCGCCGGAGAAATCTTCCGGTTCTTCCATCGCGACGTGGGCGACGACCTGCAGCAAATGGTTCTGCACGACGTCGCGGATCGCGCCGACGCTGTCGTAGAACGCGCCGCGCGTTTCGACACCGAAATCCTCGGCCATGGTGATCTGCACGCTCGCCACGTGATCGGCATTCCAGATTGGCTCGAGGAAGGAGTTGGCAAAGCGGAAATACAGGAGATTCTGCACCGGCTCCTTGCCGAGGTAATGATCGATGCGGAAAATGTCCGCCTCGTCGAACACGTCGTGTACCGTGGCGCTCAATGCGCGCGCCGACTCGAGATCGCGGCCGAACGGCTTTTCCACCACGATTTGCGCATCTTCCCCGGCGCAGTCCGCCGCCTCGAGATTGCGGACTACGGTCGCGAACATGCCCGGCGGGATTGCGAGATAGTACAGCGGCGCCCGCGCCTCGCCGATCGCCTGCCGCAGCCGCTGGAACGTACCCGGATCGGTGTAGTCCCCGTCGACGTACCCGAGCAGCTCGAGCAACCGTTGTGTCGCGGCCTCGTCGTCCACGCCGTGCTCCGCAATGCTGTCCCGGACGCGCTGTTTCAGGTCGCCCAGCGTATTGCCCCCGCGTGCCGTGCCGATCACCGGAATGCCGAGCTTCTGTTTCTGTACGAGCGCCTGCAACGCCGGGAAGATCTCCTTGTACGCGAGATCTCCGGTGGCACCGAAGAGCACGAGAACGTCCGATTGCGTGCTCATCGCTCCTCGTGTCCGCCGAACTGCCGGCGCATGGCCGAGAGAATGCGATTGGCGTACTCGTCGCGCGCGCGGGAACTGAAACGGCCGAAAAGCGCGGCGGCCAGTACCGGCATGGGTACCGCGGCGTCGACGGCCGTCTGCAGTGTCCAGCGGCCCTCGCCGGAATCCGACACGGTGCCGCGCAGGTCGCTGAGTTGCGCGTCCTGCTGCAACGCTTCGGCGGTAAGGTCGAGCAGCCAGGAACGCACCACGCTGCCGTGACGCCAGAGCTCGGCGATGGCGCCGGTGTCGAGCTCGTATTGCAACGCACGGGGATCCATGAGCGGTGCCGTCTCGGCGTCGTGCGCGTGCTCTTCGTTGCCGATGCCGGCGTGGGCGAGCAGGTTAAAGCCTTCCGCGTAAGCGGCCATCAGGCCGTATTCGATGCCGTTGTGCACCATCTTCACGAAGTGACCCGCGCCGCTCGCGCCGCAGTAGAGAAAGCCGTTGGCCGGCTCCGAGATCGAGGTCCGGTCGGTCCCGGGGCTCACCGGTGCCAGCGACGCAAACACCGGCGCGAACGTGGCGGCAACCTTGCGCTCGCCGCCGATCATCAGGCAGTACCCCTCTGCGAGCCCGAACACGCCGCCGCTGACACCGACGTCCAGGTAGTGGATGCCGTCGTTCCCCAGCGCCTCCGCTCGCTCGATGGCGTGGCGGTACCAGGAGTTACCGCCGTCGATCAGCGTATCGCCCGCGGCGAGATGCGGTCTGCACGACGCGATCACGTCGGCGACGACGGCAACCGGCACCATCATCCAGATCGCGCGCGGCGGTGCGAGGCTTGCAATGAGGTCGTCGATCGACGTCGCGCCGGTCGCGCCGTTTTCGACCAGCGGGGCTACGGCCGACTCTTTCCGGTCGAACACGACACAGTCGTGCCCGTCGGCGAGCAGGCGCTCCACCATGGCCGCGCCCATGCGGCCGAGTCCGATCATTCCGAGGCGCATACGGTACTCCCGTCCGGGGAATTGCCCTAATAGACTTGTGAGGACATTACGCCGCCGTCGACGATGAGGTTATGGCCGGTGATCCAGCGTGCGGCGGGTGACGCCAGGAACAGGCAGGCGTCGGCAACGTCTTCCGGTTCGCCCAGCCGCTCGAGCGGTGCCCCAGCCTGCCAGCGCGCCACGCCCTCCGGCCATTGTTGCTCGATCCCGGGCCGGGCGATGAGCCCGGGCGAGACCGCATTGACGCGTATATTATAGCGGCCGAGCTCCTGCGCTGCAGAGCGCGTGAGCATGACCACGGCGGCCTTCGCGCTGTTGTAATGGCTGTGATCCGGGCCGGGCGCGAGGGCGGCGATGGAGGCGACGTTCACGATGGCGCCGCCGCCCGCGGAGCGCAGGTAACGGGCGGCAGCCTGCAGGCAGAAGAAGCAGCTATCGACGTTGCTTCTGTACATCTCATGCCATTCGGTTTCGCTGATGTCGAGCAGGGGCCGGTTGGGGAAGCTGCCTGCATTGTTGATGCAAACGTCGAGGCGGTTGCAGGCAGTGATCACCTCGTCGAAGAGCCGCGCCGCTCCGGCGGCGCCGGCGAGGTTCGCCTGCACCGCTATGGCATCGAAACCCGCCTGCCTTATCGAGCTCACCAGCGCCTGTGCCGCGGCCTGGTTGCGGTGATAGTGCACCGCCACCATCGCGCCGGCGTGCGCGAAGCGCCGGGCAATCCCTGCGCCAATCCCGCCGCTTGCACCGGTCACCAGTGCCACCTTGCCCCGGAACTGCAGGAGTTCCTCGTATGCCGGTGCGTTCATGGCGAAGCCTTCGTTGCCCACGTATGCGGCGCATTATAAGCGCGCGCGATTTGCAGGCGTCGACGATCCGGCGCGGGCTGCTATGATGACGCACCCGTTTCGGTGCCCGATTCAATGGCAGCAGGTTCCCGCAAGGTCATCTTTGCCGCGCTCATCGGCAATTCGCTGATCGCGATCACCAAGTTCGCGGCGGCGGCCTTTACCGGCAGCTCGGCGATGCTGTCGGAGGGCATCCATTCGGTCGTGGATACCGGCAACCAGGTCCTGCTGCTGTACGGCCTGCGGCAGGCGAAGCAGCCCCCCGACCGGCAGTTCCCCTTCGGGCACGGCAAGGAGGTGTACTTCTGGAGCTTCATCGTCGCCATCCTGATCTTTGCGGTAGGTGCCGGCATTTCGATCTACGAAGGAGTGCGGCACCTTCTGCATCCGCAGCCGATCACCGATGCGTACATCAACTACATCGTTCTCGGCCTGGCGATGGTGTTCGAGGGTGTTGCCTGGACGGTTGCCTTCGCCGAATTCAACAAGACCCGGGGCAGGCTCGGCTACTTCGAGGCCGTCAGGCGCGGCAAGGATCCGACGCTGTTCGTCGTCCTGTTCGAGGACAGCGCCGCCATGCTCGGCTTGCTCTTCGCCTTTGCGGGCGTGGGGCTGACTCAGCTTACCGGGATACTGTACTTCGACGGCATCGCCTCTATCCTGATCGGGCTGGTGCTCGCCGGGACGGCGGCCTGGCTGGCCCACGAGACCAAGGGGTTGCTGATCGGCGAATCGGCCAGCCGCCACGTCGTCGACGGTATACGCGAGCTGGTGCAGGAGTTTCGGGAGGTCGAGGATGTCAATGAGATCCTGACCATGCACATGGGTCCGGATTTCATCCTCCTGAATCTCTCCGTCAACTTCCGTGACGATACGACGGCCCTGGAGCTGGAAACGACGATCGCGCGTATCGACAAAAAAATTCGCAGCGATTTCCCGAACGTGAAGCGCGTATTCATAGAAGCGGAAAGGCGGCGCGCCCCCGCGTCACCATAGTGCTGCCGGGTTGCTGCCGGAGCGGCGGGCGATGCGGGTCAGACCGAGGGCGGCATTTTCTGGCCGCCGTGCACTTCGCCGCGCCAGGCCCCGGTTTCGCGCCCGCGGCTCTCGATGAACTGCTTGAAGTCCTCCAGCGTGCTCTGTACCCGCCGGTCCATTACACCCAGTGAGTCGCCCACGTTCTCCGCCGCACCCTGCGGCTCGTACTCCATGGCGAGCCAGACGCAGGTACTTTCCTCGGAGAGCGGCTCGAAACGCACCTCGCCGGAGTTCGGCGCGTCCCCGGAGACGCTGCGCCAGGCTATACGCTGATCGGGTACCTGCTCGGTAATTTCGGAGTCCCACTCCTTTTCCTTGCCCCAGGCTTCGGCCCGCCAGTGGACGTGCGTGTCGTCGATCTGGCGCACTTCCTTCACGCCCGACATGAACCTCGGCAATTCCTCGAACTGTGTCCACTGGTTGTAGACGACGTCGATGGGACAGTTGACATCAACGGATTTCTCGATCCTTTCCACAGCTGGCCTCCTGGTTGCGTGGTCGAACGCCAACGGGGATATACAAGTTCCATGCCGGAATGGCATGGCACCTGCCGCGTCGTCGCGTCACCCGGGGCGGTAAGGGTTACGTGGGCGCGTGTAACCCTTACGGCAGCCGCTCCCAGGCCGGCGGCGCGCCCAGCACTTCGCGGAGCTCCGCACCGACCGCACCGTCGGTGCGCCCCGCGCGGCACCAGTAGGTTTCGTGCTCGGGACATGCCAGTACCTCGAAGCCGCTGCTCCGGAGCAGCGCGCGCGCGCAGGCGTCATTGGCCGCCCACCAGTTGGTGCGGTCCTCCGCGAGACGGTGCTCGATGAACGCAAGTTTCGGCCAGCCCGGTGCGGCGAGCCGCTCCCGCTGCTCGAGGGGAAAATCCTCCGGCACGTCACAAGGCGCCGCATCCGGGAAAGTCATCGTCTGGAACATGAGGTAGCGCGGCGCGAGCGAGCGCACGATGTCGAGCGCGAGCAGGGGGTGGCGCAGGTGATAGGCAACGCCCATGAACCAGATGAGGTCGAAGCCGCCGCCGAGCTCGTGCAGCCGGTACACGGACAGTTTCCGAAACTCCGGCGGCCGCTCGAGCTGTAACCGGGCGCATGCCCACCGCGCCTGCCTCAGGTAGCGGTCGTCGACGTCGATGCCGAGCACGTCGGCGCCCCGCGCCGCCAGCGCGAAGCTGTAGTAGCCGGCATTACAGCCGATGTCGAGCACGCGCCAGCCGTCCAGGTCAGCGGGCAGCGTTGTTTCCACGCGCCGCCATTTACGCGCCGGAAAATCCCCCAGCGGGTGCTCCGGCGCGGTTTCGATGCCCCCCGGCAGGTGCAGGTTGTGAAACCACTCGCCGAGCTGGCTGACTTCGGAGGTTACGGAGGCCTTGTTGTTCATGCTCGTGCCGGTCAGGCCAGTTGCGCCTCGAGTTCCGCCGCGCGGGTCAGGCCGGTATGGCTCGTGAGCACCCGCTCACGGGCTGCGCGGGCAAGGGCGGCGCGGTCGGTGTCAGGCATTTCCCTGACGAAATCGAGTACCTCCTCGCCGCTCGCGGCGACCAGGATCTCCGAGCCCACGCGGAAGATCTCGTCCAGCCCGGTCCAGTTGTCGGAAATCACCGGCGTACCGCAGCAGGCGGCTTCGAACAGCCGCACGCTGGGCGAATAGCCCATGCGCCGCATGCTCGCGCGCGTGACATTGAGGGTGAAGCGCTGGCTGCAATAAAAGCCCGCGTGCTCGTGCGGCGCGAGGTGCGCGACGTGGCGGACGTTCCCCGGCCACTCGGCTGCGTCCGGGTATTGCGCGCCGGCAATGACGAAGCGGCCTTCGCTCCAGCGCGCGGCGGGTTCCAGCAGCATCGTTTTCACCGCGTGCTGCCGGTCCTCCGACCAGGTCCCGAGATAGCCGAGGTCGATCCCGTTTGGCACCGCGCGCGGCGCGTGCAGGTCCGGGTCGACGGAGCAGTAGAGTGCTACCGGGTTACGCGCGCCGAGGGCCTCGAGCTCGTCGAGCACGGTGCCGCCGGAAAAACTGAGGTAAAGATCGAAAGCCGGCAGCTGCTCACGATCGAGGTAATCGCAGCGGCCCTGCCGTAGCCGCGCGATGGTCACTGGTGTATCGATATCGTAGAAGGCCAGCGGTCCGCGGACAGCACGGCGCAGCTCGCGTATCAGCAACGGTGCTTCGCGAACGTAGGAGCCGATGATGACTGCATCCGCGGCCGCGAAATCGCGACGGTGCGCTGCGAGCAAGCCGGCCGCGGACTCGTAAAAGTGCAGCCACTCGCAATCCGGGAGGTCGCGATGGTCGGCATACCATGGTTCCTCGCGCTCGTAAAAGCGCACCTCGTGCCCGCGCCGCCGCAGTCCCTTGATCAGCGAGCGGTAGGTAGTCGCGTGGCCGTTCCCCCAGGAGGAACTCACGCTCAGGCCGACGAACGCGATTTTCATCGGCCGCTTCCGTCCAGGAGCTCTTCGACCTGCGCCGCGCGCTGCGCGTAGGTGTGCTCCTCCAGCAGGCGCGCGCGCGCGCGGCGGCCGATCGCACGTGCCTCCTCCGGCGCCAGTTCCTTGATGATGCGCGCGACATCGTCGGCGTTTTCCGCCACCAGCACTTCCGCGCCCGGCTGCAGGAATGCCTCTATGCCGTCCCAGGCGTCGGAGATGAGGCAGGCACCCGAGCCCGCGGCCTCGAACAGGCGCGTGGCGGGCGAGTAGCCGGTGCGGGCCATGTCGTCCCGGCTGATGTTGATTACCGCGGTCGCGCTTGCGTTGAAGGCGTTATGCTCGGCGGTGTAGACGTGCCCGACGTAACGCAGGTTCGGCAGGTCGTGCACGGCGTCGTCCCAGCCCGAGCCGCCGAGCACGAAGCGATGCCCGGCGAGGCGCCTGGCGGGGACGAAGAGGAACTCGCGCACGCGGTCCTCGCGATCCGGCAGCCGGTTGCCGAGGAAGCCCAGGTCGCCATCGAAGCGCTGGTCTTTCGCCACCGGGAAATGGGTGGCGGGATCGAGTGCGTTGTAGATCACTTCGGCGCGTCGCGCGCCGAGCCTCGCATAGCGCTCGCGTACGGGATTGCCGCCGCCGTAACAGAGCACGAAGTCGTAGTCCGGCAGCAGGGCGCGCAGCTTGTCCCCGGGATCGCCCTCGAGCCGTGCCAGCGTCGCCGGCGTGTCCACGTCCCAGAAGATCGTGCCGGTGCCGGCCGAGCCGAGCGCGGCGACTTCCCGCTCGAGCAGCTCGTCGTTGACGCCGATACCGCTCGCCTTGACCACGAAATCGCTGTGCGCCGCTTGCGCCAGGCATTGCTTCACCTGCTGCCAGTCCTCCGGTTCGTACACTGTCACCTCGCCCCAGGGCAGCTCGTCGAGATCGCGATGCTGTTGGCGGTCGAACGCCCGCGGCTCGTAGAAGTGCAGGCGATGACCGCGCCGGTGCAGCGCGCAGGCGAGGCCGCGGTAATAGGTGGCCGCTCCGTTCCAGTACGCGGACAGGATGCTGGAGACGAAGAAGCTTAAGTCCAGGCTCATATCGCCGCTGCCGCGGGCGCCTTCGCCGTCAGCTCGGAGCAGATGTCGAGCAGCTCGTCGACGCGGTGCGCGCAGGTGTGTCGGCGCTCAATGGTTTCGCGGCCGGCGCGCGCGAGCTCCGCAGCCATGGCCGGGTCGTCCCGCAGGCGGCGCATCGCGGCGCGCATCTCCTCGCCGTTGCGGACGGTGAGAAAATCGCGGCCGGGTTCGAACAAATCCTCCGAGTCGGACCAGGGTGCGGAGATCAGCGGGATGCCGCAGGCCAGAGCCTCGAACACGCGGATGGTCGGGATGCCGGGCAGCGAGTCGCGATAGAACCGCCGCGGCACGTGTACCGTGAAGCGATGCCGGTGGAACAGCTCCGGCACGAGGTAGTTCGGCACCCAGCCGCGGTAATGCAGGCCCGCGCGCGCGAGCATCCCGAGGGCCGCGCGCGGATATCGGACACCGTACACTGAGCCGCGCACGCCGCACTCGCGGGCCGGCTCGATGAGGAAGGTCGCGAGCTCGCGGTTGCGCTCGTCATCGCCCCAGTTGCCGATCCAAACGAGATCTTCGCCGGGTTCTACCTCCTTGCCGGCGGGCTTGAACACCCGCGTGTCGGCGGCCTCGTGCCACACCCAGGCGCGATCGCCCCAGCCGTGCCGGCGATAAATGTCCGCCACGGCCTCGCCGAACGCGAGCGTACCGTCGAAGTCGTCGAGCGGCAGGCGGCGCAGCTCGTGCGGCGCGCTCACCGCCCGGTGGTGCGTGTCATGAAACAGGAGCCGGTAATGCGAGCGCGTGATCTTCCTGTGCATGCCGAGCTTCTCGAGCAGCGCCGGCGGGTTCCATTCGTGGGCAATGACGACATCGGCGCCGTCGAGTGCCGCGTCGATGTCGAGCGTGTCGAGCGTGTAGCGCCGCGGTTGCAGGAGCGGATAGTGGCGGCGGAAGCCGTCGATGGTGGCGGCGCCCTCGGTGCGGATGAGCTGCCTCAGGCTCCAGCCGTCTGCCGGCTCGTACGCCATGACCTTGTGGCCGCGCGCGACGAGCTCCGTCGTGATGCCGCGCAGGAAATGCGCGTTGCCGTGGTTCCAGTCGGAGGTCAGCGAATGGCAGAAGAAAACGAATTTCATACCCTTCTCCCTGTTGTTGTCGTTACTGGATAGCGCTCGTCCCGGGCCGGGCCCGCGTTGACAAGCTGTCGGGTCGATACTTCGTATCCGCGGCGGCCTCGGCCAGCTTGCGGTACTCGGCCGCGTAGGCTTCGGCCATGGCGCGGGCGCTGTAGCGGAGCGCGCGCTTGCGCGCGGCCAGGCCCAGCCGCCGCCGCTCGTGCATGTCGTGCAGCAGGCGCTGCAGGATAGTGCGCAGCGCGCGCGTATCGTCCGGGTCGACGAACAGCGCAGCGTCGTCCCACAGCTCGCGCAGCGAGGGTATGTCGCCCAGCACCAGGGGACAGGCCGAGAGCGCCGCTTCGAGGACCGCCATGCCGAACGGCTCGTAGCGCGCCGGGTGCGCGAATGTAGCGGCGCGCCGGAAATAGGGCATGAGCTGCGCGCGCGGCAGGTTGCCGAGCAGCACGACGCCGGGTGCGCCATTGTGCCGGTCGAGGTCGCCGTTACCGGCGACCATCACAGGGGCATCGAGTGCCGGTGCCACGGCGGCAAGCTGACGCAGGTTCTTCGCCTCGTCCCAGATGCGGCCGACGCCGAGCACGAAGCGTCCGCCCGGCAGGCGGGCGCCGGACCACAGCCCCGCGTCGACCCCGTTGTAGATCACGCCCGCGCGCCCGTTCAGGTTGACCTCCTCGTAGCATTGCGAAAAGGCGTGCAGGTGCGCGGCGGTGGGTGCAATGACCCGCCCGGCAATGCACAAGGCGCGAATCACGCACTGGCGATAGCGCTTCCAGTCCGCGCCCGGGTCGCCGCCGCGGATGGCACGCCACCAGGAATGCACGCAGGAGTGCGTCACCAGCAGGACGGGTACGTCGAGGCGGCGCAACGCCGGTCCGTAGGAATTGAGGTGCACGACGTCGGGGCGCGTGCCTGCGACCAGCGATGCCACCCAGTCGGCGGCGCGCGGCAGATCGTCCCAGGGGTTCTCCATCCATTCCAGGCGGTAGGCCGATTCGTGCAGCGTCACGTTTTCCAGGCGCTCGATCTGCCGGCGTTCCGACGGATGCAGCTTCCCGCCCATGCACACGAGGACGACCTCGCAGTCGTGTGCTCCAAGCGCCCGGCACAGCTCCAGCGAATACGACCAGACACCCCCGACGGAGTCGGTTGTCATCAGGATACGCATGGTCATCCTCCTTCCAGGACGCGCCCGTAAACTTCGTCGATCACGCCCGCGGTAGTCACGAGCGGCGCGAGATCGTGGCTCGTGCCGCTGCCGGCACGCAGTCGCCCGGCCCAGTCGAGGAGCGCGCGCCCGGGCCAGGGATCGGGCGGCGCACCGAGCAGCTCCGCTTCGGCGCCGCGCGTTATGAGGATTTCGAAGTCGTAGAACGAGCCGTCGACGTTCCTGAGCTCGGCGCCGCCACGGGTGCCGAACAGGCGGCAGCCGATTGCAGCGCCGCGGCCGACGGAGGCGCGCCAGGAGCAGGCCAGGTGCGCAGCCAGGCCGCTGCCGTAATCGACGTCCACCAGCGCGAGATCCTCGGGTTCGCGCAGCGGCGGATGCAGCAGCCGGCCTTCTTTGAAGCAGCGCGCCCGCACGGCGGCGGGATCGCGCGCGCCTATGAGCCAGTGACAGAGGTCCAGCAGGTGGCAGCCGAGATCGAGCAGGCAGCCGCCGCCGGCGCGTTCGATGTCGTAATACCAGGCCGCGTCCGGCCCATAAGCGTTATGGAAGCAGAGCTCGGCGGCGGTTATCGTGCCGATCTCGCCGGCATCGACACGGCGCTTCAGCTCGGGCATGCCGGCGAGCCAGCGATAAGACCAGTCGACGGCCAGCGGCAGGTCGCGCCGCCTGGCCATATCGACCAGCCGCTCGGTCCCGCCGCGCGAGAGCGCCAGCGGCTTTTGCACGAAGACCGCGATGCCGCGTTCCAGCGCGGCGGCGGCCTGCGGCTCGTGCAACGCATTCGGGGTCGCGATCACAATGCCATCGAGCGGCTGCTCGATGAGTTCCTCGAAGCGGCCGCATACCGCCGGCGGATGCCGCAGGGCGCGCAATGCGTCGCCCACGCGGCCCCGGTCCGGCTCGCACAGTGCCGCGACATCGGCGCTTCCGGAGGCGGCGAGCACCTGCATGCGCTGCGTGCCGATCCAGCCGAGGCCGGCGAAGCCCAGCCGCGGTTTGGCGTTGTCGAACTCGCTTTCCTTGAGCGCTACAGACATAGCACGGCTTTCGTGAACCCGTTTGGCCGCTGCTCCATCAGCTCGAATGCGCTGTCGATGTCGTCCAGCGGCAGGCTGTGCGTGAACAAAGGCCAGGGATCCAGGCGTTTCTGCCCGATCGCCTCAAGCGCGGCGCGTATGCCGCTGACGTAGCGCCCGGGCTCGCGTTCGTGCGCGTTGATGACGTCAATGCCTTTCCAGTTCCATTCCTGCATGTCCACCGAGCGCAGGCCTTCCTGGTGATACCCGGCGACGACGAGGCGGCCGCGAATGCCCACCAGCTTGCTGGCTGCATCGAGACCTGCCTGGGTGCCGGTGCATTCGACGACGCAGGGCCAGGTATCCCCGCAGTCGGCGCTTTCGCCGAGCGGGCGCGCCGCGACGGCGCCCTGTTCGCGCGCACGCATTCGTGACCACCGGCGCTGCGAAAAGGCGGTGACGGCGGCCCCCGCTGCCGCCGCGACCTGGATGACCATGCCGCCGATGAAACCGGCGCCCACCACGGCCACCGGCATACCGGGCGCGATGGCGGCGCGGTCGCATACGTTCATGCCGCAGGCCAGCGCTTCGCCCGGGAAGGGCCGGTCGTCGAGACTGGAGGGTAGCTGCACGAGCTGGTCGGCGAGCGCGAGGTCGTACTCGGCGTACGCGCGGTACGAGAGGCCGGTGACGCGGTCGCCGGGTGCGAAGCCCGTGACGCCGTCGCCGCATTCGATCACGCGTCCCCAGGGCTCGTGGCCCGGCGAACCCGCGGCCAGCGGATAGGAGAACCACGGGCGTCCCTGCCAGGCGGGTAACGTCGAGGCACACACGCCGCAGCCTTCGAGCTGCAGCAGCACCTCGCCCCTTCCGGGCGCGGTGACGTCGCGCGTTTCCAGCGACGAGCGGCCGTTACCCTGCAGTACCGCGGCCCTCATGGCCGGGTCTCGGGTTGGCTTGATGCCAGGGGTTGCGGCCGCCGCGCGGAGGTTTCGAGCAGCCACGCCCACAGCGCATCGATGCCCTCTTCGGGCGAGGTCACGGGGTGCCAGGCGGTAAACGAGGAGAATCGGCGGTAATCCGCCGCGAACCACGGCTGGTCGCCGAGCCGCGGTGCGTCGAAGGCTACGTCCAGCGGCCGCCCCGAGCGCCGCTCGGCGCCGGCGATCAGTTCCCTGAGGCTCAGCGTGTTGGCCGTGCCGCCGCCGATGTTGAACGCCTGGCCCGCGAGCCGGGGCAGGTCGCGGCGAGCCGCGAGCAGCGCCTCCAGGAAGTCGTCGATGTAGAGCAGGTCGCGAACCTGTCGCCCGTCGCCGTAGATCGTCAGGCGCCTGTCGTCGAGGGCGGTGCGCAGGAAGTGTGCCACCCAGCCCTGGTCGCTGGTGGCGTGCTGGTGCGGGCCGTAGATGCAGCTCATCCGGAACACCACGGCTTCCAGGAGGAAGCTGCGGCAGTAGTCCAGCACGTACTGGTCCGCCGCACCTTTGGAACAACCGTAAGGGCTGATGAAATCCAGCGGCCGCGACTCGTCGACGCCGTAGCGCCCGAGCGACTCGTCGTCCGGCACGACGCGATTGCCGTCGCGCCGGATCCCGACGTCCGGCAGCGCGCCGTAGACCTTGTTCGTGGAGGCGAACAGGAGGCCCGGCCGGTGACTGCTGGAGCGGATCGCTTCGAGCACATTCAACGTGCCGGCGAGGTTCACCGCATGGTCTTCCAGCGGCCGTTCGAGGCTGGTCGTGACCGCAACCTGCGCGGCGAAATGGAACACGAAGGAGGCACGGTCCACCGCCTCCGTCACCGCCGCGCCGTCGCGGATATCGGCGTCGACGTGCTGCATGCGCGCGCCGAAGCGACCGGCAAGCCAGCGCAGGTTGTCGTCGACGCCCGGGCGCGAAAGATTGTCCAGGAGCAACACGCTTTTCCCGTCGGTGAGCAGCCGAGCGGCCAGGTTGCTGCCGATGAAGCCGGCGCCGCCCGTAATCAGCACCGGGTCCGGCGACGCAGCAAGGCTGCTCACAGGGTCAACCCGCGCCGCGACAGCTCGGCGGCGGCCGTGGCGGCACGGTCGGTAGCCCGCTGCAGCCGCAGCCACTCTGCCAGTTCCTCGATTCCCTCCTCGAAGGTGACTCGGGGACGGTAGTCGAGACGCTCTCGAGCGCGCGAGATGTCGGCGAAGCAATGCCGCACGTCGCCGACGCGGTACTTGCCCTCGAGCTGCGGCTCGATGTCGCGATCGAGCACGCCGGCCAGGGTACGCGCGACCTGGTCGATGGTTACCGCCCGCCCGCTGCCGATGTTGATGGCGCAGTCGGCAACCGACGGGTTCTCGAGCGCAAGGCGGAAGGCGTGTGCCACATCGCGTACGTTGACGAAATCGCGCATTTGCGCCCCGTCCTCGTAGATCAGTGGTACGTTGCCGTTCAGCAGGCGGCAGGCGAAGATGGCCATTACGCCGGTGTACGGATTGGACAGCGCCTGGCGCGGCCCGTAGACGTTGAACAGGCGCAGCGCAACGGTCGAAATGGAATACGCCGCGCCAAACATCAGGCACAGCAGCTCCTGGTCGTACTTCGTGAGGGCATACGGCGAGGAGGGCACCGGGACAACATGTTCGGGGGTGGGGATCGCCGTCAATGGCGAGCCAGCCTGGTCCCGCAGTTCCCAGTCGCGCCTGGCAAGCTGTTCCCGGCTGCGCCCGGGCGGATGCAGCACGTCGCCGCGGCTGTCGACGTACGCACCTTCGCCGTACACGCTCATGCTGGAGGCAACCACGAATCGCTGGAGTTCCTGCCCGTTGATGGCTTCCAGCAGCGTCGCCGTACCGAGGTCGTTCACGCCCACGTAGTGACGCAGTTGGTACATGCTCTGGCCGACGCCGACGGCGGCGGCAAGATGCACCACCCCGTCGACGCCGGCCACGGCGCGGGCGACCGCCTCCGGATCGCGTATGTCGCCCTCGATCAGTTCGATCTCGTCACTCAGCCATTCCGGAAAGCTGCCGCTCTCGTGAACCTGGCGGTCGAGCACGTCGAGGACGCGCACGCCGTAGCCGGCGTCCAGCAACTCCTCCGCGAGGTGGCCGCCGATGAATCCTGCTCCCCCGGTTATCAGCACCTTTCTAATCATTGAACGGCGGCGGCGGTTTTGATCGGCGGGAAGTCGCGGTCGCGCAGCACGCGGCTGAAGTAATGCATGGTCCGCGTCAGGCCGTCCTCGAGCCGGGTCGACGGCACCCAGCCGAGCGCCCGCCGCGCGCGCGCGATGTCGGGGCAACGGCGGGCCGGGTCGTCGACCGGGAGCGGCCGGAATATGATGTCCGACTTCGACCCGGTCAGCTTGAGGATGGTCTGGGCGAGGTGCAGCACGGTGATCTCCTCGGGATTGCCGAGGTTCACCGGATCGGGCAGCGGTTGCTTCAGATTGAGCAGCCGCACCAAGCCTTCCACAAGATCGTCCACGTAGCAAAAGGAGCGGGTATGCTCACCGTCGCCGTAGATCGTCAGCGGCTCCTCCCTGATAGCCTGTGTCAACAGGTTCGAGACCGCGCGCCCGTCGTCGATGCGCATACGCGGCCCGTAGGTATTGAAGATACGAACGACGGAGCAGCGTACGTCGCGCTTCTGGTACAGGTAGCAGATGGTTTCCGCGCAGCGCTTTGCTTCGTCATAGCAGGCGCGCGGGCCCATCGTCTTCACGTTTCCCAGGTAATTCTCTTTTTGCGGGTGCTGCGCGGGATTGCCGTAAACTTCGCTGCTCGAGGCATAGATGAAATGACTCCCGGTATCTTCGGCGAGCTGCAGGAGATTGAGCGTGCCTTCGACGTTGGTGCGCAGGGTGAGCTCGGGCTCGAGCTGGTAATGCACGGGCGAGGCGGGGCTGGCCAGGTTGAAGATCGCGTCCACCGGCAGCCAGATCGGTTCGAGCACGCTGCGCTCGATAAATGTGAAGCGCGGAGAAGACAAGAGCCCCGCCACGTTCTCCCGGCGGCCCGTCAGCAGGTTATCGAGGCAGAAAACGCTATGGCCGCCGGACAGGAGCATTCGGCACAAGTGCGACCCCACGAAGCCGGCCCCCCCTGCAACGAGTATCTTCATATGCGCTTCTCCGTGTGGTCATTTTGTTGCCTCCGAGATGGCCGCACGTAGAGGCAGGTGCCGGTTGATGATGCAAAACGTATGCCACTGCTCCGGAAGGCTGGGTGAGCGCGGGCGGCGGCAGGTGCGGCGCCGGTCGGCGGTAGCGTGTGTAAAATTTGGCAGTAGGGTTGTAAATTTGTAACCGCGGGCCGGAAAATGAGCGCGCCGGCCATGGTGCGAACGGGGTTTGCCCCCGGATCTACTCCCACTCCCCGCGTGCGACCTGCTCGAGCCGCGGGTAGATTTCAAGACCCCGCCAGACTTGCTACGATCGCCGGCCCCCAGGATAAGGATGCAGAGCAGAGGCGGTGAACGACGACGCCCTTGGACGGGAGCCATGCGATTTCCGGGCTGGTGACGCCACCGAGCTGGAGCGAGCCAAAGCGGCCTTGCGCGCAAGCGAGGCCCGATACCGCGCGCTGGTGGAAGGTCACGCGGAGATGCTGTGTCGCTTCCGACCCGAAGGCACCATCCTGGCCGTCAATAGCGCGTACGCGCGTACGCGCGGCGCG
>CAZSKQ010000009.1:63390-64811 GCA_964607425.1 uncultured Woeseiaceae bacterium
ACCCGAAGGCACCATCCTGGCCGTCAATAGCGCGTACGCGCGTACGCGCGGCGCGACCGCGGAGGACCTGGTCGGCGCGAACTTCTGGGATTTCGTGCCGGAAGAAGATCGGATGGCGGTGCGGGCCATGCTGGACAGCCTGACTCCCGAATCGCCGGAGTCGCGGGTGGAGAATCGATTCGAAACCACGGAGGGTGAGCGCTGGGTGCTCTGGACCAACCGGGCGATCAGTTTCGATCCGAACGGGGTGCTGCTCGAAGCGCAGTCCACGGGCATCGACATGACCGATCGCAAACGCATGGAGCAGGCGCTGCAGGAACAGGATCGGCGCAAGGACGAATTTCTTGCGACGCTCGCGCATGAGCTGCGCAACCCGCTGGCACCCATGAGCAATCTGCTGCAGGTACTGGAGCGATCGGGCGAGGACCCGGAGCAGCGGCGGCAGGCGCGTGCCGCCATGCGCCGGCAGCTGGATTACCTGGTGCGGCTGGTGGACGACCTGCTGGATGTGAGCCGCATCACCCGCGACAAGCTGGAGTTGCGGTTCAGCCGGGTGGAGCTGCAGCCCATCGTCTACCAGGCGCTTGAGAGCTGCTGCCCGGTGGCGGATCGCGACGAGCGGGAATTCACCGTGCGGCTGCCAAAAGAGCCGATCGTGCTCGACGCCGATCCGGTACGCCTGGCGCAGGTGCTCACCAACCTGCTGAACAACGCCGCCAAGTACACCCCGGCCGGTGGCAGGATAGAGGTCGCGGCGAAACAGGGCGATGGCCAGGTGACGATTTCGATCCGTGACAGCGGTATCGGCATACCGCCGGACGAGCTCGAGACCGTGTTCGAGATGTTTGCGCAGTGCCACGACGGCGAGGAACGGACCGCCGCCGGCCTTGGCATCGGGCTCACGCTGGCCAGGCGGCTGGTCGAGTTGCACGGAGGCGAGGTCGAGGCACGGAGTGAAGGCCGCGACCAAGGCAGCGAGTTCGTCGTGCGCCTGCCGGCGACGGCCGCTCGTGCGGCGGCAAGTGACGTGCGGCGGGGCGAAGGTCCGGAGGCAGTTGCCCCGCGCCGGATCCTCGTCGTCGACGACAACCGGGACAGCGCCGATTCGCTGGCCATGCTGCTGGAGCTGCAGGGTCATGAGACCCGGGTTGCTTACGACGGAATAGCCGCGGTGGAGGAGGCGGAGCGTTTTGCTCCCGAGGTCGTGCTCCTCGATCTCGGCCTGCCGAAGCTGAACGGCATCGAGGCCTGCCGCCGCATGCGCAAGCAGCCGCGGGGCCGGGAGATGACCATCGTCGCGCTGACCGGCTGGGGCCAGGAAAAGGACCGAATGCGCTCGCACGACGCGGGTTTCGACGAGCACATCGTCAAGCCGGTAGAAGCGTGCGTACTGTCTCGCGTCGTATCGAAAGCGGGCCCTC
>CAZSKQ010000010.1:0-7735 GCA_964607425.1 uncultured Woeseiaceae bacterium
GGACCGGCCAGGTAGGAGCTGTCGGCCGAGCGCAGGAAGCCGAAGCCGTCCTGCAGGATCTCGAGCACCCCGTCCCCGTAGATATCCTCGCCGTTTTTCGCGTGCGCTTTCAGGATCGAAAAGATGATGTCCTGCTTGCGCGAGCGCGCGAGGTTCTCGAGTCCCTGGCGTTCGCCGAGCTCGACCAGCTCTGCCGCCGGCCGCGTCTTCAGCTCCGTCAGGTTCATCACGTTCTTGCTCTGCGCAAGCTGGTCGGGCGAGATGACCTCGAGGCTGCCCGGATCGTCGTCCGGAAATTCCTCCGACTGGGGACGTCGCTGCCGGCGGCGGCGGTTGCCCGCGGCCTGCTGGCCGTTGGAGTTCTTCGTTTTAGCCGACTGCTTCGGGCGGCTGCGTGTCTGATTACCCAAGTACCCTCTCACAGATTCGATTCCAGGAATTCGGTTAATTGAGATTTGGACATGGCGCCCAGCTTCTGAGCCTGCACCGATCCATTCTTGAAAAGCATCAATGTCGGGATGCTGCGAATGCCGAACTTCGGCGGCGTATTCGGATTTTCGTCAATGTTGAGCTTGGTTACCGTAAGCCGGCCGGCGTACTCCTCGGCGGCTTCGTCGAGCAGGGGTGCAATCATCTTGCAAGGTCCGCACCATTCCGCCCAGAAGTCCACGAGTACGGCATTTTCGGACTTCAGGACGTCGGCTTCGAAGCCGTCATCGGTGGTGTGGACGATCTTGTCGCTCACCGGGCGTTACCTCCATCTGTAACAGGTACGTTTCAATCGGCTTTGGTGGGTTCGTTCCCGTCCCCCAGGAACCCGACGAACACCGCAAAACGGATGACGCTGCCGTCGCAATCAGGCACTATTGCCGCTTTGTCGCGGCTTTTCTTGCGGAATTCTTTGGGAATTCGTTGATTGCGAATCTGGCAGGTGCGACGATTGTCGCCTCGATATGCTGCCAATTGGACCCCTTCGCGACCGATTTTGCAAGCCCCGCATCACATTTCCAATACCCAACCCATGACTGATAGCCATCTGAGCGACCTCGGATTCGACACCCTGCCCCTCGATGATTCCCTCCAACGGGGCATCCGCGATGCCGGCTTCGAATACTGCACTCCAATCCAGGCCAGCACGCTGCCCCTTGCGCTGGATAACCACGATGTGGCCGGGCAGGCGCAGACGGGCACCGGCAAGACCGCCGCGTTCCTGATTGCCGCCTACCAGCGCCTGCTTTCCAACCCGGCGCCGGCGACCGGCCCGCGGCAGCCGCGGGTGTTCGTCCTCGCGCCGACCCGCGAGCTCGCCGTGCAGATCGCCAACGACGCGCAGCAGCTCGGCAAATACACCGGCCTCACCATCGCCATCGCGCACGGCGGCACCGACTACGAAAAGCAGCGCCACCACATCCAGCAGGGTGTCGATCTGCTCATCGGCACGCCCGGGCGCATCATCGACTACTACAAGCAGGGCGTTTTCAAGCTCGACCGTGTCGAGGTTGCCGTGCTGGACGAAGCCGACCGCATGTTCGACCTCGGTTTCATCAAGGATATCCGCTACCTGCTCCGCCGGCTGCCGCCGCCGGACAAGCGCCTGAACATGCTGTTCTCCGCAACCTTGTCGCACCGCGTGCTGGAGCTCGCCTACGAGCACATGAACGATCCCGAGCTGATCCGCATCGAGCCCGAAAAGGTCACCGCCGATAACGTCCGCCAGGCGATATTCTTTCCGTCAAACCCGGAGAAGGCGCCGCTGCTGCTCGGGCTTATCCGGGAAATGGGAGCCGCGCGCATCATGGTCTTCGTCAACACCAAGCGCGAAGCCGAGTGGCTGGAGAGTTTCCTGGGTGCGAACGGCATCGACGCCAAGGCGATTTCCGGCGACGTGCCGCAATCGCGGCGGCTCAGCATGCTGCGCCGCTTCCAGAGCGGCGAATTGCCGGTGTTGATCGGCACCGACGTCGCCTCGCGCGGCCTGCATATCCCGGACGTGCAATACGTGATCAACTACGACCTGCCGCAGGACGCGGAGGATTACGTGCACCGCATCGGCCGCACGGCCCGGGCCGGCGCCGCCGGCCACGCGATCAGCTTCGGCTGCGAGACCTACGCGATCTCGTTGCCGGACATCGAGGACTTCATCGGCCACAAGATCCCGGTTGCCACCTTCAGCCCGGATGACCTGCCGGAGGTCGCCCTGCCGACGCGGCGGCGTCGCGGTCCGGCGCGCAAGGGTCCGCGGCCCGGCGGGGGGCGCAAGTCCGAGCGCTCCGGCGGCCGCCGCCGCGAGAGCCGGTGAGCGCGGCGCTGGTCGAGCCCGTCGCGCAGATCGCAGCGCGGGCGGGCGAGGCCATTCTCGAGGTCTACGCGACTGACTTCGACGTCGAGGCGAAAGCCGATGCCTCGCCGGTGACCCAGGCCGACATGGCGGCGCACCGCGCCATCCTGCGGGACCTGCGCGAGCTGACACCGGAGATACCGATCCTGTCCGAGGAGGGCGGCCTCCCGGAATTCGGGGAGCGTGCGCGGTGGACCCGCTACTGGCTCGTCGACCCGCTGGACGGCACCAGGGAATTCGTGAAGCGCAACGGCGAATTCACCGTCAATATCGCGCTGATCGAGGAGCACCGGCCGGTGCTTGGGGTCGTGCACGTCCCGGTCACGCGCAAGACCTACATTGGCGGCGAAGGCTACGGCGCCGAGCTGCGCGCCAAAGACGGCACGCGAACCCCGATCGCGGTAGCCCGCGAAAGCGCGAATCCGGTGCGGGTGGTCGGCAGCCGCTCGCATCGCGGCGCGCGCCTCGACGCACTGCTCGAGAAGCTCGCCGACTTCCGGATGGTTCCGATGGGCAGCTCCCTGAAATTCTGCCTCGTGGCGGAAGGCGCGGCCGACGTCTACCCGCGGCTGGGCCCGACGTCGGAATGGGACACCGCCGCCGCCCAGGCCGTGGTCGAGCAGGCCGGCGGGCAGGTGCTGAAACTTGACGGTACTCCACTGCGATATAATGAAAAACCCGACGTCCTGAATCCCCATTTCGTGGTCGTCGGGCCGCAAGACCACGACTGGCTGGGCATCCTCGCGGGCACCGACTAATATTTCCGGATAACTGAGCTAATATCCAACAATCGCCAGGTTTGCCGGCAGGTGCCTTGTGCTCCATGAGTGACGAGAAGATCGACACAGAATGTTTCAGGGAATACGAAAGACTGAGGGAACTGCGCATCAGCCACCGTGACCTCGACTACCTGATCGATCGCCTCTCGCATGATCCGCTGGTCGACCAGCTGCGAATCCGCCGCCTCAAGAAGCGCCGGCTCGTCCTCAAGGACATGATCGCGCAGCTCGAAAGCGAGCTTATCCCCGACCTCGATGCCTGACGCCGTTCGCACCGCGCCGAACGTCACCTGCAGTGCGGGCAGGAAGTACCTTCGACGTAATCGGGCGATGCCAGGTCAGCGGCGCTGAGCGGCCGCCGGCAGGCATGGCATTGCACGTAGCCGCCTTCCGCGAGGTCTCGATCCACAGCCACGCGGTCGTCGAACACGAAACATTCTCCCTGCCAGCGGCTCTCCGCCGGGTCCACCTGCTGCAGGTAATTGAGGATGCCCCCCTGCAGCTGGCAGACGTCCCGGAAACCCATTTCGAGCATCAGGGCGGAGGCCTTTTCACAGCGAATACCGCCGGTGCAGAACATCGCAACCGGCCGCTCCCGGTCGGGCGCCGGCAAGCGTTTCGCGAACTCCGCGAACTGGCGAAAGCTGTCGGTGCCAGGATCGACCGCGCGCGGAAAGGTACCCAGCTCGATCTCGTAGCGATTGCGCGTATCGACGACGAGGGTTGACGGGTCGTCCAGCAACCGGTTCCAGTCTCGCGGTGCGATGTGCCGGCCCGCCTGGCGCTGTGGCCGGATATCCGGGCGCCCCAGGGTCACGATCTCGGGCTTTTGCCGCACCCGCAGCCGTCGGAACGGCGCCTCGCTTGCCGCGGTCCAGCGGGCATCGATGGGCGACCCGAGCCTGAGCAACGCCCGCAACCGGTCGAGAATCGCCTGGATGCCCGCCGCCGGTCCGGCCAGCGCCCCGTTGACGCCTTCCGGAGCGACCAGGACTGTCCCGAGCAACCCCGCGCGCTCGCAGCACGCCTCCAGGTCTTCGGCAACGGCCCCCGGCTCGGCGACGTCAACGAAGCGGTAAAACGATGTCACGTTCACGGCGACTGCACGACCGCGTCCGTCAACGTCGATGACAGGATGCTGTGGCGGATCTCCTCCCCGAGCACCAGCCTTGCGTCGTCCCCGATCCGGTTCAGGTCCTCGTCGAACTCAAGCAGGCCCTGCTCGTTGCGCCGCAACACGCCCTGCTGCCGAAGCTTGCCGATGAAATCCCGGAACAGGTTCTTATCGAAGAAGTCAGGCGAGTGCAGGCCGTAAATCATCGACAGGCGTTCCGCGCTTTGCTGGCACAGGTTTTCGAGCTGCACCCGCGTGAGTACGCCCGAACCGTGCCGGAACAGGAGCGCAACCACCAGGTAGAAACGCTGCAGCATCGGCACCATCGACTGTCCCAGCATCAGGAGCTGGAAGGCGCGGGCCGAGCCCGTCGGCGGGCGCACCAGCATCCGGCTGTCGGGATCGCGAGTCAGGATCCCGAGGTCCATCAACGCCCCTATCCCCGCCGTCGTTACCGCGTCGACTTCCTCCTCGTCCCACTTGAGGCTCAGCTCGGTCTGCATGAACGGATAGGTCAGCCGCACCAGCCGCTGCAGTTCCTCGTGCGGCAGCCGGCGGCCGTGAATGAAGCAACAGGCAATGGACGCGGGAATCGCCAGCAGGTGATGCACGTTGTTGCGGAAGTAGGTCATCAGCACGGCCTGCCGCTCCGCCATGTGCAGCACGTCGCCGAGTGGATGGGCCGTGCGTTCGATGACGCCCATCTTCTCGCCGTGGGCAATGATTTCCTCCGGCGCCATGCCGGGCAGTGTGACCTCGCGTGAATAGCGAAACCGTGCCAGCAGGTCGAGCGAGAGTTGCAGCTGGCGCTTCAGCTCCATCTCGCCCATGGTCTGCTTCGGCGTCGCCAGCAGGATTGACGCCAGCAGGCTGATCGGCGTCACCGCGGCGGCCGAATTGATGCCGCGCATGATACGCGTGCCCAGCTCGTCGACCGTCTCGGCTACCCAGGCCGGCCGCTCGTCCGCCTCGCCCGTTTCGAGGCGCCAGTCGGCCCGCGTCTCGTCGAGCAGAGCCTCCAGGTGGATTGGCTCGCCGATGTTCACGTAGACCTTGCCGAAGTACTCGCGCAGGGAGCGCACCGACCGGATCAGCCCGAACAGGGATTCCTTCTGCTTTTCGGCGCCGCCGAGCTCGCTGATGAAGCTGTCGCCCTCGATGAGCTTCTCGTAGCCGAAATATACGGGCACGAACACGATCGGCCGCTGCGGCGCGCGGAGGTAGGAGCTCACGGTCATGGCGAGCATGCCGCTCTTGGCGGGCAGCAGCCGGCCGGTGCGGCTGCGGCCGCCTTCGACGAAGTATTCGATTGCGTGCCCGCGCGTCAGGATCTGGTGCATGTAGGCGTTGAAAACCGTGGCATACAGGCGGTTGCCCTTGAAGCTGCGGCGCAGGAAGAAGGCGCCGCCGCGGCGCAGGATCGGGCCTATGACCGGCATGTCGAGATTGATGCCGGCAGCGGTATGCGGGATGCTGAGCCCGTGCCGGTACACCACGTAACCCAGCAGCAGGTAATCGAAATGACTGCGGTGGCAGGGCACGTACACGAGCTCGCTATCGCTCGCCACCTCGTGCAGCCGGTCGGCATTGTTGAACTCGATGCCGTCGTAGATCCGGTTCCACAGCCAGCTCAAGGTGCGTTCGATAATGCGTATCGTCGGATAAGACACATGCGCCGCGATTTCTTCCGCATAGGCCCGCGCTTTCTCCCGCGCGCGCTCGCGCAGCGCGCTGTCCTCGCCGGACTCGGCCTCGATCGCGCGCAAAACCGTCGGGTCGTTCAGCACGTGCTTCAGCAACGTGCGGCGATGTGACAGGTCCGGACCCAGCGTAGCGGCGCGGCGCTGCCGGAAATGCACCCGCAGGACGCGCGATACCTTGCGGTAGGCGCGCTCCGCGTCGAGACCGTTCTGGACGATGGTGGTGATCGGCAGCGGCTCGCTGAAGCGCAGCAGCGTATTCCGGCCGTGAAAGATCGTGGCGATGAGTTTGCGCGTGCGGCCCGCCACTTCCCAGTTCTCGAGGAACAGGAGCTTGAACCAGGCGTGCTCCTTGTCCGGCGACCGCCCCCAGTAAATAGCGACCGGAACGAGCAGGAGCTCGCGGCCGCCCGCCGCGACACTGGCTTCGACGAGGCGCTTCAGGCGCAGCGATCCCTTCTGGCGCCGCCGCAGCAGGTAACCGCGCATGCGGCGAAGCACGACGAGCCGCGGCTCGCTTATACCGCCGATCTGCAACGCTTCGCGCGGGGGCGGCAAACCGTACTTGCGGCACGCATTCGCCAGCGCGAGCGTATCGGCGAGGCCCCCGGTCTCCAGGACATAGCACACAGGTGCGTCGCAGTTTGCGAGCAGCGTGGCTGGCTCGGCGGGTTGCACGGCAGGACGCGCCCAGGTCGCGAATACCCTGCCAAGCAACCAGTACCAGGGTTGAAATAGTAAGCTGCCGGCGCTCATCGGGAGCCCATGTTACAGAAAACGCCTCGCGGTAGCTGGCCGGAAAGCGGCCGCTAATGTGGCACATGCCGCCTTTTTCTCGATGTTTCCTGAACAGCCCCGTTGCTTTCAGGGGCCGACTGCGCAATGCTTTGCGCGCCTGCCTATGCTGCCCTCCGACACCAAAGACGCCGTGGCCGAGCCGGTCGATCGCCCGCCCCTGCCGGACGCGGGCGATCGCCACTGGGCGTGGTTCCTGGACGTCGACGGCACGCTGCTCGAGATTGCGCGGCACCCGGACTTCGTGGCCGCCGATCGCGGCCTTTTGCGCCTGCTGCAACGCCTGAAGCAGGCCTGCGACGGCGCCGTGGCCCTGATCAGCGGGCGCAGCCTCGCGCAGCTCGAAGCAATCTTTAGCCCCCTGACGCTTGCCGCGGGTGCCTCGCACGGCCTGGAACTCCGCTCGGCCAGCGGCGCCGTCCGTTACGTGGGAGAGCCGGTTCCCGCACCGGTCGTGGCGCAGCTAGCCGGGTTCGTGGCGCGGCACGACGGCTTGTTGCTGGAACGAAAAAGCCGGTCGGTCTCCGTTCATTACCGGGAACGTCCCGAGCTCGAGGATACGGTGCTGCGCACGCTCGGGAAGATCCACACCGGCATGGGCCCGGGCTTTCGCCTGCTGCGCGGGAAGATGGTTGCCGAGCTCACGTCCGCCGCGGCCGACAAGGGCAGCGCGATCAGGGCTTTAATGGAGGCGCCGCCGTTCAAGGGCCGCAAACCCGTGTTCGCGGGCGACGACGTGACCGATGAGGACGGCTTTGCCGCCGTCAACGAGATGGGCGGCCTGTCGGTGCGCATCGGCGAAGCCTCTCGCAGCGCGGCGCGCTGGCATTTCGCCAACATCGCCGAACTCCGCGACTGGCTGCGCGGCGCGCTGCACCTGCTTTAGGGTGTGACGTTCGACGCGGCGCCCGCTTTGGACGTTGTGCCGTTCATGGATAATGCTTAGCCTCGGTACTGCGGAGGCCATGGCATCGCGCGCATGGCGCGCTCCTACAGGCGGCGCGGAGAG
>CAZSKQ010000010.1:7835-59444 GCA_964607425.1 uncultured Woeseiaceae bacterium
CGCGCGTTGCCTGCGATCGCCGGCGGTGGCGTCGCGCGCATGGCGCGCTCCTACAGGCGGCGCGGAGAGCGCGCGTTGCCTGCGATCGCCGGCGGTGGCGTCGCGCGCATGGCGCGCTCCTACACAGGCCGGCTTCAAACTCAAAGCGGGAACCACAAACCGAAATGAGCGATCTCAACCTCGGCGTGATCGGCAATTGCCAGATCGCCTCCCTCATCGACACCAAGGGTGTCATTGTCTGGACCTGCTTTCCGCAGTTCGACGGCGACCCGACCTTCTGTCGCCTGCTGCGCTCGGACCAGGGACCCGAGCAGCCGGGCTACTTCGAGGTTGAGCTGGAGCACTATGCGACCGCGGAGCAACGGTATCTCCCGAATACCGCGATCCTGGAGACGATCCTGCGCGACGGCCAGGGCAACGCGGTGGCGATCACGGACTTCGCCCCGCGCTATCGCTACCTCGGCCGCATGTTCAAGCCAATGATGCTCGTGCGCGGCCTGCGGCCCGTGAGCGGGCAGCCCCGGGTGCGCGTCCGCCTGCGGCCGACTTACGATTACGGCGCCACGGCCTGCCGGGTGACGTACGGTAGCAACCATATCCGTTACCTGTCGCCGCGGCTGGACCTGCGGCTGACCACCGATGCCTCACTGACGCACCTGCTGGAGGAGAATTTTTTCGTCCTCGATCGTGAGCAGCACCTGGTACTCGGGCCGGACGAGACCATCATGGAATCGCCGGCGGAGACGTTCCGGCATCATTTCGATGCGACGAAAGCGTACTGGCGCGGCTGGGTTCGCGGCCTCGCGATTCCCTTCGAGTGGCAGGCCGCCGTAATACGCGCTGCCATCAGCCTGAAGCTCTGCACGTTTGAGGACACCGGCGCGGTAATCGCCGCGATGACGACGTCCATCCCGGAGGCCGCGAACAGCGGCCGCAACTGGGATTACCGCTATTGCTGGCTGCGGGACAGCTGGTTCGTGGTGCAGGCGCTCAACCGGCTAGGCGCGACCAGGACGATGGAGGAATACCTGCGCTACATCGTCAACGTCGCCACCGACGCCGCGGATGGCCCGCTGCAACCCGTCTACAGCATCACGGGCCGCGCGGACCTGACCGAGCGCGAAATCACCTCGCTGGACGGCTATCGCGGCATGGGTCCCGTGCGGGTCGGCAACCAGGCATTCGAGCAGGTGCAAAACGACGTCTACGGGGCGGTTATCATGGCCGCGACGCGCTATTTTTTCGACCAGCGCCTCCGCCGCCCCGGGCTGGAAGCGCAGTTCCTGCGCCTGGAGCGGCTTGGAGAGCGGGCCGCCGCGCTCTACAACCAGCCGGATGCGGGACTCTGGGAATATCGCGGGCGGAAGCGGGTACACACGTTCTCCAGTATGATGTGCTGGGCCGGTTGCGAACGGCTCGCGCGCATTGCCTTCCAGCTCGGGAAAGCCGACCGGGCCGCGTACTGGGGCGGCAAGGCGAAGGCGATCCATGCGTTCATCTGCGAGAGGGGCTGGGACGCGACCCAGCAGAGCTTCACCGAGGCTTTCGGTATTCCCGATATGGACGCAAGCCTCCTGACGATGGACGATATAGGTTTCCTGGCCGCGGACGATCCGCGGTACGTGTCCACGGTGCGTTCGATCGAGTCGAAGCTCCGGCGCGGCAAGTACATGTTCCGCTACAGCGCCGCCGACGACTTTGGCGAGCCCGAGAACGCCTTCAACATCTGCACGTTCTGGTACATCGATGCGCTTGCGGCGGTGGGCCGCACCGAAGAAGCACGGGAACTCTTCGAGAACATGCTCACCTGCCGCAACCACCTGGGGCTGTTGTCGGAAGACATCGACCCGAACTCCCACAACCTGTGGGGTAATTTTCCGCAAACCTACAGCATGGCCGGCATCATCAACGCGGCCGTGCGACTCAGCCGCGAATGGGAGGACGTCCTTTGAGTGGAGCAGACCGCCGATAAACCGCGCATCGTCGCGGTTTCGAACCGCGTCGCCACCCCGAGCCAGGCCGACCAGGCGGCCGGCGGGCTGGCCGTGGGCGTCATGGGAGCGCTGCACGACCATGGCGGTATCTGGCTCGGCTGGAACGGCGAACTCCGGCTGGATTCGTGCACCAGCCGAGAGCCGCAGGTCGAAGAGAGCGGCAACATCCGCTTCGTCGGCATCTACCTGGACGAGAACGATTTCGAAGGCTACTACAACGGCTTCAGCAACAAGGTGCTGTGGCCGCTGTTCCATTACCTGCTCAACTTCATCCGCTACCGGCGCGAAGATTTCGAAGCGTACTTACGCGTCAACGCAAGTTTTGCGAGCAACCTGGTCCCGCTGCTCGAGCCCCGGGATCTTATCTGGGTTCACGATTACCACCTGATCCCTCTTGCGTCCGCGCTGCGCAAGGCCGGCGTGCGGCAGCCGATCGGATTCTTCCTGCACGTACCCTTTCCGGGCTTCGACGTGCTGCAGGCGCTGCCGGATCGCGATTTCATCCTGAAGGCGCTGTGCGCCTACGACGTGGTCGGCTTTCATACAGCACGCGACCTGGCCTCGTTCGAGGAAGCAGTCGCGCAGCCGGAGATCGGCGCAACGGTCGGGGGAGACGGCCGTATTTCACTCGGGGCGCATACGCTCACGGCCGGTGTCTTCCCCATCGGTATCGACGTCGACGCGCTGGTCCGGTTCGCCACGGAGTCCCAGGGCGAGCCCGAAGTCATGCGCACGCTGCAGGGCCTGCAGGGTCGGCAGCTCATTATCGGCGTGGATCGCCTCGATTACAGCAAGGGGCTGGAGCAGCGCTTCCTCTCCTATGCGCGTCTCCTTGAGAAATTCCCGGAACTGCACGGCCGCGTCTCGTACACACAGATCGCGCCGCCGACGCGGGTCGGGGTGCGCGCCTACGACGATATCCGGGAGCAGCTGGAGCAAACGTCCGGCGCCATCAACGGCCGCTTCGCCAGGCTTGACTGGGTGCCGCTGAAATACATCAACCGCGGCATCGACCGGAAG
The DNA here is from genome assembly GCA_964607425.1 of uncultured Woeseiaceae bacterium. Taxonomy (GTDB): domain Bacteria; phylum Pseudomonadota; class Gammaproteobacteria; order Steroidobacterales; family Woeseiaceae; genus IDS-8. The sequence continues at coordinate 10,850 of CAZSKQ010000010.1, forward strand.
ATTCTCATGGGCCTGCTGCGGCTCGCCGACGTGGGACTGGTCACGCCGATACGGGACGGCATGAACCTGGTGGCCAAGGAGTTCGTCGCCTCGCAGGACCCGCACAACCCGGGCATGCTCGTCCTCTCCGAGCTGGCCGGCGCGGCGCAGGAGCTGCAAGACGCTGTGCTCGTGAACCCGTACGATATCGATAACGTCGCCGACGGCATCAAGCGGGCCTTGACGATGCCGCTCGACGAACGCAAGCAACGCTTCGACGCCATGATGGCGATACTCCGCAAGAATGACATCGTCGCCTGGCGCGATCGCTTCGTCGACGCCCTGTGCGCATCGAGGGAAACGAATGAACACCGCCACTGATACCTGGTTGATTGCGGACGTCGGAGGCACGTCCTCACGCTGCGCGCGCTTTGACCCGAACACGCAGCAGCAGGACGAGCTCCAGGTGTTCCACAACGACGACTTTCCCGGCCTCGAGGAGCTGCTTGCCGGCTACCTCTCCGCCTTCGACAGCAGGCCGGCCGCGGGTGCGGTCTGCATCGCGGCGCCGATATCCGGGGACGACGTGCGGATGACGAATCGGGACTGGCACTTCAACCGCCGCGAGCTGGGTCACGCGCTCGGCCTCACGCCGCTGTACGTCATCAACGACTTCCATGCGGTTGCCTATTCGCTGGCGGACATCCGCCAGCGGGACCTGGCGGAAGTCGGCAGGTCGAGCGAGTACCGCGACGGCACGCGTGCCACGCTCGGGCCCGGCACGGGTCTCGGCGTCGGCGCCTGGGTGACCGAAGGCAACGTCGGCGTCGCCATGACGGGGGAAGGCGGCCACGTCACCCTGCCGGGCCGGAACGCGGACGAGGACCGGATTATCGCGAAACTTCGCGAGCGCTTCGGGCACTGCTCGGCAGAGCGGGTGCTGTCCGGGCCCGGCATCGTCGCGCTGCACAACGCGATGCACGGCGAGATGAAGACTTCGCGCGAGATCACCAGCGGCACGGTCGACCCGAAGTGCCGCGCGACGATGGAGCAGTTCTTCCGCTTCCTGGGGAGCGTGGCCGGCGACCTCGCCATGACCACGGGTGCCTCGGGCGGCGTGTACATCGCAGGCGGCATCGTGCCCGATCACATCGAGCAGATCCGGGCCTCGACCTTCCGGGAGCGTTTCGAGGACAAGAACCGCTATCGGGGCTACATGCAGACGATCCCGACCTACGTCATCACGGATCCCACCCCCGGCCTGACCGGACTCGGGAGCTACATCCGGCGGCATTCGCAGGAGCCCGGCTGACAGCGACAGGGCACGACGCCAGGTGCCGGCGGGGGCCCTTACGGCTTCCGTGACCGCCTGCGGCCCTTGCGGCGGAAGGCTCCCGCCGGCGCCGGGCGTCAGTCGTCCACGGCTTCCTCGATCGCCGCGTCGATCTCTGCCTTCTGCCGCATGATCTCGTCCTCTACGGCCTTTGCGTCCTCGATCGCATCCGTCAGTGGCTCGGCAAAGCCTTCAGGGTTTTCGGTCGTCGCGGCGGGTTCTTCGTTCGCCGTCTCCGCGCCGCAACCGGCAAGCAGGAGGCACAGGACCGTGGCGGCTGCCTTGCTCTTCATGATTCTTCTCCCCCGGGCTCGTTGCGATTAACCGAGGCGCCGGATGAACCGGAGCAGGTAATCATTGATCTCGTCGATGTTCCCGGTGAGGCGGTGGTCGCCGTCGACAACGTGGAGGGTGGCGCGCGCCACGCGCGCAAAGCGGATGCTGTCCTCCACCGGCACGATGTCGTCGCGCCAGCCGTGCACGATTTCGAGCGGCGCCCGCGGCACCGGCGGCGTCGGCACACCGTACTCCTCGAGGTAAAACGCGGGCGCCAGCAGGAACAGGCCGATCGGCTCGATTTGCGGTGCCGCGGCCGCGGCGACATACCCGCCCATGCTGGAGCCCACCAGGACTACCGGCCCGCCAACACCCGCGCACTCCGCCACGAGCTTGCCAGCGCGTTCCACCGGGTTGGCGATGCCGCGGTAATCCACGCTCTCGGCGACGCAGCCCAGCGCGCGCACGGCCTCGGCCATGGCACGGATCTTGGTCCCCCAGGGACCGCTTTCCTGGCCGTGCGAGAAATAAACGGCGGGTGCACTCATCCGATTGCCCTCAGGTTCCGTCCCAGGCCGGGCCGGGTTTCCACAGCAGCTCGTCGAGGTCAGGCTGCCATGCGTACTGCCGCATGTCGACCCGGCCCCCCATGACCGGCACCTTCTCATCCCGCAGGGCCCGCACCTGGCGGCGGTAACCGCGGCTGCCGCGTTCGAATGCCAGCTTGCCGGAAGACGTGACGACCCGGTACCACGGCACGCCGCTGTCCTCCGGCAGGTGCCGCAAGGCATAGCCGACCTGGCGGGCGCCGCGCGGCAGCCCGGCGATGGCGGCAACCTGGCCGTAGCTCGCAACGGTCCCTTCGGGTATGTCGCACACCGTCGCGCGGATGCGTTTCAGCCGCCGCTCCGTTTCCGGCTTCACGTCGCGGCCCGCAAACCAAGGCGCGCGCGGATTTCCCGCCGCGCTTCCTTCAGCACCGTGTCCTGGTCGAGGCTGTCGAGAATGTCCCGCACGACGCGCTTTGGCCCGCCGGCGCCCCAGGACTTGCCGCGGGCCAGGTACTCGGCGGCGACGCGGCCGACAACGTAGGTGCTGTACCAGGCGATGGCGCCCTGCGCCCCCGCCGTGAGGACGGTCGACAGCCCGAGCGTACCGACCTTGAGCGCGCTGGACACGAAGTGCAGGGCCCACACGGTACCCAGCAGCGCCGCGGCTTCGACCACGATGACGCGAACCAGCGAACCGGCTTCCGCGCGGCTCAGCGGCAGCCCGTACACCTTTGAAAGGTGCACCACCATGCCGACGTCGATGAACGCAGCCGCGAGCAGGTCCGCGACCGGCACCGGGTTGAACGCAACCGCGATCCCCTTGGCGATGCACCAGGTCCGCACGACCTTGTCGCCGATCTCCTTCCGCGCCTCGAGGATACGCGCGGCGACGCTGTCGCTCAGGTCGGCGGCGAACAGGCTCGCGTTCATGGCGGCAAGCGTCTTGCCTTCGGCCTCGAAGATGTCCCACAGCCGCGATTTGAGCAGCGTCACGTCACGCGGCCGCGGCCGCTCCGACAGTATTTCCTCGCCGGACGCGCCGATCTCGACCACCGGCTGCGGCCGCGGATCGGCCGCCACCGGAATGACGTCGCGCGCCTGCACCAGCCCGGCGGTTTTTGCCCGCACCGACTCGAGCAGGGAGGTCAGTTCGGCGGTGCTGTACTGGTCCGCCTTGTTGAGTGCAACGACCACTGGCCGGCCGCGGCCGAGCAGTGTCCGCAATGCCGCGCGCTCGCTTCCGGTGATATCGCCGTCGATCACGAAGATGACGAGGTCGGCACGGTTGGCCACTTCGATCGCCAGCCGTTCCCGTTCTTCACCGCCGGCCTCGTCGAGCCCCGGCGTGTCGATCAGGAACACGCCGCCGGCCTCCACCTCGTGCCACGGCGCCATCTCCGAGCTTCGCGTTTCGCCGTGCAGCGGGCTGACGCTGAAACGCGCTTCGCCAATCAACGCATTCAAGAGAGACGACTTGCCGGTACCGACACGGCCGAATGCCGCGATGTGCAGGTGACCGTGCTCCAGCTTGTCGAGCATCGCGCGGACCTCGGCATAGTCGCGGGCGAGCGATTCGCGGATACCGGGCGGAAGACGCGAGTCGTTGATCAGCTCGCGCAGGCTCTCGCGCGCCAGCGCCAGGTGACCGGAGCCGCCGTCAGGTGCCGGTTCCGCCGCCGTCCCGCCGCTGCTGCCGATCCACCGCCAGGGCCATCTCGGCAACCTGTCGAACACCCGATTCAAGATGCTCACTCAAATCTTCCTCGAAAACCTCCGCGGCGGCCGCCGGCTGCAGTTCGCCGTATTTCTTCAATGACAGCACGAGGCTGCGGCCGAGCGCGTCGAAGATGAGGCCATAGGCTACCGCATGCACGAGTCCGCCCGCGACGGTGCCGACGCCCGGGAATGCCTTCAGGCCGTTGCCGGCCACCGCCAGCGACAGCGGCAGCGCGCGCCCGACGCGGCTTTGGCTCAGGTTGAGGAATTCCTGGATGTCGAGATCCCGCGGCACCGTCCCGTACAGTTTGCACAGCGCGTTCGTCATCGTCGTGCCGACGTAACCCTGGATGACGATGTCGCTGCCGGGACTGACGGACGCCAGCGCACCGATGACGGCTTTGCGCGTCGAGCTGCGAATGATCTGCTCGGCGCGCTGCTCGCGGTAGCGGCGTTCGGCCGCCTCGAGCTTCTCCGCGGCGAGGCTGAACACCGCGCGCTCGCGGCGGGTGTCGAGATCGGCGATTTCCTGTTCCAGCAGGCGATTGATCGCAACCACCAGCACGCCGACGTCGGCCGGCCGCTCGCGGCGCGCGAGCCGTTCGGAGCCGTCCGCGCGTTTCTCGATCACCTCCGTCTCGCCGCCGGCCGAGACGGCCACCACCCGGTCGCGGGCGAGCTCACCGCCCAGGTCGCTCAGGTGGTCCAGCAAACGCCGCATGAGCTGCGCCTGTTCGGCCGCGTCGTAGCGATCCGATTTGTTCATCACCAGCACCAGCGGCTTGTCCAGCGCCAGGAGCCATTCAATGGCCCGGCGGTCCGCTCGGGTAAGGTCGCCCTCGCAGACGAACAGCACGACGTGCGCGCGGCGTGCTTCCTCCGCCGCCGCCTCGCTCAAGCCTGCTTCCATGCCGCCGGTACCGGGAACGTCGGTCAGCAACACCCTGGAACCGCCCGCGTCCTGCCAGTGGTAGTGCCGGATGTCGCGTGTGGAACCGCCAGCCGCATCTATCGTCACGTCGGCATCCGGCACGAGCGCGCGTATGAGCGAGCTCTTGCCGCTGCTGATCTCGCCGAAGAAGCAGAGGTGCACGGTGCCTGCCTGCTGCCTCGCCGCGAGTTCCTGCAGTTCGGCCCTGGCCCGCGCCGTTTCGATACCCGCCGCATCCGCCGCCCGCAAGCGCTTTTCAATTTCCGCGCGCGTCAACTTCCCCGGCGTTCCGTCCAGCGGCTTCGGCGGCTTGCGGCGCACCGCGAGCCGCCAGATGAGCCAGATCGCCAGGAAACCGAGGGTCGCGACCACGGCCAGCCACAGGACCATGAGCGGCATCGGCCCCTGCTCCAGGCGCTCCCACACGTTGAGCGCGGACTCGGTGACGAACACCAGCGCCGCCACCGCAAACAGGAACAAAACCGCGAGGAAAAACGCGATGACCAGGCGGACGAAACGATCGACTTTCATGGGGATGGCGGGTCCGGGTATTCGTTCGTGGCCGTCGCAGGGCTCTCGGAGCCCACAAGCTTAAGCAAAAGGCCCGCCAAACGCATGCGGCGCGCGCGCCTCCGTGCGCCGCCGCCCGGCCGGCAGGTATAGTGGCGGCGCAGACGGGGGGACATCGATGAACAACGGTAGCTGCCGCAAAACGCGCGTCCTGGTGCTGCTCGCACTGCTCGTGGCGGCGGCGGGTGCGCAGGCGCAGGCGCGCGACGTATACGTGCCCGACGAGTTGCGCCCGTGGCAGGCCTGGGTGCTGCACGGCAAGGACTATCTCGAGTGCCCGTTCTTCTTCAACCGGCAACCGTCGGACCCGGACAGCTTCATCTGCGCGTGGCCGGGCGAGCTCGAAATCACGGTCGCGGGGAACGGCGGCCGCTTCGGGCAAACCTGGTCCGTCGCCGGGAGCGCGCAGTGGGTGCCGCTGCCCGGCAGCGCCGAAAACTGGCCGGAAGAGGTCACGTCGGACGGCCGGATCATCGAGGTCGTGATGCGGGACCGGGCGCCCTGGGTGCGCCTCGCGCCGGGACGGCACACGCTTGCCGGCCGTTTCACCTGGGAACAGCGCCCGCGCACGCTGGCGGTGCCGCGGGCGACTGGCCTTTTGCGCCTCACCGTCGACGGTAACCGGGTTGCCCGCCCGGAGCTGAACGGGAATGCCCTCTGGCTGGGGCAGCGCGAGGCGGAACCGGCGGCCGCGGATGCGCTCGCCGTGCACGTCCACCGCGTCGTGGTCGACGACGTCCCTACCCGCCTGGCGACGCGGTTCACGCTCGAGGTTTCAGGCAGTATGCGGGAGGAGCTGCTGGCACCGGCGCTGCCGGACGGCTTCGTGCCGCTGTCGCTGGAAAGCCCGCTGCCGGCGCGCTTCGAACCGGGCGGCGAGCTGCGCCTGCAGGTACGGCCGGGCACCTGGGTGGTGCAACTGGCCGCGCGCGCCGAAAGCGTGCGGGAGGAAATCGCCCTGCCGGAGCCCGTCCGGAATCTCCCGGACAGCGAGATCTGGAGCTACAGCCGTAACGACGCGCTGCGGGTGACGGCGCCGGAGGGCCTGCCGCCGGTCGATCCGCAGCAGGTTTCGGTACCGGCGGAATACCTGGCGCTGCCGGCCTTCCGCATCACCCCGGGTGAGGCGCTGTCCATCGTCGAGCGCAGCCGCGGCAAGGTGGCCTTCGACAACCAGCTGCGCCTCGAACGCCGGCTGTGGCTCGACTTCGAAGACGGCGGCCTGACCTTCAGCGACTCGCTCACGGGCCTGATGCAAAGCGGCTGGCGCCTGGACATGGCGGCGCCCTATGCCTTGCTCAGTGCATCGCAGGCGGGCGCGGAGCTGCTCGTGACCCTGGGGCCCGAAGACGGACGGACCGGCGTCGAGCTGCGGCAGCCGGCGGTCGACCTGCACGCCGTGGGCCGTGCAAGCACGCGCGGCGCGATTCCGGTCAGCGGCTGGCAGGCGCGCCTGGAGGGCGTCACGACCGAGCTGAACCTGCCGCCCGGCCACAAGCTGCTGGCGGCCGTCGGTGCCGAGCGGGCGCCGCTCGCCTGGGTCGAGCGCTGGCAGCTGCCGGACTTCTTCCTGGTGCTGGTCATCACGCTCGCGGCCGGGCGGATGTTCGGTCCGGCGGCGGGCGCCGTCGCCTTCGCCGCACTGCTCTTGTCCTGGCACGAGAGCGGCGCGCCGCGCTGGGCGTGGCTCAACCTGCTGGCCGCGGCCGCCCTGGTCCGCGTGACACCGCCCGGCAGGCTGCTCGCCGCCGCCCGGGTCTACCGCGGCGCGAGTCTCGCCGCCCTGCTGATCCTGCTCGTGCCGTTCGTCGCGGGTCAGCTCCGGCTCGCCCTTTACCCGCAGCTCGAGCCGCAGCAACAGCAGCTGGCGGTGACCGTGCAGCAACCGCCGCCGGTGGCAGCCGCGGTGGAAGCGGCCAGGGAACTGGCCATGCCGGCAGAGCTCCTGCGCCCGCCGAAGCTCAAGGAGGAGCTCGCGGCTACCGGGTCCGGCCTGTCCCGTTTCGCGCGCTATGCCCCGAACGCGATTTTGCAGGCGGGCCCCGGCCGCCCCGCCTGGAGCTGGAACAGCTACAAGCTCTACTGGAGCGGCCCGGTCGACCCGCAGCACACAGTGCAACTGGTCATCCTGCCGCGCTGGGCCGTGACGCTGCTGCGCGTGGCCGCGGTGCTGCTGCTCCTGCTGACAGGCGCCTTGTTCGTGTTCGAAACCCTCGATATCGAGCGGCGCTGGCCGCCGCGGCGGGGCGCCGCGCGCACCCCGCCCGCGGCTTCCCTGCTTTTGGTTCTCGGCGGCGCGCTGGCCGTGGCGGGCCTCGCGGCGGCGCCCGCGGCCTTTGCCGAAACCCCCTCGCCGGAGCTGCTCCGGCAACTCGAGCAGCGCCTGCTGGAGCCGCCGCCCTGCGTCCCGCGTTGCGCCGAGATCGTCGCCGGCAGCGTATCCGTAGAACCCGATGCGATGACCGTCGAGCTGGTCGTGCACGCGCTGCAGGACGTGGCCGTGCCGCTGCCCGGCTCGTTACCGGGCTGGCGGCCGGAGAGCGTCCGCGTCGACGGCACGCCGGCGCCCTCCGTGTTCCGCGGCGGCGACCAGGCGCTGTGGCTGGCGCTGGCGCCGGGCACCCACCGCATCGCGCTGGAAGGCCCGCTGCCGCCCGTGGACAGCCTGCAAATACCCTTTCCGGCGCCGCCGCGCGTCGTGGTCGGAGAGGCCAGCGGGTGGGTCTTGAGCGGCATCGAGGATCGCCGGCTGCTGGCAGGATCGCTGCGGCTCACCCGGCTGCGGGACGGCGCTGACGCGGAAGCCGGCAGCCGCTTTGAAAGCAGCCGCTTCCCCGAGTTCGTGCTCATTGAGCGCGAAATAGAGCTCGATCTCGACTGGCGGGTGCATACCCGCGTTACGCGAATCGCGCCGGAGCGCGGCGCGATCGCCCTCTCGGTGCCGTTGCTGCCGAGCGCCTCGCTGCTGACCGCCGGCTTGCCGGTAAGCGACGGGGAAGTCCGGGTGTCGCTGGATCCCGCGCAGCAGTCCGCCGAGTGGACGGCAACGCTCCCGCGTACCCCGACCCTCGTGCTGCGGGTAGCCGGGGATGCGCCGTGGAAGGAAGTCTGGCGCTTTGCCATCGGCAACACCTGGCACGCGCAGTTCAGCGGCGTGCCCGAAAGCGAAACGGCGCCGGCGGCCGGCGCGGTACGGGTCGCCGAGTTCCATCCGCGCGGCGGCGAGAGCCTCACTCTTGCCGCCACGCGCCCGGAAGCGAGCGGCGGCACATCGCTCGCCTTCGACGCCGTCTCACTGGTGACGGAGGTCGGCGCGCGCTCGCGCAGTACCGTCATGACGCTCGACTACCGCAGCACGCGCGGCGCGCAGCACGTCGTCAGCCTGCCGGACGGAGCCGAGGTGACGCAGGTTTCCATCGACGGCCGTATCGAGCCGCTGCGCGCGAACGACAGCGCGCTCGGCCTGCCGATCCTGCCCGGCGAGCACCGGGTCGAGATCCGCTGGCGCAAGGACAAGGGAGCCGGCGCGATAACGCGGACACCCGCGGCGGATACCGGCGCGCCGGCGGGCAACATCACGCTCGGCCTCGAGATGCCGCACGATCGATGGCTGCTCGCGACCAGCGGGCCCGCACTCGGCCCCGCGGTCATGTACTGGCCGGAACTGGCGGCGCTGCTCCTGTTCGCGTTTCTCCTCGGCCGCGTCCCCGTCACCCCGCTCAAGACACACCACTGGCTGCTGCTCGGCCTCGGGTTCAGCACGTTCTCCTGGCCCGTGCTCGCGCTCGTCGCGCTGTGGCTGCTCGCTACCGGCGCACGCCTGCGCTGGCAAATGCCGGAAGACGTTCACCCGTGGCGCTACAACGCGGCGCAGGTTGCGTTCGCCGCGCTGGCGCTTACGGCGCTGGTCGCCATCGTCGTCTCGGTGCCGTCCGGCCTCCTCGGCAGCCCCGAGATGCACATCGCGGGCAACGGCTCGCACGGTAACAGCCTGCGCTGGTTTGCGGACCGCGGCGCCGGCGCGCTGCCGGCAGCCTCGGTGTTCTCACTGCCCCTCTGGGTCTATAAAGTGCTGATCCTGGCCTGGGCACTGTGGTTCTCGTTCGCCCTGCTCCGCTGGCTGCCGTGGACCTGGCGCAGTTTTACGATCCAGGGACCCTGGCGCACGCGGGCGCCGACCCAGGGCCAACCGGGCGGCGCCCCTACCACCTGACCTGGAGGACCTCGAATGCGACTCGACCATCCTGTCTGCATCGCCGCCGTCGCGGTGTTGCTGTTCGGTGTCCCGGAACCGGGCGCGCATGCACAGGAGGCAGGCGGCTGGCGGGACCTCGATCCCGCCAATACCGTCTACCTCACGCTGCCGGACGGCGAGGTCGTCATCGAGCTCGCACCCGCGTTCGCGCCGCGGACGGTGGCGCAATTCAAGCACCTGGTCAGCGATAACTTCTACGACGGCCTCACGTTCTACCGCGTCATCGACGGCTTCGTCGCGCAGGGTGGCGACCGTAGCGACATGACGGAGGCCGACAGCGCCGCGGCACTGCTGCCGGCGGAGTTCGAGCGCGACTGGTCGGACGAGCTGCCCTGGACGAGCGTGCAAAAGCCCGACCTGTTTGCGCCGGAGACCGGCTTCATCGACGGCTTCGCGGCCGCGCGCGACCCGCGGCAGGGCAAGGTATGGCTCACCCATTGCCCAGGCGTCGTGGCGATGGCGCGCAACAACGAACCGGATACGGGCAGCACCGACTTCTACATCGTCATTGGCCAGGCTCCCCGCTACCTCGATCGCAATCTCACAGTCTTCGGCCGCGTCGTCGAGGGGATGGCCGTGGTGCAGCGCATCTTTCGCGGCGAGCCGGAAGCGAACGGCATGATTCCCGAGGGCGCGCCGCAGACCGCGATCCTGCGCGCCGCACTCGGCAGCGACCTGTCCCCGGCGCAGCGCGCGGGCTTGCAGGTGCAGGACACGAACGGCGCGGAGTTCCAGGCCGTGCTCCGGTCGCGCCGGGCCCGGGGCCTGCCCTTCTTCCACCAGAAGCCGCCCGAGGTGCTGGACGTCTGCCAGGTGCCGGTCGCGACCCGGCCGCGGCCGTGAGCGTCCGGCGCGGCCGAACCCCGGAACAGGCGCCCGGTCCAAACGGCGTGAGGTGACGATATGGCGGCCAACCCGCGAAGAAAGGATATTTCGGCGCCAGTGCTCGCGCTGGCGGCGGTGCTCCTGGCCGGACCCGCGGCAGCGCTCGACATCTACAAATGGACAGACGCGGACGGTGTGGTGCACTACAGCGAGTCGCATCCGCGGCAGCCGACCGCCACGCCCGTCGAAACGCTGCGCATAGCGCCCTCCAACTCGCCCGCCTACGACCCCGGCGACGACTACTGGTCGATCCTCAACCAGGCCGAGCGCATCGGCGAACAGTGGTCCGCGATCCAGGAGGAGAAGGCCGCCGCGGAGGAGGAGGCGCGTGCCGCCGCCGTCGAGGCCCGCATTGCCGAGCTGGAACGGCAACTGGCCGCCCGCGAGGCCGCGGACTACGAGCGGGTCCTGCCGTTCTACGGTCCGATCGCCCTGTTCCCCAGGCGGCATCACGGTGCGCCTCACCGCGGCAGGGCCCTGAGGATCGGCCACGCTTCGCAGCCTCCGCCGCGAGGCGACCGCGATCTTCACGTCCCGGAGCCGGAACCGCGGCCGGGCTGGACCCGCCCCGGCCAACCGGCCGTACCGCCCCGGCCGGGCTTTTCGCGATAAAGACCGCGCCGGCGCTCAGCCGCGGGATTGCCCGGCGCGGTACTGGCGCAGGAGCGCCTTACCGTAGTCGTTGCCGTTCGGGGTGCGGATGATCGCGTGCACGTGATCATTGGCCGTCCGGCTGTCCAGCTCGATCAGGATGACCGGGCTGAATATGCGGTAGTAGAAGGCGGGATCGTCGCCGTCACCGCCCGACCATGCGAAATAGGTGTCGTCGAGATGCGCTTCGACCTCGGCCATCCTGACCGCGGCATGACCGTCGCGCAGGTAACCGACGTACAGCTCGATCAGCGCCAGCAGCGCTGCGCGCTGCTCGCCGCTCATGAGAAAGGCGGGAATACCGACGTTCTCGAGAATCGCATTGTCGTTCGATGCCCCGGCAATGATTTCCTGGCCCTTATCCGCGGTCCCGACGATCGCCATCCGGCGCTGCGCTTCGCTGAGGCTCTCCAGCATGCTCCGTCCCCGGGCCCGTTCGTCCTCCAGCAGCGGCGGCTGCCGGCCCGCAGCCGCCGGCTCCGTGCCCAGGAACACCGGCGACATCACCACCTGGTCGCCGAGCACGAAATAGTTGATGACGAGGTGATCGCCCTGCAGCTGCCAGCCCCAGGGCGCGCGCCGCGACGGCTCACCCATGACGGCGATGCGGTAGCGTCTTGCGGCTTCATCACGGCCCACGAAGCTTTGGACGAGCGCGAAACCGCGCTCGCTCAGCGAGACCTTCAGCAGCTCGAACGCCGCCTCGCGCGCTGCCCGCCTCATCGCGGCCAGGCTGACACCCCGGTCCGCCTTTTCCCCGCCATGAGGGTCCCACGCGCGCCATGACGGATCGTCCACGGGAAATTGCACCCGCGCCCGCTGTGCCGCGCCCAGGGCTTCGAGGAATGCGTCCGCGGCCGCCACCAGCGGGTCGGTGGTGACCCCGGTCGCTGCCACCGGGAACAGGCCGAACACGGGTTGCCCGTTGGCGGTGACGCCCTGGAAGGGTTCTTCCGCCATGCCGCTGCCGGCCGCCGCGGGCGCGGGCTCGCCGCCGGCACCTTGGCCGCCCACCACGGCGAGGCAAAGCACGAGTGCGCAAACACGGGGCCGCCGCCGTAGTCGGGGAATCGCGGATCCTGTCATGCAGGGCATTCTACCCGCCGCGAAGAACGCCGCGTGGCGCCCGCCGCCGTCCGGACCTATAGTGAGCAACTTTTTTTGGAGCAACAACGATGACCCTGCACCTGGAGCTCGTTCCCGTCCTGTCCCTGATCGCCGGCATCCTGATCCTGGCCATGCCGCGCCTGCTGAACTACGTCGTCGCCATTTACCTGATCGTGGTGGGCATCGTGGGCCTCGTTGCATAGGGCCGGAAGAAGGCGGCCGCTTGCTACCTCGTCCAACTGTTGCCTAAAGGCGACACCTACAGCGTCAGAATAATCAAACTAAATGCCGATCCGGTCACTCTAACCTACCGCTTTTCTGGCACACTTCGCATCCGCCTCCCCGGGCTACCGGGGGGCCTGTTCGTGTTGTTGCCCGTGAACAACAGCACGAATGACTTGGGTTCATTCACGGATTGGGAGAATTTGATGAGATCTCGACGATTTAAGCGCACGACCGCGGCTATGGTCCTGCCAGCAGTCCTTTTGGCCGGCACCGCTGTTGGCGCCGGGCTGGACTACAACTACGCCGAGCTTCGCTGGATCGACACGGAACTGGACGCGGGCGGCATCGATGCCAACGGCGACGGGTTCGAAATCGGCGGCTCGCTCGAGCTGACCGAGCAGGTGCATCTCTTCGGCAACTACCGGACGCTGGATTTCAGCCGGGGCATCGACGTATCGGCGTTCGAGATCGGCGGCGGCTACGCGCTGCCGCTGAGGAACGGCGCCGACCTTGTCGGCCGCATTTCCTATATCGACGGGGAAATCGATGTCGGTCCCGCCGACCTGGATGATCGCGGGTTCGGGTTGTCGGCTGGATTCCGCAACATGTTCCACCCGCAGATCGAAGGCCGCGCGTTCGTTAACTATGTCGACCTGGATGAATCCGGCAGCGAGACGTCTTTCGAGGTCGCTGGCGATTACTTCCTGAACGACGAGATCGCGCTCGGCGCATCGCTGGAGTTCGGCGATGACGTCACCACGTGGACCCTGGGCGCGCGCTGGTTCTTCGGCGCGAGGCGCTAGGATTTAGCCGTACCGATCGCGGTTTACGCGGTCACAATGTGGAAGGCCCGGCGGTCGAGAGGCCGTCGGGCTTTTTTTGCCGCGACGAAAGTGATTGAATCATCGAACATAAGAGCACAAAGAGTACGGTGAGATGGGGACCTGCATCGCTTTTTTCCGCGGCATCAATACCGGCGGCCGCAACCGGCTGCCGATGAAAGACCTGGTGGAGCTGTTCGAAAGAATCGGAATCCACCGCGCTGGCACCTACTCGCAGAGCGGCAATGTTGCGTTTCGCTGCACGCGCCAGCAGCGTCCGGAGGTCGCCCGCCGCATCGCCGCGTCGATCCGCCAGGAGCACGGCTTCGAGCCGCGGATCCACGTTATTACCATCCAGGAACTCGAACATGCGGTGGCCGCGAATCCGTTCATGGATGCGCGTAAGGACGCCTCGAACCTGCACCTGTGGTTCCTGAGGGACGCACCGGCAAGCTCCGGGATCGAGGCGCTGGATCGGCTGAAAAGCCGCACGGAACGCTTCGCGATCGACCGGAAAGTGTTCTACCTGCACGCGCCCGACGGGCTCGAGTCGTCGCAGGTCGCGGCCGCCCTCGAGCAGTGCCTCGGCACGGACGGCCCGGTGCGCGACTGGCAGACGGTGACGAAGACCCTCGAGCTCGGGTGGGACCTGGTCTGAGCGCGGCTGCCGGACCCTGCAGATCGCCGCGGGGGACCGGTAGAATGGCTCGAAGCCGCGGTTGGCCCGGGCCAGGATCCAGCTCATGAAGTTCAAAGACTATTACGAGGTGCTCGGCGTCGAGCGCGGCGCCTCCCAGGACGAGATCAAGCGCGCCTATCGCCGCCTGGCGCGCAAGTACCACCCGGACGTCAGCAAGGAGCCGGATGCCGAGGCGCGCTTCAAGGAGACGCGCGAAGCCTACGAGGTGCTGAAGGATCCGGAAAAGCGCAGCGCCTACGACCAGTTCGGCGAGAACTGGAAGGCGGGGCAGGATTTCCAGCCGCCGCCGGGCTGGGAACGCCGGAGCGGGCCCTCCTTCGGCGACGAGGCGTTCGCGGGCGCCGGCGATTTCAGCGAGTTCTTCGAAACCCTGTTTGGCCAGGGCGGACAGGGCGGTTTCCGCTTCCGGGCCGGCGGCGGCCGCATGCGCGGCGAGGATGCCAGCGCGACGATCAGCATCCCCATCGAGGACGCGTTCCAGGGCGCGACCCGCACGGTGACGCTCGAAGTACCGGAAGTCGACGCGTCCGGGCGCGTCGGCCGCCGGCGGCGCACCCTGAACGTCAGGATCCCGAAAGGCGTCACCGCGGGCCAGCGCATCCGGCTGGAAAAACAGGGCGGGCCCGGTCTCGGCGGAGGTCCGCCCGGCGACCTCTACCTCACCGTGGAGTTCGAGCCGCACCCGCTATACCGCGCCGAAGGCAAGGATCTTTACCTGGAGCTGCCGGTCACACCCTGGGAAGTCGCCCTGGGGCGCAAGGTGAAGGTGCCGACGCTTGCCGGCACGGTGGACCTCAAGATCCCGGCCGGCGCAGGCTCCGGCAAGACCCTGCGGCTCAAGGAACGGGGATTGCCCGGGAAACCGCCCGGCGATCAATACGTCGAGCTGAAGGTGGTGGTGCCGCCGGCGGACGAGAAGGCACGCGAGCTTTACGAGAAGCTCGAACGCGAGCACAACGTGAACCCGCGCGCGAAACTCGGGGTGTAGCGCGATGAACGAGCGATCCAACGAAAGCTTGCGCGGCGTCATACTGGACGAGCGCGTGACCTTTACGCTGACCGAGCTCTGCCAGGCCTGCGGCGTGGAGAGGGAGCTGGTCGTGCAAATGGTGGACGAGGGCGTCATCGAGCCCGCCGCCGACAACGAACCGGAATGGCGCTTCCACGGCGCCTCGCTGCTGCGCGCGCGGACGGCCCTGCGCCTGGTGCGCGACCTCCACGTCAACTGGCCCGGCGCCGCCCTGGCGCTGGACCTCCTGGACGAGCTGGACCGCCTGCACCGCCGCCCGTAACCCGCCGACTGGCGCCCCCGGCGCGAAATGCAGGAGCGCGCATTGCGCGCGATGCCACGCCCGCCCGCCCCGGCATCGCGCCTGCCGCCGGGGCTCACTGAAGCAGGGTCAGCCACCCTTCGCGGCGCAGCCGCTGCATATTTCGATGAATCCACTGCTGGCGGCCGCGTACGTAAGTGGAGGGCCGCGCCGCGTTGAGACGGGCCGGGTTCGGGAGCACCGCGGCGAGCAGCGCCGCCTCCGCGTCGGTCAGCTCGGCGGGAGCCTTGCCGAAATATTGCTCGCTCGCGGCGGGGAAGCCGTACAGGCCCGGCCCCAGCTCCACGATGTTGAGATACACCTCGAGGATGCGGCGCTTGGGCCACGTGGCTTCAATCAGCAGCGCGAGCCAGCCCTCGATGCCCTTGCGCAGCAGACTCCGGCCGGGCCAGAGCCAGAGGTTTTTCGCGACCTGCTGCGTAATGGTCGAGGCGCCGCGCAGGGTTGCGCCCTCGCGGTACTGCATCACCGATGCCTGGATGGCGGCGAAGTCGAAGCCGAAGTGCTGTGCGAACTTCTGGTCCTCCGCGGCGACGACCGCGAGCGCGGCCGCGTCGCCGAGGGACGGCCAGTCCGCCCAGGCGTACGCCACCGGCACCCGCCCGCTGTCGTCCTGCAGCATGAAGGAGGTGACGGGTGGATCGAACCAGCGCAGGGGGAGCACGAAGAGTACGCTGAGGGCGATGAAAGCGGCGATGAGGGTCGCGACGATGCGCAGCAGGCGCCCGAAGATCCCGATTTTTACTTGCTGGCGAGGCATGGCGGGGAGGATACCGTATCCGCCCCGGGACGCCCGTGCAGGCCACCGGTGCGTGGGGACACGCGTAAGACGGGTTGCCGGCGCATTCACATTGTGCAGCAAATGTTGCACTCTGTCGGATCGGAAAAACGGATGCGGGGGCTAAAATGAACAATAACGTCCGGCGGCACTCCGGGGTACTTGCACTCGCCCTGGCCACTTTACTGGCCGCTCTCCCGGCCGCGGCGGAGCGCACGGTCAAGCCTGCCCTGCACGGCGAGCACTGGGTCGCGATCACCGGCAAACCGCTGGGTGCGACTGCGGGCGCGATGACGTTCATACGCG
Source organism: uncultured Woeseiaceae bacterium (assembly GCA_964607425.1). GTDB lineage: Bacteria > Pseudomonadota > Gammaproteobacteria > Steroidobacterales > Woeseiaceae > IDS-8. Next base: position 27,265 of record CAZSKQ010000010.1, read on the forward strand.
GCGGCAACGCTGTCGACGCGGCCTGCGCCATGCTCGCGGCGACGTCGACGATGTGGGACACGCTCGGCTGGGGCGGCGAAACGCAGGCACTCATCTACAACCCGCATACGAAGAAGGTCATTGCCATCAACGCGCTCGGCGCGGCGCCGACCGGCGCCACCGCCGAATTCTTCCGCGAGCAAGGCATGATCTATCCGCCCGAGTACGGACCGCTGGCCGCGGTCACCCCCGGTACGCCAGGCGGCCTCATGGTAATGCTCGCGAGCTACGGCGAGCTGTCGCTGGCGGAAGTCCTCGCCCCGGCGATGCAGATGGCGCGGGGTTACCCGATCGAGGCCGCGCAGGCGGATAACATGGAACGGCACCGCGAGACGATCGCGCAATGGCCGGCGTCGAAACGCATCCTGCTGCCGCACTGGCAGGAGGGCTCGGCGGAGCGAGCCGCACCGTATCCCGGCGAAGTCTTTCGCCAGCCGGACCTGCTGGCGACCCTGCAAAAGCTGGTGGACGCGGAGGCCGCGGCCCTCGAAGAAGGTAAGAGCCGGGAACAGGCCATCATGGCCGCCTACGACCGCTTCTACCGCGGCGACATCGCCGAGGAGCTGGTGCGGGCGACGCAGGCCGCCGGCGGCCTCATCACCATGGAGGACCTCGACCGCTGGCAGGTGTACATCGAGGAGCCGGTCAGCACCAACTACCGCGGCATCGACGTCTACAAGCTGACGCACTGGGTGCAGGGCCCGGTGATGCTGCAGGCATTGAACATCCTCGAGCACGCCGACCTGAAGTCGATGGGCTACAACAGCAGCCGCTACATCCACGCGCTCTACCAGGCCATGAACCTCGCCTTCGCCGACCGCGACTTCTACTACGGCGACCCGTACTTCCCGCCCGAGGAGCCCATCGAAGGCCTGCTGTCGGAGGAATATGCGCGGGCCCGCTTCGAGCAGATCGACTGGTCGCACAACGACGAGACAGTGAAGCCCGGCGATCCATATCCGTACCAGGACGGGAAGAATCCCTATCTCGAGTTGCTGGAGCAGTGGACCCCGGTGCCGCCCACCGCCGATCGCGAGGGCGAGGCAGGCTTCCAGCAGGCTTTCCAAATGACGCCGGATGAGGCTTTCGTGGCGGGCACGACCTCGATCCAGGCGGCGGATGAGGAAGGCTGGGTCGTCTCCGTAACGCCAAGCGGCGGATGGATTCCGGCATTCATCGCCGGGCGCACCGGCGTGGGCCTGAGCCAGCGTATGCAGGCGTTCGTCCTCGACGCGGCCATGAACCCGTTCAATGTCGTGGAACCCGGGAAACGGCCGCGCGCCACGCTGACCCCCGGCATGGCGCTGAAGAACGGCAAGCCGTTTTTGTCCTTCGCGGTGCAGGGTGGCGACACGCAGGACCAGAACCTCCTGCAGTTTTTCCTGAACGTCGTGGAATTCGGCATGAATGTGCAGCAGGCGGCCGAGGCCGCCAACATCACGAGCTACCAGATGCAAAGCTCGTTCGGGGCGCACACGGCCGAGCCGGGACGGCTGGTGGTGCGCGAGGATGTGCCCGGCTGGGTGCAGGACCGGCTGCGGAACATGGGCTACGACGTCGAGACGAGCAAGCGTACCTCGGGACCGATCACGGCGATTTACTTCGATCGCGACCACGGCACCATGTGGGGCGCCGCCAGCGATTTCGGCGAGGACTACGGCATCGCCTGGTAGGAGCGCGCGGCGCTCCTACGCCAGCAGGGTGATACCGGCGGTCACCATGACGGCGCCCGCGCCGCGCGCAATCCAGTGACCGAAGCGGTGCAGTTTCTCCAGCAGCACGAGCGCCGCAAGCCCCGCGATCCAGACCAGGTTCATCACGCCGCCGACGAACAAAAGCAGCATGAGCGACCAGCAGCAGCCGATGCAGTAGAGTCCGTGATGCATTCCGAGGCGCAGCGCGCCCGCGCGAGTCTTGCGCCAATGCGCCGCCAGGAAGCTCGCGGGCGAGCGGCACCGGTTGAGGCAGCGGTTCTTCCAGGGCGAAAACTGGTACAGACCGGCCCCCGCCAAAAACGCCCCGGACAGCGTCGCGGTCGTGCTCCACATTGTCATCCGGTGCACGAGGCCGGATTGCTCCAGGGTGAAATGCAGGCCGGTGGCGGCGGCGCTGAACAGCAGCCAGGCCAGCAGGTAGCCGCCGGCAAAGGCCGCGGTCGGCACCACCGGCGACAGGTCCGCACCGCTTTGCCGCCCGTGCCGGTATACCCGCGCGTACAAAAGGATCATTGGCGCGGCGCTCGGCACCATCATGGCGATCATCATGATCCACCACATGAGCAGCACGAGCAGCCAGTAGCCGGCGCTCCATGTTCCGCCGCCGCCCCGCATCATCGGCGGAGGAAACTGCCACGACAGCATGGCCGCCATGCTCATCCCGGTGCCCGACCCGGCGAGCAGCCATGCCCAGGACAACGCGCAGATCAAGAGCAGCCCGCCGCCGACGATCCACCGATCGCGCCGCAGCAACGCCTCGGCGGCGGAGCTGCCGATCACGCCCTCACGCCGCGGCTTTGACGACCCCGTGATTGTTGAGGTGGATGTGCGCGAACTGCGCATAGCTGTTCTCATATGCGGTCTTCAGCGGCCCCGTGCTTTTCGCGGTCGCGCTGCCCACTTCGGCGACGTTGTACTCAAAGCCGTCCGGCAGCTCGATACGCGCGCGGTGCTCGGCGCCCGTTACCGGGTTCCTGATCGGTTCGCCGCGGCCTTCTATCAGGCCGTCCACCGACATGTGCCCGCGCCGTCCGGGGACATCCACCTCCAGCGTTATCGGCTTGAACGCCGGATCGAAGACCTCGGCCAGGGTGGTGGCAAACACGGCCCACACGGTAGCGCCCGGGTCCGTTTCCTGCCCGCTCAGGATCGTGAGCAACGCCATTCGCTGCGCCTCGTCGGCACGCTCGTCGATGATCATCCAGGCCCGGCCGCCGCCTTCATGGATCGCGCCCGGCCAACAGAGCACCCCGATGGCATTCAGGCCGTCGAGCTGCGTGTCGCCGAAGTGCCCTTTCCTGATCCTGAACCCGGCGATTGCCTCGCAGCACCCCCGCGTCGGCCGGGCATTGAACTGGCAGGGGCAACCCCAGTCGCAGTTGCAGGTCACCATCTCGTCCGCTTCGATTTCCCAGGGTGTCATTGCTGTCTCCTGTTTAGCGGTGATTGCGCGCAGTATAGGCCCACGTGGTGGTCAATGCGCTCCGTGCCCGGGTGGAGCAGGCGACCCAGGTATTCCTGGTTGTGCGCCCGGTATTCCGGGCCGAGCGAATTGGCGAGCCGGTCGTTGTACCGCTCGTCGCCGATGGAGGTTGCGAGCAGCGGGTTCAGCTCGAGCTCTCGCTCGAAAAACTCCTCGACCAGGGCGGCCAGTTGCGCGGGGGCGTTCGCGCCGCCGGCGTCCCGGGGCGGCTTCTGCCGGCGGCTCGTTTGCGCGTTCGGGTCCGCCGCAAGCGGCGAGGAGCACAAGGGTGGCGATGCCCGCGACTGTCGATAGCTTCATTGCGCGGTCCTTGTATTATCGCGGTAGAGGCGGCGTGTTACGCAGGCGCCCCATGATGGCCGCGCCGTCGCTGTTGGTAAAGGGACAACGGATCGCCCGTGAGACGGGCCCCGCGGCTCGCATGGCGACATGACCAAGTACAACGACTGGCAATTCTGGATCGACCGGGGCGGCACGTTCACCGACGTTGTCGCGCTCCGCCCCGATGGTTCGATCGAGACGACGAAGCTGCTGTCGGAAGCCGACGCACACTACGAGGATGCGGCCGCGGAAGGTATCCGGCGCCTGCTCGCGCAGTGGTCCGCGGCCGGCGGCCCCGAGCGCCGGATCGCCGCAGTAAAGATGGGCACCACGGTGGCCACCAACGCCCTGCTGCAACGCCGCGGGCGCAAGACCGCGCTGGTGGTTACGCAAGGCTTTGCCGACGCCCTTGCCATCGGTTACCAGAACCGCCCCGACATCTTCGCGCTCGAGATCCTGAAACCCGAGCCGCTCTACAGCCGCGTGCTGGAAGCAGCGGAGCGCGTCACCGCGGACGGGGACGTGCTCATGCCGCTCGACGAAAGCGCCATCCGTGAAGCGCTGGCCGGCTGCGTGGCCGACGGACTGGACTCGCTCGCGGTGTGCCTGCTGCACGGTTATCGCTGGCCGGAGCATGAGCGCCGCATTGCGCGGATCGCCGTCGATTGCGGCATGCGCCAGGTCTCCGTGTCGCACGATGTCGAACCGCTCATCAAGTTCGTCAGCCGTGCCGAAACGACGCTGGTCGATGCGTACCTGACACCGGTGCTGGTCAGCTACATCGACGGCCTGCGCCAGGCGCTCTTCCCCGTCGCGGAACCGCGCCGCCTCCTGTTCATGCAGAGCAACGGCGGGCTCGTGGTCGCCGATCGCTTCCGCGGCAAGGACAGCGTGCTGTCGGGTCCGGCCGCGGGCGTGGTAGGCATGGTGGAGACGGCGCGCATCGCCGGTCTCGACCGGCTGATCGGCTTCGACATGGGCGGCACCTCGACCGACGTCTCCGCGTGGAGCGGCGAGTACGAGCGCGACAACCAGTCCACGGTCGCCGGCGTGCGCCTGCGCGCACCGATGATGAAGATCCACACGATCGCCTCCGGCGGCGGCTCGGTCCTGCGCTACGCCGACGGACGCTACCAGGTCGGCCCGGAGTCGGCGGGCGCGGATCCCGGCCCCGCGAGCTACCGCCGCGGCGGTCCGCTGACGATCACGGATGCGAACCTGCTGCTCGGCCGCATTCCTGTCGACTATTTTCCGCGGGTGTTCGGCCCGGCCGCGGACGAGCCCCTGGACCTGCAGATCGCGCAGCAAAAGTTCGCCGCGCTGGCGGCCGAGGTCGCCGCCGACCGCGGCGAAGCCGTGCAGCCCGAGGATGTCGCCGCGGGCTTTTTGACGGTAGCAGTCGAGACCATGGCGAACGCGATTCGCAAGATCACGATAGAGCGCGGCGCCGACGTGCGCGATTTCACCCTGTGCTGCTTCGGCGGCGCGGGCGGGCAGCACGCCTGCCTGGTCGCCGCCGTGCTCGGCATCAAGCGCGTGTGGCTGCATCCGCTCGCCGGCGTGCTGTCGGCTTACGGCATGGGGCTCGCGGATATACGCGTCGAGCGGCAGCAGTCGATTGAAGCGCCATTTGCGGACGACAGCCCGGTACGGCTGCGCAAACCGCTGAAGGCACTCGAGGCCGAATGCAACCAGCTGCTCGAGCAGCAGAACGTGCCGCCGGAGTACCGCCATTTCTCGGCCTCCGTCGGCCTCCGCGTGCGCGGCTCCGACAGCGTCATCGACGTCGCGCCCGGCAGCGCGGCGGCTATGCGGCGCGAGTTCGAGCGCCTGCATCACGATCGTTTCGGCACGGACGTCGCCGCCTGCGAACTGCTCGTTGCCACCGTGCGCGTCGAGGGCACCGGCATCGAACAGGTCTTCGACGAGCCGCAGGTCGCCCCCGGCCCCCCGCCGGAGCCCGCCGGCCGCCGCCGGCTGCGCGTCGGCAACGCCTGGCGCGATGTGCCGGTGTTTCGCCGGGAAGCGCTGGCAGCGAACGCGACGATCCGCGGCCCGGCGATCGTGATCGAAGCCAGCGGCACGACCGTGATCGACGACGGCTGGCGCGGGCGCGTCAACCAATGGGGCCACCTGCTGCTCGAGAGCCGCGAGACGGAGGGTGCGCCCGGCATCGCCGCCGCACCGGCGCGCGCACCCGATCCCGTGCGCCTGGAAGTGTTCAACCGCTTGTTCATGCATATCGCCGAACAAATGGGCAGCATTCTCACGAACACCGCGCTGTCGGTGAATATCCGCGAGCGGCTCGATTTTTCCTGCGCGCTGTTCGATGCGGAGGGAAGGCTGGTCTCGAACGCCCCGCACATGCCGGTGCACCTCGGTTCCATGGGCGAAAGCGTGCGCCGCGTGATTGCCGACCTCGGCGATACGCTGCAGGACGGCGACGCCATCATGCAGAACTCACCGTACAACGGCGGCACCCACCTGCCCGACATCACCGTGGTAACCCCCTGGTTCGCCGGCGGCAGGGCACCTCGATTCTTTCTCGCCTCGCGCGCGCACCACGCGGACGTCGGCGGCATCACGCCCGGTTCAATGCCCTCGGCGAGCGCGCACATCGACGAGGAAGGCGTGCTGATCGACAATTTCCCCCTCGTCCGCCGCGGCCGCCTGCAAACAGAAGCACTGCAGCAACTGTTCGCGGGCGCGAAATACCCGCCCCGGAATCCCGCGCAGAACCTGGCGGACCTCAAAGCGCAGCTCGCGGCGAACCGGCACGGCATCCGGCAGCTGCAAAAGGCGGTCGACCGGTTCGGGCTGGCGACCGTGCAGGCCTATCTCGGCTTCGTGCGGGAGAACGCCGCCGCCAGCGTGCGCCGCCTCCTCGGGAGGCTGTCGGACGGAGCCTTTGCCTGCGAGCTCGATTCGGGCGAGCGCATCGAAGTGCGGGTGTCGATCGATCGCGCGCGGCGCACGGCGGTCGTGGATTTCACGGGCACGTCACCGCAGTCGGCGGCGAACTTCAACGCGCCGGAAGCCGTCACCCGCGCCGCGGTGCTGTACGTGTTCCGCACCCTCGTCGCCGAGGATATCCCGATGAACGAGGGTTGCCTCGAGCCGCTCGACATCGTTATCCCGAAGCATTCGCTGCTGAGCCCGGCCTGGCCCGCGGCGGTGGTCGCGGGCAACGTCGAGACCTCGCAATGCGTGACCGATGCGCTGTACGGAGCGCTGGGCGCGCTCGCGGCCTCGCAGGGCACCATGAACAACGTGAGCTTCGGTAACGAGCGCGTGCAGTATTACGAGACGATCGCGGGCGGCGCGGGCGCCGGCCCCGGCTGGCACGGCGCCGACGCGGTGCAAACGCACATGACGAACTCGCGCATGACGGACCCGGAGGTGCTGGAGGAAAAGTTTCCGGTGCTCGTGGAATCGTTCGCGATCCGCAAAGGCTCCGGCGGCGGCGGCCGATGGCGCGGCGGCGACGGCGCGATGCGGCGGCTCTGCTTCTGCGAGGCGGTCGACGTGTCGGTGCTGTCCGGCCACCGCCGCGTGCCGCCCTTCGGCCTCGCCGGCGGCGCTCCCGGGCAAACGGGCGCGAACCGGGTGGAGCGCGCGGACGGCCGCGTCGAGACGCTCGGCGGCACCGCCACGACGCGCCTCGCCCCCGGCGATTGCCTGGTCGTCGAAACCCCCGGCGGCGGCGGCTACGGCCGCGCGTAGGCCCGTTCGGGGCGCATCAGCTCACGCGCACCGCGCGATGGACGGCGGGAACGCGCTGCTCGTAACACGGCAGCCCGCGGCGTCCTGGTGCAGGCTGAGCGTCAGTGCCTCGTCCGCGCCGGCCGGCTGGAAGGTGAGGAGGATCGTGACACCGCGCTGCTGCCGCCCGGTATCGCAATGGACCGTGAAGCGATCGTCGGCGAATGCCCCCGATTGGGCCAGCCCTGCCAGGTAGGCATGGACCTGGGCGTGGACGCGGGCGGCGCGGCGCGGGGTGTCGGCCTCGAACACCGACCAGCGGGTGGCACGCTCGATGGCCGCGGTCATCGCGAGGCACAGCCGGCGCACCGGCAGGCTGGCATAGTGGCTGTGGAGCTGGCTGTTGCGTGCCAGCGTGACGGCGCCGGTGAGCGCTGTCCGCCCGGCACGCGGCGCCGCGATGACGTTGAAGCCTTCGCGCAGCAGCCGTCCCGCCGCCTCGGCATCGACTTCCACGGCGGGTGCCAGGCGACGGCTGAACCGGGTGTCGTCGTCCGTGAACGGCTGCCAGGGCCCGAGCCTGCGGTCGTGCCGGCACAAAAGCCCGGCGATCGCGCCGCCGGCCGCCCGCGGCCGCGCTGCCCGATCCCGCCGGTCCGCCAGGCGCGGGAAATAAGCCAGGATATTCGGGCTGGCGTAGCCCGCGCGGCGCAGGCCCCCAATCGCCGCCTCGGCATCGGTCCAGCCCGACGGCGGGTCCATGACGAGCATGGCACCGCGGCGGCGGCAATAGAGCTCGGCGGCCAGCACCGCGGCCGGGCCGAGGTCGTCCTGGCGCCCGGGCGGCGGCAGGTACAGTAAATCGAAGCCGTCGAGCTGCTCGAGTGAGAACAGCCCCGTGCCCCGTGTCGCGCTGCCGATGAGGTCGTAGTCGCAGAGATCGCTGCCGTCGCTGCCCCGCTGCACGGCTTCGACATAGCCCAGCCTGTTGTCCGGTCCGCCGGTCGGCAGCGGCCGGCCGCCGGGCAGCGGCAGCTGTACTTCCGCAAGTAGCGATCCCTGCAGTGCGGTGGCGATGAATCCGCGGTCGTCGGGACGGCAGCTCAGATCGCGATGAATTTCCTGGTCGGCAACGAGGCCGGTGTCGGGATCGATGCGCTGCAGCGTGAGATTGAAATGCTCACTATCGTCGATCCCGTCATAGTCCACGGCCGCTCGAATACGTTCCGTCGAGCCGGGCTCCACGGCGCGCAGCACCAGCACGCCGTGCTGCGCCGGCATGCAGAGCATCGCGCCGCGTGCGTTGTTCGCCACGCGCACGACGTAGAGCCTGCGGCCGCCGTGCTCGAAGAACTGCTCCACCGCCGGGCCGAGGCTGCTGTGATGCCAGCTGCCGCCGAAGCGGCGGCGGAAATCCGCGACGCTGCCGAGCGGTACGGGGATGTGGAGGGGACCGCGCAGCGCGCGGCCGATGAAAACGGCGACGGTCTCGCGACCGGTATCGACGGGCTGGTCCATCGCCGCGATTTCGGTGACCGTTATCCCACGGCCGAGGACACCTGACAAATCCGTCTCCGGGTTTTGGCGCTGGCCGGATTGTACCCGAGGCGGGCCGGCCCGGTGGCGCCCCGGGCGCGACTCAACGCAAGCTGCCGCCTGCTTCGGCTTCCGCGGCGGCGGGCGCGGTGGTCGAATCCTGCCCTTCTCCGGGTAACGGCGCGTCCAGCAGCGCGCGCACTTCGGCAAGCGTCGGGGCATCCGGGTCCCGCTCGACCGTATTCTTCACCACCAGCGCGCGCTCGTACACCTCGAGCGCGTCGTCGACGGTGATGCGTACCGGCACCCCCTGCGCGGCACTTGCAATCGCCCGCGCGCGGTTCGTTTGCTCAACGCTGCCGAACCCGGGACTGCGGCTGGCCGCGTCAGCGAGAACGTTGTCGAGCCGGACGGCGGGATCCACGGAGTCGTCGGCCAGCGGTGCATGCCCTTCGAAGTACACGTCACCGTCCCGCATACCGACCAGGTAGGGCTCGTTGACGATAGTGACGGGCACGCCGGTGCCAACCATCGAGTAGAGATGCTCGATGTTCTCCGGATACAGCCGGACGCAACCGTGACTGACGCGCATGCCGACGCCGTACGGCTTGTTGGTGCCGTGGATCAGGTAACCCGGCATGTCGAGCTGCAGCACGTGCCGCCCGAGCGGATTGTCAGGCCCCGGCGGCACCGTCGGCGGCAGCGGATCGCCGGCCGCGGCATGTTCCTGCTGCACCGACCAGGGCACGTACCAGACCGGATCGGTCGCCTTGGCGACCACTTTCGCGGAGCCCGTGGGTGTCGCCCAGCCGACACGCCCGATGCCGATCGGGTAGGTGAACACCCGCGCCGGCTCGCCCTCGGCGGCTTCCGGAAAATAGAACAGGCGCTTCGCCGCGATGTTCAGCACGATGCCGCGGCGCGGCACGTCCGGCAGGACGTACTGGGTCGGCAGCAGCACCGGCGTTCCCTGGCCGGGCAGCCAGGGGTCGACGCCGGGATTTGCGGCGACCAGCTCGTCGTAACCCAGCCCGTACTCACGTGCGATGTAGGAGAAGGTGTCCTCCGCGTCCGTGAAGACGATCTGCGGCTGGCCGATGACGTCTTGCTGCGGTGACTCGAGCACGAAGGCATTACGGCTGATCGGGTCCAGCCTGGGACGCTCGGCGAGCGCCGGAAGGGCCGTCGGCGGCTCCTCGCGATCGAGGCGCGCCGCGAGGAAATCCTCGAGGCTGGCGCAGCCGGAGAGCAGCAGCATCGCCGGCAGCGAAAGGCAAAGTAAGCAGTAGGCTCGAATCACGGCCGACAGTGTCGCAGAAAAGCCCCCGCGACTCTATCCGCCCGGCGCCCGGGCGGCAAATCCCCCTCACCCCCGAACGTAGGAGCGCGCATTGCACGCGTTGCCACGTTCGTCCGCTTTGGCATCGCGCGCGATGCGCGCTCCTACAGCTTTGTCGTCTCCGCTGGTTTGCGGCCGAGCTTGATGGCGAGCGGCCAGCGCACTTCGCGTTCGCCGCCGCCCCACGCATGGCGCAGGCGATCGGCGATCGCGGCGACCGGATCGGAGCCGCGATCGCGCAGGTATCGCTGGCTTGCCGACCAGGTCCGCAGGTAGTTGAGCATCGCCTCCGCGCGCCAGCGTGAAGTCATCGCGAAACCCGGATGGGGGATTGCCGGCATCGGCAGCTCGATACCGCGGTAGCCCTTGTCGACGATGCCCCGCTCCGCTGGCCAGTACGGGTCGAGGTCGTGATAGAGCTCGCGGACCAGGGTATCCACCGCCGGCTCGACATAGCACAGCCCGTAGCTCCATGCGGCCAGCACACCGCCAGGCACCAGCACGCGCAAGGCTTCCGCGAAGAAGCGGTCCAGGTCGAACCAGTGCAGCGCCTGCGCGACGGTGATGAGATCGATCGAGCGGTCGTCGAGCCCGGAACACTCCGCCTTGGCGACGCGATAGCGTACCCGGGGATGCGGGCGAGCCGCCTCGACCTGCGCGGCGCTTGCATCGGTGGCCACGACCCGATCGAAATGCGGCGCCAGCCCCACGGCGGTCTGGCCGTTGCCCGTGGCACAGTCCCAGGCCTGCCGCCGCTCCTCGCAGCACGCGGCCAGGAACCGGATGAGCTCCGGCGGATAGCCGGGGCGGTACGCGGCATAGGCGGCCGCGTGACCGGAAAAGTGGTCCTTGAAAGGAGCGGCCGCGTCGGGAGACGTCACATTGCAGGAGCGCGGGCTAGCGCTGGCAGCTCGGCGACCTGCCCTGCGCCTGCGCCTCGTTGTAGAGTGCCAGCGCGGCCGGCAGCTGCGATACCAGGGATTCGATACGCGTTGCCCCGGACGGGTGGGTCGACATGAATTCCGGCACCCGTGTCTCGTTCTTCTCTTCCATGTTCGTCCACAGGGTGACACTTTCACGCGGATCGAAGCCCGCTTGCGCCATGTATTTCAGGCCGATGACATCGGCTTCGGATTCCTGCTTGCGGCTGAAGGGATTCAGGATGCCGAGCATCGCACCTGTCTGCAGCGTCTGCTGGGCAGCCCGCGTCTGGCGCGCATAGCCGCCGCCCATCAGGATCGCGGCGATGTCGATACCAACGCCCGCCACCATGGAGCGCGAGGCGCGCTCGTTCGCATGGTGCGCCGTGACGTGCGCGACTTCGTGGCCGATGACGGTCGCGAGCTGGTGCTGGTTCTGCGCGACCTGCAGGATGCCGTCGAAGACGCTGATCTTTCCGCCGGGAAGCACGAAAGCGTTGATGTCCGGGCGATCGATGACGGCGAGTTCCCAATACATTGCCTTGCTTTCAGGGTCGAGCACGTCGACGATCGCGTTGGAAACGCAGGCGATGTAATCGATAGTGGCGCGATCCTGTACCAGCGGCATCTGCTCGCGAATCATCTCGAACTGCCGCGCGCCCTCGGCCGCGAGGGCGGCATCGGACTTCAGCACGAGCTGGCTGCGCCCGCTGGGCGTGGATGTGCAGGCGGCGATGAGCCCCAGCAGCAGTCCCGTCAACAGGACTGCCGAACGCCGGACGGTCGAATTGGAACGGTACATTTACCTATCCTCCGATCATCGGAATTATAGCCTGCGAAACTCCCGGAGCGATGCCTGCGAACGGCGTTGGCCTCTCGAGTTGAGACAGGGCGCTGCTTCGGGGGTTCCCTGCCGAAGGCGGCCCCGGGGACCGCCTGGACATCGATAAGACCTTGTTTCTGAAGATCGAATCGCGCGCAGGACCACCTCTTACAGCCGCGGCAGCCGGGACTCGAAGCGGCGGCGCCAGCCCGCGGCTTCCGCCCGTTCCAGCGCGTCGTCGACGTTGGCGAGCAGGCGCTGCTTCAGGTGTTTGCGGGTCTTGTAGCTGACCCGGTAGAGGTCGCGCTCGCGCGCGAGCTCCGCCAGCAGCTCGTCGCTGGTTTTCAGCTCGTCGGCAAGGCCAAGCTCCAGTGCCCGGGTGCCGTACCAGTGCTCGCCCGTCGCCACCTTGCCGAGATCGAGCTGCGGCCGGTAGGTCGCGACGGCGGACTTGAACAGGTCGTGGACGTCTTCCAGCTCCGCCTTCAGCTTCGCCCGGTCGGCGTCCGTGTTCCGGCCGAACATGGTCACGGTGCGCTTGTACTCGCCCGCCGTGACCATTTCCCAGTCGATCCCGTGGCCGTCGAGCATGCGGTTGAAGTTCGGCATCTGGGCGATGACACCGATCGAGCCGAGGATGGCGAAGGGCGCCGCGATAATGCGCTCGGCGACGCAGGCCATGAGATAACCGCCGCTCGCCGCCACTTTGTCGACGCACACCGTCAGCGCCAGGCCGGCGCTGCGAATGCGCGCGAGCTGCGAGGCGCCAAGACCATGCTCGTGCACCACCCCGCCGTAATTCTCCAGCCGGACGACCACGTGATCGTCCGGCTCGGCAACCTCCAGTATCGAGCCGATTTCCTCGCGCAGGGAGGCGACGGCGCTGGCCTTGAGGTCGCCCTTGAAGTCGAGCACGAAAACGCGGGGCCGCTTGCCCGACTTCGATTCTTTTTTGTCGCGCGCCTTTTGCGCTTTGAGCGCCGCCTTCCAGGCGCTCTTGTCCAGGATGACCCGCCTGAGCGCCGCGGCCAGCGCCTGGTATTTCTTGTTGAGGCTCTCGACCTCTAGTCTTTCATGGGCGGCGGCACGCCTCCCGATGGCGGCGCCGGCGGCGATCACGACCAGGATGGCGGCGACGATGGTTGCCGCCTCGAGCAGGAACAGGCCGTATTCCGTTAAGAACTCGCCCACTAAATCGCGATACCGACGTTGTTCTTTTCGAGCACGCGGTCCGCCCGGTAACTCGATCGCACCAACGGGCCGGCAACCACCTCGACGAAGCCCTTTTCCAGCCCTTCCCGCCGGTAGCTGTCGAATTCGTCTGGCGTAACGTAACGTTCGACCGGCAGGTGATTGGGCGTCGGGCGCAGGTATTGACCGAGCGTCAGGATATCGACGCCGGCCTCGCGAAGGTCGTCCATGGTTTCGAGGATTTCACTGTCGTGCTCGCCCAAGCCCAGCATCAGGCTGGTCTTGGTCAGCACTTCGGGACGATAGCGCTTCGCGTGCGCGAGCACCCCGATGGTTTGTTCGTAGCCGGCCCGCGGATCGCGCACGGGATGCGTCAGGCGCCGGACGGTCTCGACATTCTGCGCGAACACGTCGAGCCCCGAATCGACGACGGTCTCCACGTGCGCCCGTACGCCCTGGAAATCTGGCGTCAGCGCCTCGACGGCGGTTTCCGGGTTCATCGCCTTGATCGCGCGCACGCAAGCCGCGTAATGTGCCGCCCCGCCGTCGGGGAGGTCATCGCGATCCACCGAGGTGATGACGACATAGCGCAGGTTCATGAGCCGGACGGCCTTCGCGGTGTTCTCCGGCTCCTCCGCGTCCAGCCAGCCGCGGGGGTTGCCGGTGTCGACCGCGCAAAACCGGCAGGCGCGCGTGCACACGGAGCCCATGACCATGATAGTGGCGGTGCCGTGGTTCCAGCATTCACCGATATTCGGGCACATGGATTCCTCGCAGACGGTCGCCAGCCGGTGCTCGCGCACGGTGCGGCGGACGGACGAGAACCTGGCCCCGGCCGGCAGTTTCGCCCGCAGCCATCGGGGCTTGTTGCCCGTCGCGACCTCGGGCGCATCGGGCCGGGCCTTGATCCCGTTCTTGATGGCGTTGAAGCCGGCTGCGGTACGGTATTTCCGGCCCGAGGCGACTACGGGTATGCCTTTGAAACTGTCGAGTTCTTGCTCGTCGTCGGAACGGTTCATCTGGATTGCGAAGGTGTGGCGGCAGGAAGCGCCATTTTCGCACGCCGGGAGAAAAAAATCCCGGTCATGACCGGGGAACGGGGGAAACGCGAACGCCGGAAGAAGCCGGCCGCTCAGTGCAATCTTGCCCAGCTCAGGAGCTTCACCGCGTTTTTCTGCAGGTCGAAGTTTCGCGCCAGCACCGCCTCGATGTCCGCCGCATCCAGGTCCGTGGACACCGGCCGGCTCAGCTCGACCACGCCGCTGAACTCGTTACCGCCGCGGTAGGTCGCGTCGGTCAATCGAAACTGGGTGTAGTACTTCACCGACATGCGCCGACAGTACCGACAGGCGGCAATCGGAGTCTGTGAGGCGAAGCACAATTCGCACAGCGCGCCCGTGGCAAGCAGGCCGCCGAGGCGCCGAAAAGTGAACGCCGTCACAGTCATTAATGCTTGTTTTCTTCGCAGACAGAGATACATTGCACAGTTTTGCCGAGCGGCATTCTGTAAGTTTTTTCGCTCGCAATACGGGGCCTGGGGACAATGAACACAAGCGCATCTTCTACCGGAAATGGACTTTTCGGGGCGGCCGTGCTCGCCCTGCTCGTCATGCTGGCCGGGCAGGTCACCGCACAAGAGCCGCTGCGCGATACGTTCCTCGGCGGTGCGGACGCCGCGCTCGCCGAGGCGGACGAGGTCGACGCGGAATTACTGGCGCCCAGGAGCTACGCAGACGGAATGAAGGACTTCCGGGCGGCCGAAGACGGCCTGCAGCGTGGCAGGAACATCGAGTACGTCCGCGACAAGGCGGCCAGCGCCACCGCCCACTTCCAGCAGGCCGCCAAGGCGGCACGGCTTGCGCACACCGTGCTCGGGCAGGTGATGAAGAGCCGCCAGGACGCGGCCAACGCGCTGGCGCCGAAACTTGCGCCCGAGCTGTGGAATAAAGCGCAGCGGGAGTTCGGAGCGGCCATTCGCGAGCTGGAGCGCGGCGACCTGAAAGATGCACAGCGAAAGAACATCGAGGCGACCGCGCTTTATCGCGAGGCCGAGCTCGTGGCGATCAAGGACCAGTACCTCCGGGAGACGCGCCAGCTGCTCGCGGACGCTGAGCGGGCGCGCGTCGGGCGCTATGCGCCGGTCACGCTCGCCAAAGCGCAGCAGTTGCTGGCCGACGCGGAACGGGAGCTGAACCAGAACCGCTACGATACCGACCTGCCGCGGAGCCTCGCGCGCCAGGCCAATTACGAAGCGAAGCATGCCTTGCACCTGTCCGAGGTCGTACGCAAGGTGCGGGACAACGACCTGACCGTCGAGCAGCTGATCCTCCGGTGGGAAGAGCCGCTCTCCCGGATTGCCGACGCAGCGAACATCGTCCCGCACATGGAGACCGGCCACGAAGATCTCCAGCAGGAGCTGGTGAGCTACGTACAGACCCTCCGCGAAGAGCACCAGAGCCTGCAACAGGACCTGCAGGCAAGCAACCTGCGGATAGCCGATATGACCGAAGAAATTCGCGCGCTGGATGAGCGGCTGGGCGGCGCCACGGCGGAGCGCTCGGCGCTGGTCAAGCGCCTCGAAGCCCAGGCGCGTATCAAGGAGCAGTTCGAGAAAGTCGAGCGGATGTTCACCCGCGACGAAGCGCGCGTGTTCCGCCAGGGCGATACCATCATCCTGCGCATGGTCGGCCTTACTTTCCCCAGCGGCGGAGCCGAGATCCAGCAGGGTGACTTCGAGCTGCTGACGAAACTGGAAAAGGCAATCGACGTGTTCCCGCAGTCGGAGCTCATCATCGAGGGCCACACGGATTCTTTCGGCAGCGACGAGATGAACCAGCGGCTGTCGCAGAGCCGCGCGGAGTCGGTGCAGCAGTACATGATCAACGCGATGCGGATACCGGCCTACCGCCTGATCGCGACCGGTTACGGCGAGACCAACCCCGTCGCGAACAACGAGACCGCATCCGGCCGCGCACAGAACCGCCGCATCGACATCGTCATCAAGCCGAACCTGGACGAGGCGTAATACGCCGTGGCATCGCGCGCGATGCGCGCTCCTACGTGACGCGCTGCCACCATTCCGCGATGATCTGGCCCGTTACCTCGTTCACCAGGTAGCCGTACTCGGCGTGCACGTTGAGCTCGCCGTTATAGCGGAAATAGTTGTAGACCTCGTAATCGGTTATCGATTCGACCAGGCCGAGCTTCACCATCTCGCCGTAATCGTTCGCGAGTTGCATGTCCATCGCCGTCAACTCCCCGACAGCGGCGATGTTTACCCAGCGGCCGATGTTGTCCGGGTAACGTTCCGCCCCGGATGCGCCGGAACCGAGCAGACGCCGCTGGATGGTACGCTGGCCCAGCGGGCTGCCCATCGTGAGTAACAGGTCCACCTGCAAGTCGTCGCGGGATACGCGGCTCATCTGCCACAGCGCATCGTAGGCGATCACGGATCCCATGCTGTGCCCGATGAGGAGCATCGGCCGCCCCGCTTTCGCGGCGGCGCGCAACGGCAGCTTCACCATGCGGCGCGTGGCTTCGGCAATGTCGTTGGCGTTGCTGACGTAGCGGTGCAGGTCGCGCAGGTGCAGCTCGAGATTTTCGTCCGCAATCTGCGGGATCAGGAACGGCAGCCGATCGGCCGCGAGGTACAGCCAGCGGAGCGCCCGCCGCTCGAAGCTCGTCGCATCGGCGATGTCCTGGCGGGTCGCTTCCCGCTGCCGCAGTACGCGGGAAATGCCGGGCCGGTCCAGCGCGATATCGCGGTATTCGCCGTAGAAATCGTAATTCCAGGCCGCGATATCGAAGGCGTCGGCGGACTCCTGCATGTCCCGCGCGGTGTCGGCATTGACGCGCCGCACCCCCTCGACCAGGCACTTCCACAGTTCGTCGACGTGTACGCCCGGCGGCGGCTTGGACTTGAGGCCTGGTACGTAGAGGATCAGCGGCTTTGCGCTCATCTCCCGCTTGCAGCGGTGACGCCGGGGCCAAGGATCTCTCGCAGCTCGCTCACCGTCGTGACGATCGCATCCGGTGCCCGCAGGTGTTGCGGCCAGGTATCGCCCGTCCTGTTCATCCACGCGGTGCGAAGCCCCGCTCCCTGCGCGCCCGCGATGTCGCATTCCGGGTGATCGCCCACGTGCAGCGTTTCGCCGGCGCTCGCACCGGCCCGCCGCAGGGCTTCCCCGAAGATGCGCGGTGCGGGCTTCGCCGCACCGACTTCGACCGCGCTGACGACGTCGCTGAACAGGTGCCTGATACCGATCGTCTGCAGGTTCGCATTGCCGTTGGTAACGGCGACTACGGTGAAGCGTTCCGACAGCCGCTCCAGCGACGGCAGGACGTCGGGAAAGAGCTCGACACGGTTGCGGAACCGGTCGAACACCTCGAACGCCTCGTCCACGCAGTCATCCGTGTAGCCGCAGGACTCGAGCATGCGCGTGAGGGCAATGCGGCGCAGGAAGCGAAAATCGTGCGTGTGCTGCCAGTATTCCTCGATCACCTGGTCACGCAGCTTCACCATTGCTTCCGCGGTAAAGCGGCGGCAGACGGCGGGGCGATGCCGCTCCATCCAGCGCCAGAGCTCCGCTTCGGCGCGGCGGATGACCGGCGCGATCTCCCACAGCGTGTCGTCGAGGTCAATGGTGATGGCGCGGATCTGGTGCAATGCGGATTCCGGATGGACTGTGTAAGGAGGCCGGCAGGGCCGCTGCCGACGGCGCATTGTGGTCTTATACTATGCGTTAGTTCAACCGGCCGCGAATTCGGGCGCGGGGAGGAAGTGATGCGATACCTGCACACCATGGTGCGCGTGGGCGACCTCGAGAAGTCGCTTGACTTCTATTGCAACAAGCTCGGTCTCGAGGAGCTGCGGCGAACCGAAAACGAAAAGGGCCGCTTTACGCTCGTGTTCCTGGCCGCGCCGGGTGATCACGACGCCCAGATCGAGCTGACCTGTAACTGGGACATCTCGGAGTATTCCGAAGGTCGCAACTTCGGCCACATCGCGTACGCCGTCGACGATATCTATGCCGTGTGCCAACGGCTGCTCGAATCGGGCGTGACCATCAACCGGCCGCCGCGCGACGGCTACATGGCATTCGTGCGCTCTCCCGACAATATCTCGATCGAGCTGCTGCAGGCCGGCCAGGCGCTGGAACCCGCCGAGCCGTGGGCCTCCATGGAAAACTCGGGGCAATGGTAAGGGGCCGGCAGGCCCACTGATCGCCCCCGCGAGCGGCTGCGGCGTCGGACGCGGCGATTACCCGTGCAGCGGGCTACCCGTCGGCGTGCGGCATCAATGGCGGCAGCACCTCGACCCTGGACGCGCCTCGCTCCTCGCTGACCTGCAGCGAGCGCAGCGCGGCCGCGAGGCCCTCGCCGTTCCAGGTCCGGCGCCCGGGCCCGTAACTCGTCTCGCACAGCCGCCTGAGCTCCCCCGCGAGCGGCTCCGCCACGCGGTTCGCGATCGCCGCCACGCTGCGCGGCGGCCGCGCCGGCCACGTAAAACGCGCCCATTCCAGCAGCGATGACTTCACCGCGGCGGCGTCGCCGCGCTGCGCCCCCCGTCGCGCCGATCGGAGGTAGGCGGCCTGCAGTTTGCGCGCCGAGGCCGCCTTCGCGGAAGGCGTGGCCGCCGACACCAAGGGCGCGCGGCGCGAGCGCCACCAGAGCAACAGCGTAGCGAGCCAGGCGGCCCCCAGCACGAGGGCCGCGCCGCGCCAGAACCCGGGCTCGGCCCGGGCGGCGGCGCGGGGCAGCTCTTCAACCGCGGCGGCGAGCGCGGCAGGATGCGGCAGGGCGTCCGTGGACGGTGCAATCGCCAGCGCTTTCGCCGGCAGGCTTGCGACCTCCCATGCCTCCGCCTCGATATTCCACCAGGGCAGTTCGACGGCGGGCAGCCGGATGTTGCCGGAATCGACGGCGATCATGGCGTACTGGTCCCGGCGCAGCGCCTTGATGCCGCCGCTTGTCGGCATGACCCTGAGCTCGGGTTTGTCGGGGTAGAGCTTTACGCCGGCGGGTTCCGCCGGCTGGATGGCGGGAATCTGGGTCGAGAGCTGGCCCAGCGCGGTCACGGTGATGCGCCGGGTCACGGGCTCCCCCGCGACGAGATGCGAAGGCTCACGCGACCATTCCTCCGCCAGTTCCACCGATTTCGCCGGCAGCCAGGCAGCATCCGGGTAGCCCGGCGGCGGAGGCGGGATCGGCCTCACCTCGATCGAGACCGGTTCGGATTTGAAGATCTTGCGCCCGGTGATGCGGCCGTCCCGCAGGACTCGTGCTTCGAAAATCGCGGGCGCGATGGACAATTCGCCGCTCTCCTGCGGAAAGAGCGCATACACCCGCTCGACGACGTTGTAGTTCTTGCCGTCGACGATCGAATCGTAGCTCCTCTCGTCCGCGGCGGGCTCGACCAGCACCTCCACACCGCTGATGTCCGGCTGGCTCAGGCGCGGCTGCCGCGTGGCGACGGCGCGGTACACCTTGACCCGGTATAGAACCTGCGCCTGCACGTAGCTTCTCCGGAAATCGACCTCCGATACCACGTACACGTCGGACTCACCGGGCAGCGCCTCGTCCACGGGAGAGATGAGCACGCGCAGGGGCTGGCTCTGCTCGTTGCCGACGATGATCGGGGGGATGACGTGCTCACCGGCTTCCTTCGCCATCAGCACGTAGGTCCAGGTGCGATTGCGGTTGATCTGGCCGTTGATGATGGTGGTGTTCCGGAGCTCGTTGCGCGAGATGATGTAGAAGTCCTCCTCGAGCGCCGAGGCATCGGGCTCCGCGTCGATGGCCGTGTCGACGATCACTTCCAGCGTGAACGACTCGTTCAGCTCGACGTCGCCACGGTCGATGGTGGCGACCACCGAGGCAAGGGCTTCCGGTACCGGGACCGCGAACGCGAGCAGCACGGCGGCCGCCGCGCCGAGGCGCCGTGCGCGCCGCGCTCCGCTCACCACGGCTCCACCGATCCCTGCAGCCAGAGGCTGTTGCCGTCCTGGTCGACGCCCTGGCGCTGGTACTGGTACCGAAACTTGCGGCGCAGGAGCCCGCCGGGATCGTCGGGGACACGTCGCAGCCACTGCTCGAGAGCCTGCTGCCGCTCCTGCGCCTGGCGCGCGGCCGCGAGGGCGGCGGGGTCCTGTGCCTCCGGGGTCCCTTCCTGCTCGGCCGCTTCACGCGCGGCTTTCGCCAGCTCCTGCTGCATCGCTTCCAGGTCGGCCTCGCTCATTTCCTCGTCCGATTGCGGCTCGCCGGCCTGTTCGCCCGACTTGCCCGCCGCACCCGGGCTGCCATCCTGCTGCGGCTCGCCCGACGCCTGTCCGCTCTCGCCCGCGGCGTTCGGGTCAGGGCTTTGCGACTGCTCGCTACCGCTGTCACCGCCCTGCGCCTTCTGCTGCTCGAGCAGCTGGCGCACGAGCTCGCGATTGTACGCGGCATCGGCGGATTCCGGGTCCAGCGCGAGCGCTCGATCGTAGGCGTCGATGGCGGCTTGCAGCTCACCCTGGCGCGCCAGCGCATTGCCGAGATTGTACAAGCCATCCGCGCTGTCACGGCCGCTGAAGCTGGCGGCGCTCTCCGGGTATTGCTCCGCGCGATACTGCGCGACCCCGCGCCATTCCGGATCCTTGAACAGCGCGGCGGCCTCCGCGGCGTTGCCTTCGCTGAGGGCGTGCCGTGCCTGCTGGTCGCTGGTCTGCCAAAGGTCGCGCCATTCCAGGGCCTGCACCGGCGACGGCCACGGCACCACGAACACCAGCACGGTGAGGATCCAGCCGCGCCGAAACGCGAGTGCCGCGATTGGCAGCAGCCCGAGCAGCAGCCAGGCTCCCTCGTCGCGCCAGCGATCCGTTTCCAGCTCGTCGCCGGATTCAGCGGCCGGCGCGAAGCCACCAAAGAGCAGGGCCCCGAGATCCCGATTGTCGTTGGTCATGGTCGTGAAACGGCCGCCTCCGGCCCTTGCGAGCGACCGCAGGCCTTCGATCTCCAGCACCGGGACGGCGATCTGGCCGTTGCGGCCGGCAACGAAACCGCCACCGGCGCGCGGAATCGGCGCACCTTCCAGCGTGCCGACGCCCAGCACCGATAACCGGTAACCCGCCTTCTCCAGGTCCTTCGCCGCCGCGACGGCAGCCGCCGTCGCGCCGCCGTCGGTGATGAGCAGGACATCACCCTTGGTGACGCCCGCCTGCTCCAGCAGCTGGCGGCCCTTTTCGATCGCCGCAACGGGGTTGCTGCCCTGGCTCGGCATGATGTCGGTGCTCAGGCTCGCAACGAGCGCGGCAATGGTGTCGGTGTCGGTCGTCAGCGGCGTCACCGTGAATGCGTTGCCGGAATAGACGACCAGCGCCGTGTGTCCGCTTTGCCGCTCCGCCAGCAGGTCCAGTACCTTGAGCTTCGCGCGTGCCAGCCGGCTCGGCGTGACGTCGCCGGCGTCCATGGAGCGCGACAGGTCGAGCGCGACGACCATCGCCTGTCCGGAGCGGTACACGGGCTGCTCGATACGTTCCCAGGCCGGCCCGGCGAGGGCGAGCACGGCGAGCGTGCCGCCCAAAAACACCAGCAGCCAACGGTAGTCGATGCCCGCACGCGGCGCGCGCGACAGCACGTGCGGCTGCAACGCGGGATCGATCACGCGCTGCCAGCCGCCCGGGCGCAAGCGGCGCCGGGCGGAGTACCACGCGTAGGCCGCGACCAGCGGCACGCCGAACAGCCACTCCGGGCGCAGGAAATGGAAATCAGCGAGCATCGGCTTGCACCTTGTCGGGCCGCGGCAACGGGAACCTCAACGGCAGGCCCGCCAGCGCCAGTATGACGGCGAGCGCGAACGCGCCGCCCAGCGGCCAGTAATAGAGTGCCGTCACCGGCCGAAACCCGGCCTCCGGCTCGGCGACCGGCTCCAGCTGGTCGAGCAGCCGGTAGATCTCCTGCAGGCCGGTGGTATCGACGGCGCGGAAATAACGGCCGCCCGTCATCTCCGCGATCTGCGTGAGCGTGCTCTCGTCGAGATCGGCCGAAGGATTGATGCTGCGCAACATGCCGGTGACGGACGGCACCAGCAGCTGCTCGGCGCCGATGCCGATCGTGTAGATGCGCAGGCCGGTCTGCGCCGCAAGCTCGGCCGCTTTCAGGGGGTCGACGGCGCCCGCGGTATTGGCGCCGTCCGTCAGCAGCACCAGGATATGCTCGCCTGCGTCCGCCCCCTTCTCGTACAAGCGCTTGACGGCCAGGGTAATCGCGTCGCCGATCGCCGTCTTCTCGCCGGCGAGGCCGATGAAGGATTCCATGAGCAGCGTGTTCACGGTTTCGCGGTCCAGCGTCAGCGGGGCCTGCAGGTAAGCGCGCTCGCCGAACAGGATCAGCCCGATGCGGTCGCCTTCGCGGCGCTGGATGAAATCGCTCGCCACGGCTTTCAGGGCGGTCAACCGGTCGACCCGGCGGCTGCCCAGCTCGAAATCGCGTGCATCCATGCTGCCCGACAGGTCCACCGCGAGCATCAGGTTACGGCCGGACACCGGCACGTCGACGTCGTCGCCGATGCGCTCCGGGCGGGCCGCCGCCAGCACGAGCAGCACCCACGCGACGGCTGCAATCCAGAAGCGCCAGTTCCGCAGTTGCTCGGCATCGGAACGATTCGTGAGCACGGCGAAATGGGCGAGGCTCGGCACCTTCAGGCCGGCCTCGCGGGCCTCGCCGGCGCGCGGCAGCAAGGCGCGTGCCAAAAGCGGCAGCGGCAACGCCAGCAACATCCACGGCCAGGCCAGCGACCACATCAGGCCTGCTCCGGCAGCGGCGTCTGCAGGCGGCGGCGCACGGCGGCAACGAGGCCGTCGACGTCGACCTCGCCGGCGCCTGCCGCGGGATCGCGATACGGCAGGTCACTGAGATTGCGGCCCGGTCCGCGGGAGAACGGCTGGCGCTCGAGACCGCGGTCCAGCCATTCGAGCCAGGCGTGCCCGGTCAGCCCGGCGACTTCGTGCCGCGGCGCGTACGCGAGCATAGCGCGGCGCAGCAGGTCGGACGTGCGGGCGGCAAGCACCGCGGTGTTGCGGTCGCGGTCCCAGGCGGACTTCAGGCGCGCCAGTTCGGCGAGCGCGAGACGGCGAGCGGCGTTGCGCCGGTGGCGGCGATAGAGCGCGCGCGCGGCCAGCGCGAGCAGGAGCAGGAGCAGGCCGAACAGCAGCCACCAGCCCGGCGCCGGCGGCCACCAGCCCACCGCCTCGGGCAGGTGCAGGTCACGCAGCGGCAGGGCTTCCGGATTCATCGCGGCGCTCTCACCTGGGGCGTCTCGCGAGCGCGTCCTGGAGCCTCCGTACCGGGTCTTCCGCGGTCGACAACGGCAGCAGGTGCAGGCCGTAGCGGCGGCAGAACGCATCCAGCGCCTGCTCACGCTGCAGGAACGCTTCCCGGTAATCGGCGCGGGCGGCGCGCCCGAACGTATCGATCGACATCTCTCCCTCGCGGCTGACCACCCGGTAGTGCCCGGGCGGCGGCAACTGGCGCTCAAGGGGATCGCTCACGAACACGGCCATCACCTCGCTGTGCCGCGCGACCCCAGAAAGGTAAGACTGCGCCGCGCGCGAAAAATCCGTGAAGTCGCTCAACACTATCGCCAGCGCACCCGGTCGGGCCACGTGTTTCAACGCCGCCATCGCCTGTGTCAGCGGCGGCTCCCCCGGTACCGCGGATGCCCCCGGGCCGGACGCCCAGTCCGGGTGCTCCGCGAGCTGGTGCACGAAGCGCAGGGCCGCCTGCCGGCCGAGCCGCGGCTTCACCTCGCGCTGTGCCCTGTCGCCGAAGATCAGGCCGCCCAGCCGGTCCCCGCGGTGATGCGCCGCCCACGCGAGCAGCGCGGCCGCGCGGCTGGCCGCCACCGACTTGTAGCATCCCTGCGTCGCGAAATGCATGGAGCTGCGCAAATCCACCACCACCAGCACCGGGCGTTCGCGCTCTTCCCGGAACAACTTCGTGTAGGCGGTCGTGCTGCGTGCCGTCACCCGCCAGTCGATGTTGCGGGGATCGTCTCCCGGCTGGTAGGGCCGCGACTCGTCGAACTCCATGCCGCGGCCGCGGAAGCGCGAGACGTACGCGCCTGTGGTGAGCGAGTTCACCCGCAGCACGTCCAGCGCCACCAGCTTCGCCGGACCGGCGAGGCGAATCAGCTCGGGCTGGGTGACGGTAACGGGGGACGTCGGCGCTTCGGCGTGGTTCATTGCCGGTTCTTACTTGAACTGGGCGATGGGGTTTGCAGGGCCTGGCTGCGTTGCGCGGGTGGCAGCGGCGGCGTTGAACGTCGAAGCCGGATTGACGCGGGTGGCAGCGGCGGCGTTGAACGTCGAGGGGCGGATTGACGCGGGTGGCAGCGGCGGCGTTGAACGTCGAGGGCGGATTGACGCGGGTGGCAGCGGCGGCGTTGAACGTCGAAGGCGGATTGACGTGGGTGGCAGCGGCGGGGTTGAACATCGAAGCCGGATTGACGCGGGCGGCAACACCGGCGGGGGGTGTTTGGGGGAATGGCTCCCTACGGGCCCTTTGGGCCCTGCGGTCCGCTTTATTTCCCCCAAACACCCCCCGCCGGTGCTGCCGCCCGCTCGGTGGTGGGTTCGCGGGGTTTGGCTGTGGAGCCGCGGTTGGGGGAGGGCGGGGATGCTGTAGGAGCGCGCAATGCGCGCGATGCCACGTTTGTCCGCCCGGGCATCGCGCGCAATGCTCGCTCCTACAGTTTGGCGTCCGACGCTTTTCGTCCTGCCCGCGGGTCCGCGAAGCACGGGCACAACTCCCCTGCTGTCGCCGGCAACGATCAAGGCACTCCCACGCCGTCGAGGATACGGTCGATGACGGCGTCGGCGGTGACGCCGTCGGCCTCGGCTTCAAAAGAGAGGACCAGGCGGTGCCGCAGCACGTCGGGCGCAACGGCCTGGATATCTTCCGGGCCGACGTAGTCGCGGCCGGCGAGCCAGGCGTGGGCGCGCGCGGCGCGGTCGATGCCCATGCAGGCGCGCGGGCTCGCGCCATAGAGGATCTGCCCGGCAAGGGCCTCGTTGACGACGCCAGGGTCGCGAGTGGCGACCACGATGTTGACGATGTATTGCTCGAGCTCGTCGGCAAGGTACAGGTCGAGGATTGCCCGTCGCGCCTCCATGACCGAGCTTTCCGGCAACAGTTCCGGCGGCTGGAACGGGTCGCGCTTGCCGACCTTCGCTTCTTCGCGGTTCAGCACGAGGATGCGCCGCTCGTCCTCGACGCCGGGATAGCCGACCTTGGCGTGCAGCAGGAAACGATCGAGCTGGGCTTCCGGCAGCGGATAGGTACCTTCCTGCTCGATCGGGTTCTGCGTCGCCATCACCATGAACAGGTTCGGCAGCGTATAGGTTTTTTCGCCGACCGTAATCTGGCGTTCCTCCATCGCTTCGAGCAATGCCGACTGCACCTTCGCCGGGGCGCGGTTGATTTCGTCGGCAAGGATCAGGTTATGAAACAGCGGGCCCTCGCGGAATTCGAAACGGCCCTCCTGCGGCCGGTAGATTTCCGTACCGGTGAGGTCCGCCGGCAGCAGGTCGGGGGTGAACTGCAGGCGGTGAAAATCGCCTTCGATGCTCTCGGCAAGCACCTTGATCGCACGCGTCTTGGCCAGTCCAGGCGCGCCTTCCACCAGCAAATGCCCGTCACAAAGCAGCGCGATCAGCATGCGATTGATGAGATGCGCCTGCCCGACGATCAGCCGACTTGCGTGTTGCTCGAGTTCCTGGAATTTTTCTGTAAGGCCCATTGAAGGCTCCGGCTGGCCGAATGGCGTGCCATTTTAGTGTCCCGGCCTCCAATTAACTACGCATTCGCCCGCGCGGGTGCGTAATAATGCTTCCTTGCAACCCGCAGGATGCCGATCAGGTGCATAAACCGCGAGAAAACCGGCGAACCACAGTGTGGCACGGGCTGCCGGCCGCGGCGGTTTTGGCGCTCGCCGGTGTCGCGGCCGCTGCCGCCCAGGCACCCGGCGGCGATCTCGACGACGCCTTCGCGCGCGGCGCCATCGTCATCGAGGCCGGCGAGCACGCCTGTTATCGCTTCGACGTCTACCTCGCCGAGACCGGAGCACAGCACGCGCGTGGGCTGATGTTCGTGCGCGAGCTGCCTAAGTTTACCGGCATGCTGTTCGTTTACCCGGACTCCGCCATGCGCTCGATGTGGATGAAGAACACCTATATTCCGCTGGACATGCTGTTCATCCGTGCCGACGGCAGCGTATCGTCGATCGCGCGCGACACCGAGCCGCGCTCGCTAGCCTCGATCCGCTCGACCGAACCGATCCGCTACGTGCTGGAGCTCAATGCGGGTTTGACCGAGGAGCTGGGCATCGGGCCGGAGAGCGTCGTCTACTTTCCGCCCGAGCCGTAGAAACCGCGTCGTGCGCCGCGCGGCTGCCGGAGGAAAGCGGCCGCTCGCGGGACGCGCTACAGGACCGCGGCGATCGATTCGGCGAGATAGCCGACGTTGGCCCTGGTGACACCGGCCACGTTGATGCGGCTGGAATCGACCATGTAGATCGCGTACCCGGTCTTTAGCCGCTCGACCTGCGCGGGCGACAATCCGAGAAAGGAAAACATGCCGTTCCCGCTCACGAGCTGCGAGAAATCGTGCCCGGGAGCGGCGTCGAGCAGCGCGTCCCGCAGCAGCGTGCGCATGTCCGCGAGGCGCTCGCGCATGGCCGTGAGCTCCGCCAGCCAGGCGGCCCTGAGCTCGTCGTCGCCGAGAATCAGCGCGACCGCGGCGCCGCCGTGATCCGGCGGCATCGAGTACAGGGTGCGCACGATGTTGAAGGCCTGGCTCTTCAGGGCAGCGGCACCGGCATCGTCCGCCGCGACCAGCGACAGGCTGCCGACCCGGTCGCGGTACAACCCGAAGTTCTTGGAGCAGGATGCGGAAACGATCATCTCCGGCACCCGTTCGAAGAGGTGGCGGATGGCGAAGGCATCCTCATCCAACCCCTTGGCCAACCCCTGGTAAGCAACGTCGATGAACGGCACCAGCCCGCGTTCGGCAATGATGCCCGCCGCCTCACGCCACTCGGCGGCGGTGAGGTCCATCCCGGTGGGGTTGTGGCAGCAGGCATGCAGCAGCACGGCGTCTCCCCGCGGAATGCGCTGCAGCATCTCGAACATCTCCTCGATGCGCACGCGCGCCTCGCCGGCGCGGTAATACGGGTACCGCTCGAGGCGGATACCGGCGCCGCCCAGCAGGGGGACGTGGTTCGCCCAGGTAGGGTCGCTGGTCCACACGCGGGCGTCCGGCCGCGCCCGCAGGATCAACCCCGCGGCGATGCGCAACGAGCCCGAACCGCCGGGGGTCTGCAGCGTGGCGATGCGCGGGTTATCGTCGCCGGCGCTCCCGAAGAGCAGCGACTGCATGCCCGCGTTGAACGCCGGCGCGCCGCCGGAGCCGACGTAGCTCTTGCTCGCCTGGTGGTCGACCAGCCGCTGCTCGGCTTTCTTGACGGCGGCGGGCACCGGGGTCTCGCCGTCGGCGTTGCGATAGACGCCGACACCGAGGTCGATCTTGTCGCGGCGCGGATCGTCGTTGTATTCCGCGATCAGCCGCAGGATGGCATCGGGCGGCAGCGGCTTCAGGTCTTCAAACAATGCGGCTCTCGCTGGAAGGTGGCGTGCGGTGGCCAGTCGTACGGGCGGCATTGGCGATCCCTTGCGTGCAGAGCGCCGTTATCGCCCGCGGGGCGGGCTGGAGACGGGGCTGGCTCAGTTCGGCTTCGGCGCCCAGACGGAGCACCAGCCGCTCTCGTGGACGAGCTTGCCGGGAAAGATCTGGCAGGGTCGCCATTCGCCCTCATTGGCCTGCACGAGCGCGCAGTTGGAACAATGCTGCTCCGCCGCCGGCTGCGGCCGCGACGCCGGATCGACCGTGCTCGCGTCGTGCGTGTAGCGCAGTGCCGACGCCTGGGGGCTCGCCGGATCCAGCTTCTCCATTTCCTGGGCGGCAGGGGTTCCCGGCCGGATAAAGCAGCCGGCCGCCGCGACAGCGGACAACTGGATGAACTGGCGTCTGGCAAGTTTGCTCACGGTTCTCTCCTTCGTGCGGTAACCCGGCACGTTCGTGCGATAAACCCGGCGCGGCCGCAATTTTGCGCCCCGCCGAAGCGGGCCGGGATGCCTATTCTAAGGCAAGCCGCCGAAGTGCGGCAAAATGCTTTCCCCGCATCGGAAACCGGTACTGACACCAGCTTTTCCATGCAGCGGCGTGACGATGATCACAATCGGGATCATGAAGCATTTCGTAGCGCCGCAGCCCGGGCATACTGGATTGCATGCGATCCCCGCTCCTTCAACCCGCCTGGGGCGCCCTCGCTGTTTTCCTGAGCTGCGCGGGTGCCCAGGCCGACGACCTGCACCATTACCGGATCGAGATCGACCGCTCGATGTCGCGGATGCACGTCGAGGCCCGGTTCGGGGCGTCGGTCGACGCGGTCACGGCGCGTTCGGACGATGCCGCCGCCTACCTGCTCGAGGTCCGGGACTGCGCCGACACGACGCCTATACGCCTGCGCAACCGCAGGATGCTGCTGCCGGTCGGCGGCATCCGCTGCATGACCTACACCGTCGACCTGCACGCCGCCGCCCGCCACCGCGGTTACAACGGCGTGCTCGCGCCGGGCAACGCGGTCGTGCCGCCATCGCTGTGGCTGTGGCGGCCGCGGCTGGCCGGAGGCGACGAAATCCGGATCGATTTCGATTTACCGCCCGGCATGCAGGTCGCCGTGCCGTGGCAGGCGGTAGACGCCGCGGCACATCGCTACCGCCTCACGTCCTCGCCCCAGAGCTCGAACGCGCCCGCCGTGTTCGGCGATTTCCATTACCGCGAAGTGCAGGTACCCGGCGCAACGCTCCGGGTCAGCCTGCTCCGCGGCGACGATACCGTCGGCCACCGGCTCGGCATTACCGCTATCGAGGAATGGTTGCGCGCGACGGCCACCGACGTGACGCTCGCGTACGGCCGCTTCCCGAATCCGTCGCCGCAGGTGGTCGTCATTCCCGCGGCGGCGGGGCGGCAGAGCGCCGTACCGTACGGGCGCGTGATCCGCGACGGCGGCGAGGCCGTCGAGTTGTTCGTCGACCTTACCCGGCCGCTGGCCGCGCTTTTCGCCGACCGGACCGCAACGCACGAATTCAGCCACCTCATGCTGCCCTATGTCGAGCGCGAGCACCGCTGGATTTCCGAAGGCTTCGCGCAGTACTACCAGAACATCCTGCTGGCGCGCTCCGGCGCCTGCGATGCGGCAACGGCCTGGCGCGCGCTGTACGAAGGCTTCGAGCGCGGCCGCCTCTCGCGCCCGGAGCTCTCGCCGAACGCGGCGGCCGAACGCGCTATCGGCAGCGCGCGTATGAAGATCTACTGGAGCGGCGCCGCGCTAGCGCTCATGGCCGACGTCGAGCTGCGCCGGCAAAGCGGCGGCACCGAAACGCTCGACGACGTGCTCGGGCGGCTGCAGGCCTGCTGCCTGCCGTCCCCGCATGTCTGGAGCGGCCCCGAGCTCTTCGAAAAGCTCGATGCGCTGGCCAGCTACCCGGTTTTCATGTCCCTGTACCGGCGCTATGCCGATGCCGCGGGCTTCCCCGACGCGCGGCCCCTTCTCGTGCGCCTCGGCATCGACTTCGCCAACGGCGATCTCCGGTTACGCCGCGGCGAGCTGCGGGCAATCCGGGTTGCCATCACGCAGACCAACCCGGAGGCGGCTCGCTGGCGCGAACAGGTGGCAAAAGACCACCACGCGGCGGGCCCGCGCGCGGGAGCCGCCGCTCCCTGAACCCACAGGAAGGCCTTCAACCCCGCAATGCAGGAGCGCGCGATGCGCGCTCCTATGGCAACGCGTGCCGGACCGTGGCCCGCGGGACGCCCCGGCGCTTCAATGCAGGAGCGCGCACTGCGCGCGATGCCCATATCGACCAACCGAGGCATCGCGCGCGGTGCGCGCTTGTATACTGAACGAACAGGGCAAACGGCAGCAGGACAGAGATGACGACAAACAGTCTTGCCATCGACATCGAGAAGGTGTCGGGCGACGGGCAGGTTTCACGGCGGGACGAGGTCGCGGTAGAGGAGCCGCTCGAGATCCAGCTCGTTACGGGAGACGCTTCCGGCGCCGCGGCAAAGAGCATCTCGATTACGATGCGAACGCCGGGGAACGATGCCGAGCTGGCGCTGGGCTTCCTGTTCTCCGAGGGCATCATTACCCGCGAAACCTGGATCGCCTCGATCGATCACTGCGGGGAGCCGGACCCGGAGACCGGAGTCCGAAACGTCATTCGCATCGGGCTGAACGCGGACGAAGCAGTCGATTTCGCGCGCCTCGAGCGGCACTTCTATACCACCTCGAGCTGCGGCGTCTGCGGCAAGGCCTCGCTGGACGCGCTGCGCGTCACGGGCCAGCAATCGCTGCGGCACGCCGGCACGCGTTTTCCCCGCGCCGTGCTCACGGCCCTGCCGGAGCGGCTGCGGCAGCGGCAACAGGTGTTCTCACGTACCGGCGGCCTGCACGCCGCAACGGTTTTTGGCCCAGATGGTGAGATCGTGGTCGTGCGCGAAGACGTCGGGCGGCACAATGCCGTGGATAAGGCGGTAGGCGCGCTGCTTAGGCGGCATCGCCTGCCGGCGCACGAGCTCGGGATGCTGGTTTCCGGCCGCGCCAGCTTCGAGCTCATGCAAAAAGCGCTGGTCGCCGGACTGCCGCTCCTCGCCGCCATCGGCGCGCCCTCGAGCCTCGCGGTGCAGCTCGCGCGCGAGTTCGACATGACGCTGGTCGGGTTCCTGCGCGGGGATGCGTTCAACGTCTACGCGGGCGCCGAGCGGTTGACTTGAGCCCTGCAAGGGGCACACTGGAATGGGGCTTTGAAACGGGGCCACTCCCGATTCCAGCAATGGGGGTGGCCCCATTTGAGGGCCCATTCCAGGGGGGTGACTTGCGATGCCAGCGAAGTACGATAAAGAGATCGCCCGGGAGATCATAGCGAGCTTCGGCGCGAAGCCCGAGATGCTGGTGCAGATCCTGCGGGCATTCGTCGACCGCTATTCCTATATAAGCGACGCCGCGATGCGGCAGATCGCGGACGAGCTCAACCTGTCGCGCGCCGACGTCCACGGGGCCGTCCACTTCTATCACGACTTTCGCACGCAGCCGCCCGGCAAACGCGTGGTGAAGATCTGCCAGGCCGAGTCCTGCCAGGCGATGGGCAGCCGCGAGCTGACGGCGCATGCCGAACAGGCGCTGGGCGTGGCAATGCACGGCACTACCGCCGACGGCGAGGTCACGCTCGAGCCCGTGTACTGCCTCGGTAACTGCGCGTGCTCGCCGGCGATAATGATCGACGAGCGGGTGTACGGTCGCATGGATGCCGGCAAGTTCGACCGGCTGGTCAAGGGGGCGGCATGAGCATGCAGGTATTCGTGCCGCGCGAAACGGCCGCGGTTTCCCTGGGGGCCGACGACGTCGCGGCGACGATCCTCGAGCGCGGCAAGGCAAGCGGCGAGCCCATTGAGCTCGTGCGCAACGGGTCCTGGGGCATGAGCTGGCTCGAGCCGCTGGTGGAAGTCGTGGCCGACGGCCGGCGCATTGCCTACGGTCCCGTGACCCCGGACGACGTGGACGGGCTGTTCCGGGCAGGCTTCCTGCAAGGCGGCGAGCATCCCCTGCGGCTCGGCCCGACGGCGGAGATCCCCTGGCTTGCGAACCAGCACCGCTGGACCTTCGCGCGCTGCGGGCAGATCGATCCGGTGTCGCCCGACGATTATCTCGCCCACGGCGGCCTCAAGGGCCTTGACCGTGCCTTCGAGCTCGGCCCGGCCGGCGTGCTGGAGGAGCTGAAAACGTCTGGCCTCCGCGGCCGCGGCGGCGCCGGCTTCCCGACCGGGATCAAGTGGCAGACGGTCGCGAACGCCGCAGGCAGCGAGAAATACATCGCCTGCAACGCCGACGAAGGCGACAGCGGCACCTTCTCCGATCGCCTCCTCATCGAAGGCGATCCGTTCAGCCTGATCGAGGGCATGGCGATCGCCGGGTTCACTACCGGCGCCCGCAAGGGCTACGTCTACCTGCGCTCGG
>CAZSKQ010000011.1:0-47248 GCA_964607425.1 uncultured Woeseiaceae bacterium
ACGTACTCCACGGCGGCCGCATACTGCCGGTCGGGCAGATAGGGCAGGGTGATCGCGGCCGGCATGCCCGCGCTCACCAGTGCGAGATCGCCTTCGAAGACTTCCGCTTCGATCCAGACGCGGGAAAGGTCGGCGATGACGAGCAGCGTCCGGCCGGCGGGCGCGGCGCTGCCGTCGGCGATATTGCGCTCGGTCAGCGTGCCGCTCCGCGGTGCCAGAATGGGAACGTAAGCCTCGGGCGTGCCGCGCGCTTCCAGCGCCTCGATCGCGCCATCGCTCATGTCCCACAGCGCGAGTCGTTGGCGGGCGGCGGCCAGCAGCGCGTTGCCGCTGCCTCGACTGAGCATCTCCAGGTATTCCTGCTGCGCCGCCAGCAGGTCGGGGCTGTAGACCGTGAACAGCACCTGTCCTTTCTCGATCGGTGCGCCGACGTAGTCCGCCTCCAGATCACCGATGTAGGCCTCGAATTTCAGGGCCACGTGCGACAGAAGACGCTCGTCCGGCGCGACCCGTCCGACTGCGCGGATGGACTTCACGAGCTGTCGCCGCACGGCTTGACCCGTTTCCACTCCGATCGCCTGTCGGCGCCGCGTATCGATCATGACCACATCTGGATCGTGGGCTGTCGCCGACGCGGCGCCGACGGGGCTGGCGCCTGACGCAAGGGACAGGCCCTCGCGGCCAGTAGCAAGGTCGAACTGCAACCGCACGGGCCGGCCATCGGGCGATTCGAAACTCAACGTGAGCGGCCAGGGTCCCCGCATCGCCAGGTCGAGTGACCCGACGTAGCGGCCCGGCGCAATCTCCCGCATCTCCGCCGGTGCACGCATGGCAGGCATTGCGCCCATCGCGGGCATCTCCGCGTACGCCCGTATCGACAGCCCGGTGACCGGCTCGCCGGAAGGCATGCGTACTTCCGCGATAAGTCGGTTTTCGCCGACGCGCGGCGTCTTCGGCTCGATCGTGACGCCCACTTCGAGTCCGGCGGCTTGATAACGCGACATCTCCGTTGCTGTCGACACCGGTGCGTCGACCTTCCGTTCCGCGAGCAAAAACCAGGCAACGATCGCCGCCAGGAGCACGGCGGCAGAGGTTAGTACCAGAACCAATGAACGTTTCATGGTCTTGCTCCTGCAGAGGAGGGGAACGTTTCGAGGGAGCCGCCTGCCCAGCGCTCGAGCTCGGCCCGGCGCCTGGCGTAGTCCGCGAGGGCGCGCGCGAGCTCCAGCTCGGCCCCGAGCTTCCGCTGTTCGGCGGTGATGACGTTGAGGAAGGCGCCGGCGCCGCTTCGATAATCGGCGATTGCCGCGTCCAGGTATTGCGCGGAAAGCGGGACGAGACGATCCCGGTAAAGAAGCACGGACTTCCGAGCCTGGACCGTCTCGGCACGCGCCGTCGCGAGGTCGGCCAGCAGCTGCGAGCGGCGCGCCGAACGCGCAAACCGGGCGCGGCGGGTCTCGGCGCGGGCCCGGTCGAGGTCTGCGCGCCGCTCGCTGCGATCGAACGGCAGGTTGATCGAGATACCGATCATCGGCCGTTGATCCACGGACTCCCACATGCCGTTGTAGCCGACGCCGACCTGGAAATTCGGCAGGAACGCCTTTTCGGCCAACGTGACGCGGCTTTCGCCGGCAGCAATCTCGGCATCCAGGCGCGCGAGCTCCGGATGATGGGCCAGGGCTAGCGCCGTCAATGCTTCGAGTGAAGGCGGCGGCGGCTCAAGTGCTATCGGTGCAGCCGGGGACAGGGATGCATCAGGTGCGCGATTGAGGAGAGCATTGATGCGCGCCCGTATGGCCGCCCGCTGTTGAACCAACCGCAGCAGGTGGTTCTCGAGATCGGCGAGCTCCACTTCGGCCTGCAGCACATCCTGCCGTCGCGCCTCGCCTGCCGCATAGCGGGTCTCCACGGTCGCCAACAGTTCATCCAGCAGAGCCCGCGTACCATGATGAACATCCATAGCCACGCCGATGTATCGCCATTCGGCGTGCGCCGATTTCGCCTGCGCCATGATCCGGAGCCGCAGTGAATCGGCATCGCGCGCCGCGGCGACCGTTTCGTGGCGGGCAGCGGCCTCACGCGCCGCCAGCGTGCCGGGCCAGGGGATCTCCTGGCTGACGGCGATGCTCTGGTGGAGGCTGCGGCCGGCGCCGGCGGTCAGCGGCGCTACGTCGTAGCTCAGCATCGGGTCTTCGAGCGAGCCGGCCGGCTCGATGCGATAGGAGGCCGCCTCTGCGGTCGCCTCTGCCGCGGCGAGTCCCGGGTTGGCTTCCAGAACCCATTGCACCAGCGCCTCGGCAGTGAAAGGCCGTGCGGATGGGTGGTCTCGGGGTTCCTGTGGCGCCGAAGCGGCCGGTTCCGCGGCGGCTATGAGAGCCAGCAATGCGGCGAGGACCGCGGCTGGCACGTATGTGGCATTCAATGCCCGTCT
The DNA here is from genome assembly GCA_964607425.1 of uncultured Woeseiaceae bacterium. Classification (GTDB taxonomy): domain Bacteria; phylum Pseudomonadota; class Gammaproteobacteria; order Steroidobacterales; family Woeseiaceae; genus IDS-8. The sequence goes on from CAZSKQ010000011.1 coordinate 2,432, forward strand.
CCTTACTGATCGATCACATCGGAAATGCAATGCGCTCAGGTCGCGGCAGGTGCCGACGGCCTGATTCAGAGAGGGGAGCAGTTAAATGCGCAGTCGCTGCGTGACGAGCCAGGTATCGGAACCGCCGTGACCGGCGGGCGCCGCGGAATCGAAGCCGCGAGTGCCTGGAATTCCCTGTGGAGTAAAGCTCGGCTCGAAAGAGGAAATCAGGAAGTGGGGCGGATCCACGTCGGACCGCAGTTCCACCGGCTTGGAAATCGAGCCGTCATGCCTGGCGTCCGGGTCAGCGGTGATGTCCACCGAATGCTCGCAACAGGGTGTTTCGCTCGTTTCCGGCTCAGCACCGCAGTCCGAGGTCTCGCAGTCCCGGGCGGATTCGTGGTGCTCGCAGCAACACTCGTCCTGCATCACCATGTCCATCATCGCGCAGGCGAATACCGTCTGTGCCTGCAACGGACCTACAGCCACGATGAGCAGCAGCAGCGCTCGCGCGAATGATGGTGTACGACGTTTCATCGAGTTAACGATAGCCGGTTGCGGGGTCTTTCGCTAGTGAGTGGACATTGCATTGACATGGCCCGGAGGCCCGGGAAAGGTCACGAACTGGCAGCACGGTCGCAAGCCGTGTCATTCGAGCCGGGCTACCGGATCAAGGCGGAGGGGGAGAGATCGGCGTCGCGCTCAACGCCTGGCTCATTATCCGGTCCCCCGGCCACCGAGGCAGGGAAGCCGGCATTCGTGGACGCCGCACCGATCTCCTCCGGCGACGTCCGCTCTGCATCGAATACGACCGTCGCGATGTTCGTGTCCCGATCGATGCGAACCTCCAGAACGCCATCCACGCGTTTCATGGCGGTCATTACGGTAATCGGGCAGGCGGCGCAGGTCATGTTTTCCACCTTGAACTCGACCGTTTGCTCGTCAGCCGAGTGGGCCAGACGCGCTCCGGCCAGGCTCAAGACAATCAGAGTGATCACAATCGATAATGCACGAACCATCGCAATCTCCTCAATAGAAAAGCGGCGCCCAGTAGGCGACGGTCGCGGCCAAGGCCACCAGCGCCGTGGCTGCCCACAGCGCAGTTTTGACGATTCTGTCTGCCACCGGTGTCCTGCAGTACTCACCTTCGACACAGGCCGCCTTTGTTCTGCCGTACACCTGCCGGAAACCGAACCCCAGGAACAACACGGTTGCGGCAATGAACAGCGGCTGGTACGCCTGCAAGGCCGACAAGCTCCCGATCCAGGCTCCTGTGACGCCCAGAGTCACGAGCACGAGCGGCAGGATGCAGCAGGAGGAGGCCAGAATCGCCCCGGCAACGCCCCCGGCGGCCGCGATGCTTTGTCGACGGATCGGCATCAGAGCATGTACCCGATGTCGGATGCGCCGGTGGGGTAGGCGAACGTTGTGGTCTTCAGCTGCTCCGCCGTGATGCCCTGGCGTATTACCAGTGCGAAAACGTTGATCACCTCGTCCGCGTGCGGGCCCAGGAGGTGAGCGCCGAGCACCCGGTCGGTTTCCTCGTCGACGAGCACCTTGAAACCGTAAGCGGGTTCCGCGGCCTGGCGCGCCGTGAACCAGTCGGACGCTTTCTGGCTTTGCGTACGGAAGCGCAAACCTTTGTCGCGCGCTTCCGCTTCGTTCAAACCAACAGAGGCAAGGGGCGGTATCGTAAAGACGACGCTGGGCACGCCGGTGTAGTCCGGCGTTTGATGGTTGCCCTTCAGCAGGTTCGCCGCGACCACTTTGGCGTCGTGGCTCGATACCGGCGTGAGTGGCGGGCCCACCTGCGCGGCGTCGCCCGCCGCGTACACGACCGGGTTCGAGGTGCTCTGCAGGAACTTGTTCAGTTTGAGTCGGCCCTTTTCGTGCGCCACGCCGGCGGCCTCCAGATCCAGCGGGTCGAGCGCCGGCACGCGGCCGGCGCCATGCACGACGAGGTCCGCCGCGAAGCTCTCCTTCTCGCCGTCGGTAGAGGCCCGAACGGTGAACCCGCCACGATGCCGCTCGACCGACTCGACAACAGTATCGGTGCGCACCTCGATGCCAATATTGCGGGACTTGTCGACGAGCCAGCCGACAAGATCGGAGTCGAAGGGCCCGAGTACGCGGGAAGACTGCTCGAGGATTCTCGGTTCGGCACCAGCGCGGCGGGCGACATGTGCAAACTCGAAGGAGATATAGCCGCCGCCCACGAAAACGATACGCTCCGGCAGGCTCTCCAATTCCAGGAACTCCTCGCTGGTGATCAAGTGCTCCTCGCCAGGGATGCCGAGTTTCATCGGTTCCGCTCCCGCGGCAATCAGGATGCGCTCGGCTTCGAGCAGATCGCCATCGACCTCGAGCGTGTTGCGGCCGGTAAACCGTGCCTGACCGTGATAACGGTCGATGCCCTTGGCGGCATATCGGTGCTCGTGCGTCTGCGGAATCGGATCCGTGAAGCCGCGCTTGAAGCCGATCAGATCCGGCCAGTCGATCCGGGTCTCGCCGGCAATGCCCTTACCCTGCATGCGCCGGGCGTGATCGGCCGCCCTGGCCCCGCTAACGAGCATCTTCTTGGGATCGCAGCCACGCAGCGCGCAGGTGCCGCCAAAGGGACGGAAGTCGATGACAGCGACGCTCCACCCGGCCGAGCGCACGCGCATCGCGGCAACCATAGCGGCCGTTCCGGTACCGATGACGACGAGGTCGTACTGCTTCGCCATTTTCGCTCTCCAGTTGTACCCCCACCTGACCGCCTCAAGACCCCAAGCTGATTCGACACACCTTGGGGCAGCATCTATCTGGCCCCTGTAGGGCTACAGCTTCAAGAGCTGATTCGATGAGATCCGGAAAAAAATGGGTTCCTGCGAGGGGATCTTCACGGTATTGAGCAGCCCTGTGTACGGGGAGGGCAGGGCTGGTCGCCATAGGAACAGAAGACGCAGCAATCGCCGGTTTTCGGTTTGAGCATGACTCCACAGCCTCCGCACTCGTAGAAAAATACGCAGGCGTTCGTAGGCATGGTCTCGAGCGACGCCTTACCACACTCGGGGCAGATGAGCCGGCACTGAATGGGTGCCGCCGATGACCTCGTGTCAGCCATCGCGACGATCTGCCTTGGAGAAATATTGACCGAAGACGATTTCCGAACCGAGCCACAAGAGTGCCGAACCGATCCCGAGCACGTTTCCGAGTAATTCGAAGCTCAGCCCCGCGAAAACCGGAACATTCAAACCGAAAAGAAAAATGACGATAGACATCAAGAAAAGGAAAGGGGCTGTGAAGTAGCAGTGCACGCGTCCGCATCGACTCGCGTTGGCGGCACAGGTGAGGCCCATGGCGAGCACCGACACTGCCCAAATCACTCCGGTCACGGATTTCGAGAGATCGAGCGCACCCGTCGCAATCAGAACTGCGATTGGAATGCCGTAGCCTACGAGCACCGGGATGGGCCTCCTCAACAGGTCGCGAGGCGGTTGCAAGCTCCCGTCCGTCATCAGCGTTCCTCCATGCGGTTTTCGGCTATTTCGGTAGCCTAGGTGCGTACCCGGGTACGGAGTCAAGCCGCAATCCTGGACGTGCGTTACGACTCGGTCGGATCGTCCTGCAGCTCGGCGATGAGCGGGCATGAGACGTCGTCGTGCGGACGCCTGCATCGTTTTAGCAGCGTTGACAGGACGGCTTCGATCCGGGAGAGATCGTTCAAACGCATCCGGACATCCGCCAGTTTGTGCGCAGCGATCTCCGCGGCTTTCTCGCAGGTGGTTCCATCATCAAGACTCAACAGCTGCGCGACCTCATCGAGACTGAACCCCAACCGTTGCGCCGATTTTATGAACTTCACCCGGGCAACATCCGAATGATCATAGCGCCGGATCCCGCCATAGGGCCGTTCCGGCCGCCGAAGCAGGCCTTTCCTTTGATAGAAGCGGATCGTCTCGATACCAACGTCCGCCGAATTGGCAAGAACCCCTAAAGTGATCCCTCGGTCGCTACTCCCCATATCCCGCTCCGCATTGAAGCTACCCGGCATAGATTAGTCCACTTGGTGCCCCGGCAGCATGCCATTTCGCGACTGAGGGCGTGCCGGAAAATCTCGGGGTGGGAGTAAACGAGTCGCCGGTATTCATCGGCAACTGGACCGATTTGCTTCTCGGCATTCGGCAGGACACGGAAATTCAATTGAATCCATTCCTGCGCGCGGGGAACGGTCAGGTGTCGTGGTTCGACCATTTGCGGGCCGATATTCAGCTCGCGCGTCCGGCGTCTTTTGGGCGGCTCATCGGCAACACCGGCGCGGTGTAAGAAGTTCGTTCGACATTTCGAAGGGGGATAGACCAAAGCGGATCAGTCGCGAGTACCGCGCTCGCAAACCGCGACAGCCCGTGGCGATAACTATCCCATCGCGTGACGGGCAAACTGATTCTTCCGGGAGGGACGGCAAAAGTCCCCCTCCCGGCGGATCAGTGGCGATCCGACATTCAGCGCGGAGCATTGCGACGAGATTATGCCCAGCCAAACCCGTCCAAGTATGTGGGTTATCTGGACGCGCGCGAGAGTGCGGAGTCAGTGGAGCTGCGCCAGGCAACTACTCGAAGCGAGCGGCCTTGCGGGTATGTCTATCCGTCGTCTGCCACCGTGACCGGTAGCAAAAGGTGATGCGCCAGCGACGCGGATATTTCCAGCACGTCAGGTTCCAGAATCTCCTGTTCATCGACAACGGCGGGATGGGACACCCAACCGCCCGTGTCGTGATCGAAAAAGCTGGTGACGTTGTTCTCGACTTTGGCGAGATGGTAGTAGGGGCGATCAGCGGCGATCAGGAAGTATCGCGGACCGGGGCGATGCGCTGCTTGTAGCAGCTTTGCAATCGCACCTTGGATTTTGGCTTCCCATCGGCGCACGTCTCACCCCTGATCCCCGACATGGACGACGTGACTTGTAGTCTCGGCCGTAGAGTTTGCTCAACCGGAACACGATGCGAGTGTCCATAATGTGGACCACGGCTGGTTCGCGGGGAGGCAGCCGAATTGTCAGCGCGGGAGCATTGAGACGAGCTTTATGCCGATCCACACGGCAACGATCCCAAAAACCACGCTGGCACCAACATAGAGCGTGGCCACGGCGAACTCACTGCGGCGCATCAGATACACAGCGTCAAGGCCAAAGGCAGAGAACGTTGTGAATCCGCCGAGCAGGCCGGTGAACAGGAACAGTCTTGCGTCCGGTGAGAACAGCTCGTAGCGCTCTGCAAGGCCGGCGAGGATACCCACGACCAAGCAGCCGAGAACGTTCACGGCAAACGTGCTGTACGGAAATCGTTCCTGTGTGGTCAGGTGCAGGACCAGACCACCGAGCTTGTACCGGGAAACGGACCCGATGAAGCCGCCGAGACCAACGAGCAGGATGGCTTTCATGTGTTGTTGTAAGGATCGAAGCCGGGATTCTCGTCGTCGTCTGGCACTGTTTTGAATTTGTCGGTTATCGCCAACGGGTCGGTGGCATCGTCCTCATCGGGTCGCTCGTTATCGTCGAACAGCTCGTCGCCAAGCTCGACGAGCGCCTTGAATTCAGCAGTGTCGATAAGGGCTGATCCGGTCTCGGCTTCTTCGGCGGTGTCGCCCGTCCTCTTTGGCTTTTTTCGGTGGGCCATTTCCAGCTCCCTCCAACCGGGCTTCGCCACATGGCCTGTACGGTACAGGTTGAACGGCGATCAGTCCGTGAACCAGATCAGAACGGCTGGTGTGACGGAAGGCCGCGATCCTCCGGCCCGGCGGCGATCATGCTGTTCCCGGAGGGCGGTCTACAGCGACGCGCCAAACTTGTCGAAGTGCGCCCGCATCGCCAAGGCGGCCGCCCGGATTCGCGGATTGCCGAGCCATGCCGGGTCCGCATCTTCAATCGCCCGCAGCCAGTGGCGCAGGATGTGTTCGGCCCGTGCGGCACGGTTGGCGCTCTGCCGCGCGCGTTCTTCGAGCTGTTGGTACGTCTCTGCCATATTGCCTTCCTCTTGCGACCCAGCACCATGCTGCTCAGATCGCCGTCCAGCACCTGCGAACGAGATTCATCTCGATTGCCCTCGCGTCTGCCGGTAGATGCGCCGAATCCGTCAAAACAAGCGATGATCGAATTCGTATGGACTTCGCGCGAGGACGCGGACATGCCGACGGTCCGGATGTTCGGGATTGAGGAGAATATTTGTATCTGACTGGCTGTGAACAGACGGCACGCGCAGGGCCAACCCACGTCCGGAGCTGAGCCACTCATCACCGACGGCCTGTGACACCAGTGTATGAGGCACGGCATTCCATCCCTTCGCGAGAGTGTTCCCGGCAAGTGATTCGATGCAGTCGTCAGGGACGGCGATGGTGTGCATCAGATAATCGGAGTGGGGGATATAGCGGCCGAGATGAACGCGCAGTTCCAGGACAGCGAGCGCCTCGGAGCTGGCGCAGTACACGATCCTTCGACCGACCGTGTGCCAACGTCCGTCCGCGAGACGCCCGCCTTCGCCCTGCAAGAGGTCTTCAGAATACTCCTTCTTGCACAGACGATATACGTGCACGAGTTACGCGAGAAAGCCGTGCTCGATGCGATTCAGCAGCTCCGTCACTTGCCGGCGTCCGAGCTCGGTTGAAAGGAACTCGCGAGGAGCCCGATGCGCCAGTGCAAACTGAGGCTCGTTGAGCCAGCCGAGCGCGGACTTGCGATCGCCAAACACCTGCTCGGCGCGTGCGTAGACGGAAGCAACAGCGTAAAGGCGATCGCTCAGGTCCGCGGGGAGACGCCGCCTGGAGGCTCTGACCCGAGTGAGGGTGCGCCCGCCAATGTGCAACAACTTGGCGATGTCCTGGTCGGCGAGGTCAGCGGCCTGCTTGAAACGATTGAGGGCTGTCGATGGCAATCCGACTTGCAGCGCCTTCATCAGCCGCATCGGATCGCGCTCGGGGATTTTCGCGCCCAGGAAATCCTGTGTCGTCATCGTTCTGCCTATGGTCATGTGGCGATAGTTTACTCGCCATGTGGCTGCACAGTCAATCTTAGCCTCGGCTGGCCGCAGCAATTGAGCATCGGCACGTCAGGTTTGCCCTCACGCCCGAGTTCCCGCCCGGAGCGCAAAAGGTACGCGGCCGGCCGGAATATCCAAGGCAGTGAACAATGCAAGATAGCGTCGGTAGCGAGCCCCCGCTACCAATCCTGAGAAAGCTCAGTAATTTAACTAATTGCTGGGCTTTTTTTATGTTCTTTCTGAAGTGCCCCGTGAACTTTCTATCCGGCGGCGGCTAGACGGCGTGTCGGCGCGCGCAGGCTTTGCCGCCGGAGAACAGGCTAATGCAGTAGCCTTGCGAGCTTGCCCCGATATTCGCTGACCAGCTCCGGCTGGGCGGCGGCGAGTTCGAACAGCGCCAGGAGCTGCTTGCGTGCCTCGCCTTCCTTCCAGCTCCGGTCGCGCCGCAGGATCTCGAGCAGCGCATCCATGCCTTCGCGATAGCGGCGCTCGGATGCGTACCAGCGGGCGAGCGCGAGGCGCGCCTCGTGATCGTCCTCGTTCTCCGCAAGCTTCGCTTTGAGCTCCTCCTCGCCGGGTCCCTGCGCTGCTTCACGCGCGAACGCGATCGCTTTCCTGAGCGCCTGCATGCGCAGCCCGATCGCCGGTGAAGCATCGATCACGGCCAGCTCGCGCTCGGCGTCTTCCAGCCGGCCCTCTGCGCAGGCGGCCTCGGCCCGCGAGAGCGCCTCCTCGGCCGCGGAGGGTAGCAGCTGCTCGATGAATGCCCGCACCTGGGCTTCCGGCTGCGCCCCCAGGAATTGCGCCACCGGCCGCCCGTCCCTGATGGCGACCACGTAGGGAATGGAGCGCACGGCAAAAGCAGCGGCGATCTCCTGGTTCTCGTCAACGTTGATCTTGACCAGCTTGACGCGGCCCGCGAAGGCCTTGGCCGCGCGCTCGATGATGGGGGTCAGGTTCCGGCAGGGACCGCACCATGGAGCCCAGAAGTCCACCACGACGGGGAGGGTTTTGGAGGCTTCCATGACCTCGGTTTCGAAAGTAGCGGTTGTAACGTCCATCGGTCCCTCGAATTCATGGCGGGGCGGCAGAGGTGTCCACGGCGCCGCGCCAGGATTGGAACTGTCTTGGTATGGGCGCGGGGCTGCAAAGTCAAGGGGGAAGGCCAGGATCGGGGGCGCGGGTCAAATCGGCAATCGGTCGTATTTCGATGGGCCCGCACTTCATGCCCGGGTGCTTCGACATGAGTTGAATGGCGTGATTGAGGTCTCGGGCCTGGAGGATGTGAATGCCCGCGAGCTGCTCCCTGTTTTCCGCATACGGGCGGTCGCTTGTCATGACCTTGCTTCTTCTCCAATACAGGGTTAGGCCGGTCTCCGGAGGTTGAAGCAATATCTCGGCCACGACATGTCCGTTGGCGCGCAGGCGGTTGTTGTATTCGCAGCATTCGTCCTGCATTGCGTTCTGTTCGTCTGCACTCATGCTCTCGAATTTTCCCGGCTCGCGGTATCCCAAACAGATGTATTTCATTGCCCGTCTCCTCTTTGAGGACGGCGCCAAAGCCTTGCACGATGGCGCGGTCAATCGATAGTCGCCGGAAGGAGCGAACAATCGACTACGGAGCCAACTTTCTGATTGCGACTCGCCCCTGTAACCGGGCGGCGAACAGGGCAATGGCGATTGCGATTTCGGCCAGGTCGCCGCCGTAGTACATCAGCATCGCGCCGCCCTCCGTGTCGGCACCCTGGATGCGCGGAAAGGAATAGCCATACATCAGTTTTGCCAGCACGGAATGCGCGGCCATGGCGAGCAGGAGCACGGCCAGCCTGGTGCCGAAAGCTGGGCGTCGCGGCGCCGGATCCGGGCCGATCATGGCCCAGGAGAACAGGTAACCCGAGAGGACGAAGTGCAGCTGCACGAAGCCATGCACGGCCGGGCTGACGAGGCTTAGGGCGAACAGTGGCGTGAGATACAAAAGGTACATCCCGCCGACGTCCAGCACTGCCGCCGTGACCGGATGAACGAGGCAACGTACGGGAACGGTATTGAGCAGCCGCACCAGGCCGCGCCCCATCCTCGCCGGAAGGCGGCGAAGCAGCAGCGTCACCGGGGCGCCCAGCGCCAGGACGACAGGCGCGTACATGCCGAGCGCGAGGTGCTGGACCATGTGACCGCGCAGGTCGTGGTGCGCCCAGGCAGCGACGGGCGGTGATATCGCCGCGACGATCAGCGCGATGCCGAGTGTAAAGCTCGATGTTCTCCAACCGCTCCAACGGCGCCCCCTGCGTTCTACTGTCGCCGCTCCCAGGTAACCGACCAGCACAGAGAAGGGCAGCAGCACGAACAGCGCGAATACGATGGTTGTCCCGAAGATCGTGGCGCCCGAACCCGGATGCGGCATCGCCTTCAGCGCGCCGGCGGCCGATTGGCCTTGCTCGCCCGGAGCGCCAGCATGAGCCCGGCCGCCAGCAGCAGCAACGCGAATCCGTTCCACGCGGCGTCATAGGGCCAGAGTGGCTCCACGTAACGCACCTGGTGCAGCCTGAGTATCTTGTGATCTACCAGGCCGTCGAATAGCTGGAAGCCGCCGGCACCCACAAGAAAACCGGCCCAGGCGTGCGCCCGCGCGAGTACGCCGCGCCGCACGAGATCCACGAGCAGGAAGGAACCGGCGACGAGCACGATCAGCTCCGCGGAATGCAGCAAGCCGTCCGACAGGAGCCCGATGGCCGGCGTTGCCTTGTCGTAGAAATGATGCCAGCCGAGGACCTGGTGAAAAACGATCTCGTCGACGGCCGCCATCACTCCTATGCCGATCAGCGCCCCCGACCAGGCCGAACGGCGCGCCTCACGGGAATCCATCGTGGCCTGGATGCGCGCTACAAGTCCGCCATCGTCTCGCTGAGCTGCTCGATCTGCCTGTCGTGTTCCTTGAGAACGGGCAGCGTTTTCTCGGCAAACTGCTGCAGCGACGAGCTGGCCTGTTCGGTGGCGGCATGCTCGGCGTAGCTCTCGAACAGGCGGACCGCCTCGTCATGCGCCGCCATTTGCATGTCGACATACTTCCGGTCGAATTCCGCGCCCGCGGCTTCGCCGAGCTCCTGCATCATCCCGGCATGCTTGTCGTCGAGCGTGTCGCGCACCCCCACGGCGAGTTCGGATTGCTCGACCGCTGCTTCCAGGTCTTTCGCGGCCTTGCTGTGATCTTCGACCATGTGCTCTGCAAACTCCCGGACGGCGGGGTTTTGGGCCCGCTCCCGCGCGAGCTCGCTGCTCGCGATCTCGAAGTTATTGGAAACGGAGGCCTTCTCGACAAACTCCTGCGATTCCTCCTGTGCCAGCGCCGGAAGAGACGCCAGCAAAAGCGTGGATATGACGGCAACGAGGTATTTCATAGCGGTTCTCCCGCGGCAAGTGCAGGCTGGCAGGCGAGCGATCCAATCCTGCAATCCACGTGCCAGAACCCCCTTGATGCGCCTGCCCCCGGAATGCAAAGGTGACATTAATAAAATCAATTACTTAACTGGAAGCAGGACTGCCGAGCCGTGGCCGCCCCGTTTCGGTGCGGCAGAGGGCCCGCGATGTTGCGTGGGCGCATCGGCTTCCCGTATAATCCCGCGACTGCGCGATGGGGTTCAGGTGGTTGGCGTGATCCGGGCGTTGACCCGGTACGCAAATCCCGCCCCTGCTGCCAGGGTCCTGGCAGCCATGAAACCCCGCTACGGGGTTTTTTTGTTGCCCGTCCTGACTGGCGGGCGACTCCTGGGATGGATCAGCGTGCAGCATTGGGAATGGGCCGAAGGCCCATTTTTTATTTGTAGGTCCGAAACTTAGGTGGTGTTTTTAAATGACTGGTGAGGAATTGACCAGGCTGCTGGAACCCGCCGTGGAACAAATGGGATATGAGTTGTCCCACCTCGAGCTCAAGGTCGGGGGAAAAGACGGCGTGCTCCGTGTCTTCATCGACAAGCCGGAGGGCGTAGGCCTCGCCGATTGCGAGGCCGTCAGCCGGCAGCTGAGCGCCGTCCTGGATGTCGAGGATCCGCTGCCGGGGCATTACGTGCTGGAAGTTTCCTCGCCAGGGCTGGATCGCAAGCTCACGAAGCCACAGCACTTCCGGCGTTACGTGGGCCACGACGTGCGGATCAGGTTGCGCGTCCCCGCCGAGGGGCGGCGGAATTTTCGCGGCAGGCTGATGGCCGCGAGCGAGGAACGAATCGAGGTGGAGGTGGACGGAGTGGCGCATGGCCTCAAGCTTGCGGCCATCGAGTCCGCGCGGCTGGTGCCGTCGCTGTAAGCGACTCGTGGGGAACTAGAAGCTGATGAGCAAAGAAATACTGATGGTCGTCGACGCCGTTTCGAACGAAAAGGGCGTCGAGAAAGAAATCATATTCGAGGCAATCGAAGCCGCGCTCGCGTCCGCTACCCGCAGGCGCCACGGCGAGGACATCGACGTGCGCGTCGCCATCGACCGGGCATCGGGGGATTACGACACCTTCCGGCGCTGGATGGTCTTCGAGGACGACTCGACGGAGCTGGAGGTCCCGGACCGCGAGCTGCGCCTCGAAGACGCGCTGGACATTGACCCCGACGCAAAGCCGGGTGAGTACGTTGAAGTGCCGATGGAATCGGTCGAGTTCGGCCGCATCGCCGCGCAGACGGCGAAGCAGGTCATCGTGCAGAAGGTGCGCGAGGCCGAACGCCAGCAGGTGGTAGAGGAATACAAGGACCGCGAGGGCGAGCTGCTTTCCGGCCTCGTGAAGCGTGTCGATCGCAACGGCACCATCATCGATCTCGGCGGCAATGCCGAAGGTTTCGTACCGCGCGACCAGATGGTGCCGCGCGAGCCGGTGCGGCCGCAGGATCGCATGAAGGCGCTGCTGGTCGAGGTGCGTTCCGAGCCGCGCGGGCCACAGCTTTTCATGACCCGCACCTCCTCCCAGTTTTTGATCGAGCTGTTCAAGATCGAGGTGCCGGAGGTCGGGCAGGGCCTGATCGACATTCTCGGTGCGGCCCGCGACCCGGGTCTGCGCGCGAAGATCGCGGTGAAGAGCAACGATCCGCGCATCGATCCCGTCGGTGCTTGCGTCGGCATGCGCGGCTCGCGCGTGCAGGCGGTCTCGAACGAGCTGGCCGGCGAGCGTGTCGACATTATCCTCTACGACGAAAACCCGGCGCAGTTCGTGGTTAACGCGATGTCGCCGGCCGAGGTGCTGTCGATCGTGGTCGACGAAGATGCCCACAGCATGGATATCGCCGTTGACGAGGACAAGCTGTCCCAGGCGATCGGCCGCGGAGGCCAGAACATTCGACTGGCAAGCGAGCTGACGGGCTGGGAACTGAACGTGATGACCGAATCGGACGCAGAGCAAAAGAGCGAGTCCGAAATGCGGGAGCTGCTCGAGCTGTTCACGACGCAGCTCGACGTCGACGAAGAGGTTGCGCTGATCCTCGTGCAGGAAGGTTTTTCGACCATCGAGGAAGTAGCCTACGTGCCAACGTCGGAGTTGATGGAAATCGAGGAGTTTGACGAGGACATCGTGAGGGAGCTCCGGAATCGTGCCCGCGACGTGCTGCTGACACAGGCGATCGTGCAGGAAGAGAAGATCGACGAAGCCGAACCCGCCGAGGACCTGCTGACGCTCGAGGGCATGGACAAGGGACTGGCGTTCAAGCTGGCGAGCGAGGGCGTGGTAACTCGTGAGGACCTCGCCGAGCTGGCGGTGGACGACCTGCTGGACATCAACGAGATGGACCAGGAAGCAGCGGCCGCGCTGATCATGAAAGCGCGCGCGCACTGGTTCGAGGCTGAATCGCAGGCGTAATTAATGCAGGAGCCCGCATTGCGGGCGAACCGGAATTCGATCGCCCGCAATGCGGGCTCCTGCAACAGGAGACGAGAAATATGGCTGACGTAACCGTCGCACAATTCGCGGATGTACTGAAAGTCCCGGTCGACAAGCTGATCTCACAGCTGGACGAGGCCGGGATCAAGGTCCGTGGTTCGGACGATACGATCACCGAGGATGCGAAGCTCGAGCTCCTGACGCACCTCCGGCGCAGCCACGGGCAGGAGGATACGTCCGCTACCGCCGCGGCGCCGCGGCGCATCACATTGAAGCGCAAGTCGCAGTCGGAGCTGCGCCTGTCGGGGGCCCAGGGCCGCGCGCGCACGGTCAACGTCGAGGTGCGGCGCAAGCGCACGTACATGAAGCGCGACGTGCTCGAACGCCAGGCCCAGCAGGAGCAGGAAGAGCTCGATCGCAAGCGCCGTGAAGAACAGGAACGTATTGAAGCCGAGAAGCGCGAACAGGAGCGCCTGAAGGCCGAGAAGGAACAGCAGGCCAAGGCCGAGGAAGACCAGCGCAAGGAAGAGGAAGCGAAGCAGCAGGCCGAGCAGAGCGCCCAGGAAGCCGCGGCCAAGGCAGCGGCCGAGGAGAAGGCGCGCCTCGAACGGGCGGAGCAGGACGCACGCGAGCGCCGCCAGAAGGAAAAGCAGAAGGCGACGGAGACCCGCTACGGACGCAAGGAGTTGCACGTCGCCGGCGACAAGAGCGGGCGCCGCAGGCGCAAGGCGACCGGCCGCCGCCGCCCCGTCTCCATCAGCACCGACGGCCAGCACGGCTTCGAGAGGCCGACCGCGCCGGTAGTGCGCGAAGTCGAGATCCCGGACAGCATAGCGGTCTCCGAGCTCGCACAGCGCATGGCCGTGAAGGCCAACGAGGTAATCAAGGTGCTCTTCAACATGGGCGCCATGGTGACCATCAACCAGGTGATCGACCAGGACACGGCGACGCTGGTGGTCGAGGAACTCGGGCACACGGCGAAACCGATCAGCGGCACGACGGTGGACGAGGATCTGCTTGCCGACGAGCAGCCCCGGGGTGAAAAAGTGCCGCGGGCGCCGGTCGTGACGATTATGGGACACGTCGATCACGGCAAGACCTCGCTGCTGGACTACATCCGCCGCACCAAGGTCGCCGCCGGCGAAGCCGGTGGCATCACGCAGCACATCGGCGCGTACCATGCGGAGACCGACAAGGGTGGCATCACGTTCCTGGATACCCCGGGCCACGCGGCCTTTACCGCCATGCGCGCGCGCGGCGCCCAGGCAACCGACATCGTCATCCTGGTGGTCGCCGCGGACGACGGTGTGAAACCGCAGACGATTGAAGCGATCCAGCACGCGCGCGCGGCGGAAGTGCCGATCGTGGTTGCGATCAACAAGATGGACAAGGAAGGGGCGGATCCGGACCGGGTGAAGAACGAGTTGTCGCAGCACGAGGTCATCTCCGAGGAATGGGGTGGCGAGCACCTGTTCGTGAACGTCTCCGCCCTGACGGGCGACGGTGTCGACGATCTGCTCGACTCTATCCTGCTGCAGGCGGAGGTGATGGACCTGCGCGCCGTTGCGGATGGCCCGGCGCAGGGCATCGTTATCGAGTCGAGCCTGGAGAAGGGTCGCGGCGCCGTTGCGACGCTGCTCGTGCAGGCCGGCACGCTCAAACAGGGCGACATGATCATCGCGGGCGAGGAATACGGCCGCGTGCGCAACATGTTCGACGAAACGCAGCAGCAGATCGACGAGGCCGGCCCCTCCACCCCGGTGGTGGTGCTCGGCTTGTCGAAGACCCCGAACGCGGGTGACGACTTCCTGGTCGTGAAGAGTGAACGCAAGGCGCGCGAAGTGGCCGAGTTCCGCCAGAGCCGGTCGCGCGAGACGAAGCTCGCGCAGCAGCAGGCCGCGAAGATGGAGGACGTGTTCAGCCAGATGACGGAGGCCGAGGGCGCAGTGGTGCCGGTCCTGATCAAGTCGGACGTGCACGGCAGCGCCGAGGCGCTGCGCGACTCATTGACCAAGCTGTCCAATGACGAAGTGAAAGTGAAGGTGATCAGCTCCGGCGTCGGCGGCATCACCGAATCCGACGCCACGCTGGCGGCGGCATCGAACGCGACCATCATCGGCTTCAACGTCCGCGCGGACAATGCCGCCCGGAATGCGATCAAGGAAGCCGGCGTCGATGTTCGCTACTACAGCATCATCTACGAGGCGATCGACGACATCAAAGCGGCCGTCAGCGGCCTGCTGGCGCCGGAAATCCGCGAAAACATCGTGGGCCTTGCCGAAGTCAAGGAAGTGTTTACTTCACCGAAGTTCGGCCAGATTGCCGGCTGTATCGTGACGGAAGGCTACGTAAAGCGTGCCAACCCGATCCGGGTGCTGCGCGATAACGTGGTCATTTTCGAAGGCGAGCTCGAGTCGCTGCGCCGCTTCAAGGACGATGTGAACGAGGTGCGGGCCGGCACGGAGTGCGGTATCGGCGTGAGGAACTATAATGACGTCAAGGTCGGCGACCAGATCGAGTGCTATGAGCGCATCGAAGTGGCGCGCAAGCTCGACTGACGCTGCCCGCCGTCCCGTTTTCCCCGGCCACGGTCCGCCGATCGCATGCCACGCGAGTTTTCACGTCACCAGAGACTTGGCGCCCAGGTGCAGCGCTCGCTGAGTGAGCTCTTGCGCTTCGAGGTCAAGGAGCCGGGGCTGAAGGACCTGTCGCTGACCACGGTCGAGCTCTCACGTGACCTGAGCGTGGCCCGCGTGTACTTCAGCCTGCTGGAGCCGGACGGCGACCCGGCGCCGGTGCAGGAAGCGCTCCAGCGCGCCACCGGTTTCTTGCGCCGCCGTCTCGGCCGTGAACTGGAAATCCGCCATGTCCCGGAACTCCGCTTCGTACATGATGACAGCATCGCTCACGGCTTCGAGATCAGCCGCCTGATCGACTCCGCGCGATCCGACGACGACAGTTGAACGAAACGATGCGATGGACCTGCAGGAGCGCGCATCGCGCGCGACGCCACCCGGGGCGCCGTGGCATCGCGCGCACTGCGTGCCCCCGCGGGGGCGACGGCCAATGAGCGTGAACGGGATATTGTTGCTGAACAAGCCTGCCGGCCTGACGTCGAACCGTGCCCTGCAGAAGGTGAAGCGGCTGCTCGGGGCGAAAAAAGCAGGCCATACCGGCAGCCTCGACCCGGCGGCAACCGGCATGCTGCCGTTGTGCTTCGGCGAGGCGACCAAGGTCAGCGCCTGGCTGCTCGACGCGGACAAGACCTACCGGGTGACGGCGCGCCTCGGCGAGGCAACCGACACCGGCGACGCCGACGGCGAGGTCACGACGACCGCCGAGGTGGCGGCCCTCACCGCCGCCGACTGGGAACCCATCTTCGCGCGCTTCATCGGGGAAACCGAACAGGTGCCGCCGATGTACTCGGCCCTGAAGCAGGGCGGCAAGCGCCTGTACGAGCTGGCGCGGCGGGGCGAGGTGGTCGAGCGGGCGCCGCGCCGGATCCGCATCCGCTGGCTCGAGCTGCTCGAATCGCACGGCCGGCGGCTGGTGTTCCGGGTGCGCTGCTCCAAAGGCACATACGTGCGAACCCTGGTCGAGGATCTTGCCGCCGCGGCGGGGACGGTCGCGCACACGGGCAGCCTGCACCGGGAGTCCGTGGGCGATTTCCGGCCGGAGGACATGCTGGGCCTCGCCCTGGCCGAAGAGCTGGCGGCCGCGGGCGCGCTCTGCGAGCGGCTCATGCCGCCGGACGCGGCGCTCGCCGGGTGGCCGGCGCAGCGGATCGGCGCGGAAGCCGCCCGGCGCTTCGTCGGCGGCCAGGCGGTAGCGGCGGGCAGCGGTACCGGCACCGCAGGTCCGGTACGGGTGTATGCGGATGACGACGGGTTTCTCGGCATAGGGGAATTCGGGCCGGATGGCCGGCTGGCGCCGCGCCGGATCATGAACGTGGGGGTCCTTTCGGGGAATCCCTGATTTTTAATCGTTTGAGCCTGTTACTGGCCCCGATCAGCGGCTAGAATAGCGCGCTCAAATAAGGGCAGAGATACAGAGACAGATTGGAGTGTCTTAAGACAATGTCACTTTCCGGTGAAAACAAGAGCAGCATCATTGCAGAATACTCACGCGGCGAGACCGATACCGGCTCCCCCGAGGTCCAGGTTGCGCTGCTCTCCGCACGCATTTCCGAGCTGACCGAACATTTCGGAAAGCACGTCAAGGATCATCATTCCCGCCAGGGCCTGTTGAAGATGGTCAACAAGCGGCGCAAGCTGCTCGACTACCTGAAGGCCAAGGATCAAAACCGTTACCGCGAGCTGATCAACCGGCTCGGTCTCCGCCGCTGATCGCCCGATCGCGGCGCCTCCGGCTATGTTTCGAGCGATTGGTCAGCCCTGCAGCGGGCTAGGCCGGCCGTTCGCGTCTACCCATTCATTATCCGAGTATTACAGTGAAAGCAATCAGTAAGACGTTTAAGTACGGTGAGCACGAGGTAACTCTCGAAACGGGCGCAATCGCGCGACAGGCCGACGGGGCCGTGCTGGTGAACATGGCGGATACCATGGTGCTCGTGACCGCGGTCGGCCGCAAGACCGCCGATCCGGGCCGCGACTTCTTTCCCCTGACGGTCAACTACCAGGAAAAGACCTACGCCGCGGGCAAGATTCCAGGCGGCTTTTTCAAGCGCGAAGGCCGGCCGAGCGAAAAGGAAACGCTTACCTCGCGCCTTATCGACCGCCCGTTGCGCCCGCTTTTCCCGAAGGGGTTTACCAACGAGGTGCAAGTCGTCGCCACCGTTATCTCGTTGAATCCCGACGTTGATCCCGACATCCCGGCACTGCTCGGCTCGTCCGCGGCGCTGGCGCTGTCCGGCATGCCCTTCGCCGGCCCGATCGGTGCCGCCAAGGTGGGTTATCGCGACGGCAACTACCTGCTGAACCCGGGCGTGGAGTCGCTGCAGGATTCCGAGCTGGAACTCGTGGTCGCCGGTACCGCCGATGCGGTGCTGATGGTCGAATCAGAAGCAAAGGGTCTCTCCGAGGACGTCATGCTCGGCGCCGTAATGTTCGGTCACGAGCAGATGCAGGTGGCTATCGAGGCGATCGAGGCGCTGGCCGCTGAAGCGGGTAAGCCGGCCTGGGACTGGCAGCCGCCGGAAGTGGATGCGGAGCTCGACTCGGCAGTTGCGCGGGAGGCGGAGCAGGGCCTCGCCAATGCGTACCTGATCACCGACAAGGGCGAGCGCCACGATAAAGTCGCGGAGGCGAAGAACGCAGCGGTGGCTGCCGTGCTGGCGGCCGGCGAAAGCGCGCGCTGGAGCGAAGAGGAGGTCAGGAATGCCCTGTCCCGGCTGGAGAAGCGCATCGTACGCGATCGCGTGCTGCAGGGAGAACCCCGCATTGACGGCCGGGACCGGACGACGGTGCGGCCGATCGATATCCAGGTTGGGGTGCTGCCGCGCGCGCATGGCTCGGCCATCTTCACCCGCGGTGAAACCCAGGCGATCGTGGCGGTGACACTGGGCACCGGCCGTGATGCGCAGATCATCGATGCGATCGAGGGTGAGCGCAAGGAGCCGTTCATGCTCCATTACAATTTCCCGCCGTATTCGGTCGGCGAAACCGGGTTCATGGGTTCGCCCAAGCGGCGCGAGATCGGCCACGGCAAGCTGGCGCGCCGCGGCATCAGCGCTGTGATGCCGAACATGGAAGAATTTCCCTACGTAATCCGCGTGGTTTCCGAGATCACCGAGTCCAACGGCTCCAGCTCCATGGCAACGGTCTGTGGGTCGAGCCTGGCGTTGATGGACGCGGGCGTGCCAACGAAGGCCGCGGTCGCCGGCGTGGCCATGGGTCTCGTGAAGGAAGGCGACCGGTTCGCTGTCCTCACCGATATCCTCGGCGACGAGGATCATCTCGGAGATATGGACTTCAAGGTTGCCGGCAGCAGCGACGGTGTCACTGCGCTGCAGATGGACATCAAGATCCAGGGTATCACGCGCGAAATCATGAGTACCGCGCTGGCGCAGGCGAAAGAAGCGCGCCTGCACATCCTCGGGGAGATGAAAGCCGTGATCAACGCCCCGCGCAGCGAGATGTCCGAGTGGGCGCCCACGATAATGACTTTCAAGATCGATCCGGAAAAGATCCGGGACGTGATTGGCAAGGGCGGTGCGGTTATCCGGGCGATTACCGAAGAGACCGGGGCCACGATCGACATCGAGAACGACGGAACCGTCAAGGTGGCGTCCGTCGACGGTGCGTCCGGCAAGGAAGCGCGCCGCCGCATCGAGCTGATCACCGCCGACGTCGAAGTCGGCCGGGTTTACGAAGGCCGCGTTGCGAGACTGATGGATTTTGGCGCATTCGTCACGATACTGCCCGGCAAGGACGGGCTCGTGCACATCTCCCAGATATCGAACGAGCGCGTCGAGAAAGTGAGTGACAAGCTTTGCGAGGGCGACGTCGTGCGCGTGAAGGTGCTTGAAGTCGACCGCCAGGGGCGTGTCCGCCTGTCGATGAAGGCGGTCGACGAAGCAGCCGCCTGAAGCGGCGCGGGCAAGCCGGATCACGATCATTCCGCCTGCCCGCGCCAAAATCACACCTCCGTAGGAGCGCGCATTGCGCGCGATCCCACGGCCGCCAAACCATTGGCGGTATTCTCCCATGTCAGTCATCGCGTCGCCCCCAAGTCGGTCTCCTGCAAAGAGGCCGCGTTCGGCGTTGCCCGGGTTGCCGATAATCGCACTT
Organism: uncultured Woeseiaceae bacterium; assembly: GCA_964607425.1. Taxonomy (GTDB): domain Bacteria; phylum Pseudomonadota; class Gammaproteobacteria; order Steroidobacterales; family Woeseiaceae; genus IDS-8. Next base: position 22,018 of record CAZSKQ010000011.1, read on the forward strand.
GCCGCTATGGTACGGTCGTCGATTCGCTCGCGGTGACATGTGCTGCGTTGAGAATCATGCAAAATCAAAAGAGACGGGGGGCTGGTCTATGTCGTGGGATAATCCGGATACCATCTTCACTGTGGTTGTAAACCATGAAGAGCAGTACTCAATCTGGCCAGATGGCAGGGAAATACCGAAAGGCTGGAAGGCGGTTGGGGTCACCGGCAAGAAGCCCGAATGCCTGGATTACATCGAGGAGGTCTGGACGGACATGCGGCCGTTGAGCTTGCGCAAAGCCATGGGCGAGGCCAAGCAGCACTGACGTAGATTCGTCCGCACGCGCGAGAGCTGGTCGATGAATCCGTGGCTGCGCCAGCTCTCCACTACCCGGAATGCAAAGATCCGGCTCTTCTGCCTCCCGTTCGCGGGAGGGAGCGCCAGCTACTTTCACCAGTGGAAGAATCGGCTTCCCGCCGATATCTCCCTGACGGCAGTCGAGTATCCGGGAAGAGGGGGCCGTTTCAGCGACGCGCCTCTTACGCGCTGCGAAGATGCTGTGCGGGAACTCGTCCACGCATTCGTAACCAGCCATACGCGAGGCCGGTTTGCTTTTTTCGGACACAGTATGGGGGCGTTGCTAGCCTTCGAGCTGTCGAGATCTCTCCAGGGGATATACGGCCTCGTCCCGGAAATTTTGATCGTCTCCGGAGCGCGCGCTCCCGATGTGCCAAGACCATCGAGCGCCAGGCACCATCCCAGGATCTATGCGCTTCCTGAAAAGCAATTTCGTGACGAGATTCGCTCCTACGCCGGCACACCGGCGGAGGTGCTCGACAACGACGAGTTGATGAGTCTTCGTTCGCCGGCACTTCGCGCCGATTTCGAACTGGTGCAAACGTACGAGTACAAACCGGGGCCGAAGCTAAGGGCACCGATCCTGGCGATCGGCGGTCACGACGATGTAGACGACGTGCCGGTATCCGCGATCGAAGGCTGGGCGCGCCACACGACCCAAGCTTTTCGTGCAGAGATGATGGAAGGCGATCATTTCTTTATAGACAAACATCCATCCCGATTGAGCCAGCTCCTGCACACGGTGCTTCTGCCGTCCTCGGCGGAGAACGGCGCCATCGCTCGCAACTAACGCCAGGGGAACGTCACTGGCTGAGGTGCCTGGCTGCCGGGCGCGCAGCTGACCTGTACCCGTCCGCGTGAATACCCCTTTCATCTAATTGATGATCAAGCAACTTTTGATTTGTTTCACATCGCGGCTGGACGTCAGTGGCACCTTTCGTTACAGTCAGGCGCATATGGTGATTCCGGCACGTCTTTGCACTGCAATGACGTGCCTGAGCCAAGAAAATGAAAAAGGGGGCGGTGAAATGGATATCCTGAAAGAGTCGGGCGGACCAGGCCGAGCGGGATGAAGGCGATCCGCCCGCCTGTAGCGGATCGCGAAAAGGGTGCGAGCAGCGCTCCAGGCCTCGCCGAGAGGCGCCTGCGGCTGGACCTTCCGCCGTTCTTCGGCGTGCCGTTGTCTACTTCCGTCGGAGCTTGCCGCAGGCCTCCGTCTTCCTCGCACCAGACCTGCTTATCCCCGAATTTCTCAACGTTTCCTGCAGAGACCTTGCCGGGCCGCTGCAGGAGTTACTCGAGGCAAGCCGTCCGGCTTGCCCAACTTATCAGGCGCCGACACACCAGCTTTCATTGAGCCGATTGCGGCATCCGCTGCGTCACGCAGGCAGGGGTCGCATTCCGATTGGACATCTTTATGGATCGTCCCATTGAGAAAAGAAGATCGAACAGAAAAAGGCAATTGGGCATCGCGCTGGTCGTGATTGTTTCGGCCGCCTACGCGATTTCTTCTACGACCGGCCGCTCCGCGTTGAGCACGCCGAGCGAGCGCATTCGAATTGCGGAAATCGAGCGGGCCACTTTCGAAGAGTACATCCCGATCACAGGCTCCGTTCAGCCAATGACGACCGTGTATCTTGATCTGAAGCAAGGGGGAATCGTCGAGAACGTACTCATCGAAAGCGGCACCAGGGTAGAGCAGGGCGATGTGATCCTGGAGTTATCGAACGTCACTCTGCAGAAGCAGAACATCGATTCGGAAACGAGGCTTCTGGAAAACCTCGACCGGCTAAGGAACTCCAAGCGAAATCTCACCGAAAAGCGTTTGTTACTGCAGCAGGACTTGCTCGACCTCGATCATCAGATAGAGGAGCTTGTGAGAACGCTGCAACGTTACGAGGTGCTCATCGACTCCGCCACGCCGGCTATCTCGCGTGAAGAATATGAATCCGCTATGGACGATCTCATTTACCTGAGGAACAAAAGGGATCTTCTGGAAATGCGGATAGCGCAAGAGGCGGCTTTGCGGGATGCGCAGATCACGCAAATTGATGAGTCCATCGTGCTCGTCAATCGCAGCCTCGGTGTGCTGCAGGAAATAGCCGCGAGTCTCGAAGTCCGCGCGCCAATCAGCGGGTTCCTGTCGTCCATGGAAGCGGAGGTTGGGCAGAGCTTCGCGAACGGCGACCGCATCGGCCGGATCGACCAGCTCGACAGCTTCAAGGTGCTGGCAGGCGTAGACCAGTTTTATATCTCGCGGGTACAGGTTGGGCAGTCGGGGAAAAGCGACTTCGCGGGTCAAACTCACGAGCTCAGGATCAGCAAGATACATCCGGAGGTGACCGACGAGTATTTCCAGGTGGAGCTCGAGTTCGTCGATGGCACTGTCAACGGGATCAAGCGTGGCCAGACATTGATGATCGACCTCCTGCTTAGCGATGCACGTGTCACAACCATCGCAAAGAAGGGCGGGTTCTACAGGGAAACGAACGGCCGATGGGTCTACCTGGTCGACGAGCGCGGGGAAACGGCCGAAAGAGTTCCTATCGTTCCGGGCCGGCACAATCCGAATTATTTCGAGATTCTGGAGGGCCTGGACGTAGGGGACTGGATCATCACGTCGAGTTACAGCCAGTACCACGGCGCCGATATCCTGGAATTTTCCGAGCCGCTGCAACTGTGCACGACATGCAAGTAGCTCAACCTGGTAGGTCAAATGGTAATTTCAGCGACGCGACTTAAAAAGGTATTCCGAACCGAAGAGGTCGAGACCACCGCGATCAGCGACGTCGACCTCGTTGTAGGCGACGGGGAGTTTGTCGCCCTGATGGGGCCATCCGGCTGCGGCAAGTCCACCCTGATGAATGTCCTGGGTCTCATCGATACGCTGGACGGGGGCACATACAAATTCCTCGGACAGGACGTGAGGTCGGCTTCGGAGCAGGCTCGATCCCGGCTGCGCAAGGTCAATATCGGCTTCATCTTCCAAAGCTTCAATCTGATTGACGACTTGACTGTGTATGAAAACGTCGAGCTGCCGCTTATCTACAATCGCGTCGCGGGGAGCACCCGCCGGGAACGTGTCGCGGAGGTCCTGCAGAGGCTGGAGATGCAGCACAGGGCAAATCACTTTCCGGTTCAGTTATCCGGCGGCCAGCAGCAACGAGTCGCCGTCGCTCGGGCCATTGTCAACTCGCCTCGACTGATTCTTGCCGACGAGCCGACGGGTAACCTGGATTCCTCGCACGGCGACGAAGTCATGCGAATCCTGCAGGGGCTCAACAAATCCGGCAGTACCATAGTGATGGTGACCCACTCGGAGCACGATGCACTATTTGCCGACCGGGTTGTGCGGCTGAAGGATGGTCGCGTGGTGGAAGACGGCCGCGAGGCGATGAACGTTGCTTAGTCACTATGCAAAAGTGGCGCTTCGCAGCATAGGAAGAGAGCGCCTCTACGTCGGGATTAACCTGTTGGGACTTTCGCTGGCTATGGCATGTGCCTTAATCCTGGCACTTTATCTGGCAAGCGAGCTGACTTACGACCGACACAACGTTGACCACGAGCGGATTTTTCGCGCGGTCAACGAAATAACGACCAACGGACAAACCGACCGCTTCGCTCTGACCTCGCGCTCGCTCGCGCCCCTGGTCGCACGGCATTATCCGGAGTTGAGCGAATTTGCGCGGGTGCGCAACCTCGCAATCGAACGAACTGTTTTTCGCCACGAAGCGACTGAGCGGTACTGGGACGATGTCCGAATAGCGGACCCGGAGATCTTCACCGTCTTCACGCATACGGAAGTGTATGGCGACCTGGAGACGGCTCTCGATGAGCCATCGGCAATTGCAATCAGCCGATCGTTCTCTGAATATTATTTCGGAGAGACGAATCCCGTCGGCGAAACCATCAGTACGGATACCTTCACGTATCGCGTAGCGGCAGTGTTTGAGGACCTGCCGCGGAATTCCCATTTGCGCTACAGCGCGCTCATCTCAATGAAGCGCCTGGCGGCATTCGGGATGAGTGACGAAGCAGCCTCGCCGCGGCAGCTGTTCAACGTGGAGGTCTATACCTACTTCAAAGCCCCGAAGAACTGGGGCGTTGAAGAAGTGGAAAAGGCGCTAAACGAATACTATGAAACCAACGCAGGGATCATCGGGGAGCAAATCGACACCGATGTCAATTACATTGCGCAGCCCTTAGCCGACGTTCACTTCGAAAGCGGCTACAAGTTCGACCTGCCGACCGGCAACATATTTTATGTGTACGGGTTCATCGGCGTCGGAATTTTCGTTGTCCTCGTCGCGTGTATCAACTACACGAACCTGGCGACAGCGCGGGCGACCAGGCGTGCAAAGGAAATTGGCATGCGGAAGGTGCTGGGTGCTTCGAAGCGGCAGCTCATCGGGCAATTTCTTGGAGAAAGCATTGCCAGTAGCGTGCTCGCCCTGCTCCTTGGCCTGCTGCTGGTCGTGCTGATCGACAGGTTGACACCAATCAATAGCTTCTTCCAGAAGGATTCGCTGATCGACGCTTTGAGTCACCCGGGATTCCTGCTCGGCGCCGGTGTCGGTGGACTTATCGTCGGACTGCTGGCCGGGATTTATCCGGCATTCTATCTGTCCGCCGTACGGCCGATCACGGCACTGACGTCGCGCCTGAGGCAAGGGGTTTCGAAGTTCAGCCTGCGGGAAGCGCTTGTCCTGTTCCAGTTTTTCATCGGAATCGGTGTTGTCGCTTGCACGCTGATCATGTGGAATCAGATGGAGTATATCGCGGACAAGCCCCTCGGATTCCAGGAGGAAAATCGCATGGCCGTGAGGCTGAGGGGCGTCGACGTCTTGAAGAAAATACCGGTCATCAAGACAGAGTTGTTGAGAAATGCAAACGTAATCGGTGTCACGCAGTCGTCATTCGTGCCCGGACAAGAGGTTCCGGTCAACCTCGTCTCGGTTGAGAACGAACAGGGTTCGGCCGAACTGGTGACCATCAGCCGGATGTTCACGGGAGAAGAGTTCCTCGATGTAATGGGGGTGCAAATTACCGCCGGGCGAGACTTTTCGAAGCGTCTGCTGACGGACGTCGGTGATTCCGTAATCGTCAACGAAGCCATGGTCCGAAAAATGGGTTGGGCCGAGCCGCTCGGAAAATCGGTCCAGGGAGGCAATGGGCGGGTTGTCGGTGTGGTGCGCGATTTTCATTTCGACTCTCTGCATCAACCCGTCGCTCCCCTCATGATCCAGCATTTTCCGGAGAATTGGCTCGCCAACGTACCGCCTTTGCAGAGAACGCTGGTCTCCAGAAGCCTGATCGTGAGCGTAAGAGGCGACAATATCGCGGATACCATAGGGTTTGTCGAAGGCGTCATCTCGACATTTGATCCGGAACACCCGTTCGAATACTCCTTCCTGGACAGCCTGCTCGACGATCTGTATGCGACGGACCGTAACCTGATAGGGCTTGCGAGCCTCTTTTCGGGTGTGTGTATCTTCATCGCATGCGTGGGGCTTTTCGGCCTGGCGGCGCTGTCGGTGGAGCAACGGACAAGAGAGATCGCAACCAGGAAAGTGCTTGGGGCCGCGCTTTGGGAAATTATCCTGCTGCTCGCTAAACGGATGATGGCGCTTGTCGGTATTGCCGCCGTTGCCGCGTCCATCGTTGCCTTTCTTGTGATGCGTGAGTGGCTGTCCATATTTGCATATCGAATCAATATGGGAATTGTTCAGTTTGCCGCGGCTGCGCTTGGCGTTGCGGCATTGGCGTTCCTGACTATCAGTGCACAGTCGCTGCGAGCAGCGCGGCGCAATCCAACCGTGGCTCTACGTTATGAATGATTGGACGGCTCTCTCAATCGAGCTGGAGCATCTAATCTGAGTTGACGCATGCGTAACTGATGCTTCGACCCAGGGGGAGGGTAGATGCGGAACAAGTTGCACGGCGAACAGAGAGAGATTCACTATCGTGTCTTTCGCGAGGCGCGGCTGAATCCGGAGGCAATCGCGGTCAGGCAAGGGCACGAGACGTGGACTTATCGGGAGATCGAGTCTGCGTCGTGCATGGTTGCGCGTGCCTTGAGGGCGGAAGGTGTCGCCCCGGGCGAGGTGATTGTTCTTGAGACCGGACGGTGCGCCAGCCTTGTCATTTTCATGCTGGCTGCGATGACCGCCGGGGCGGTATTCCTGGTAGCCAGGGAAAAGGAACCGGCTGCTTACGTTCGCCGAATGCTTGTCCAGATTCCCAGATTTCACTACCTGACCAACAATTCGGGTGAGGTCTCGAGATCCCTCATCGCATCCCGGTTTGGCAAGGAAATCGGCGGCTTTTTGGCATTTTCGCGGAAAGAGCTCAAGGCGTCCTGCTCGCAGCCACGGGAATCCAATGCGACGTATGACGGCCAGGCAGCGAATGCCGGCATGTACCTTATTCCGACGTCGGGCTCGACCGGTCAGCCAAAGCTCGTGCTTGGCTCCCACGAACCGTTGCAACACTTCATAGATTGGTATTGGAAAGAATTTGGATTCGATCGGAACACCGGTTTCACACTGCTGTCGGGGATCGGGTACGACCCTATGTTCCGGGACATTTTTGTACCTCTATGCAACGGAGCTTGCGTGTTCATTCCGGAAGCAGCCGACTTCGAGGGCCGTGAATCCCTGCTCGCCTGGATCCAGCGGAATCGCTGCGCCGTTGCACATCTTACGCCGACGTTGGCAGCCTGGCTCTTCGCGGAAGGCGGGGAAGCGATTCTTGGAGACTTGCGTGTAATTGGATGCGGCGGCGGAGTGCTATTGCGCAAATCTGCGCGGGACATCATGAGCGCCGCTCCCAACGCGACGCTTCTGAACTTCTACGGTACCACGGAGACACCGCAGGTGATGACGTTCAGGGTCGTGACCGAACGGGATCTCCAGCATGGTGACATGGCTTCCGAATCCTTGCCGATCGGGGGTCCGATAGCAGGCGTAAAAGTAGGGATATACCGCGAAGACGGGGCTCTTTGCGCGACGGGGGAAGCCGGGCAAATCGTCGTGGCTACCCGCTATCTGTCGAAGGGATACTACGGCGATGCCGATGCGACGCGGATAGCTTTCCAATTCGATCGCGATAACCCGGACAACAGCCGATATGCAACCGGTGACTACGGCTATATGGACGAGATCGGCACGATTATGTATCGCGGCCGTAGAGACCGGCAGGTCAAGGTTGGCGGCTATCGGATACAGATCGAAGAGATCGAGCGGGCTCTTGCCGAGCACGAGTCGGTCAGCAACGCAGGGATCGTGGCCTTAACCGGTCCGGACGGAGCCGTGCGGTTGCATTGTTTCGTGAGTATTGGTCTTGGCTGCACAACGACTGCTACGGAACTTCGCCTTTTTCTCCTGCAACGACTCCCGCCGCACATGATTCCGGACGAGTTCGTGCTGGTCGCCGCGTTGCCGCAAACAGGCAATGGGAAAATCGACTACTCCACGCTGGAAAGACAGGCGCACGACCGCCAGCGCTTCCGCGCCAGCGGTTTCGCCTTGACATCCTCCGCTGAAGCCACCGTCCTGAAGATCTGGGCCCGTGTCCTGCAAATCGACGTGAGCCAACTTTCTTCATCAACGAACTTTTTCGAATCGGGCGGCACTTCGCTCCTGGGTGCGAGGCTCGTAAAGGCCCTGGAGCGGGAATTTGGACGCCCCGTCTCGATTACGGACCTGTTTCTCTATCCGAATCCCAAGGGCTTGGCGCAGTTGGTGACGGGAGGTGCGTCGCTGGACGGGAAGCAACGATTCGGTATGAACGGCGGCAGCAGCAGGGACGAGCGCCTGAAGCAAATTGCGCGGCGCCGGATCAGCAAACTACGAGAGTACTCATGAGCGAGATGAACGATGCAATCGCAATCGTGGGCATCGGCCTCCGATTCCCCTGTGCGACAAATCCCGATCAGTTCTGGGACAACCTGGTAAGCGGAAGAGACTGTGCCCGAGAGTTGTCTCGGGATGAAGTTCTGGCCATGGGAGTGGCGAAGGAAAAAGTCGAAGCGGGGGACTACGTTTTCCGTAGCTATGAAGTCGAGGATCTTGAATTATTCGACGCCAGGTTCTTCGGTCTGTCGCCCCGCGAAGCCCGGATGGCCGATCCGCAACTCAGGATCCTGCTCGAAGTGGCGCAGCAATGCATCGAAGATGCCGCGCACGATCTCGCTGGAACCAACACCGGCCTCTACCTGGGGGTCGCGGATCATAAGTACTGGCTGTATCACAATCTTTTCGATTCCCCGCTCGAAGAAGAAAACGAAATCGCGAAGCGGATATTTGCGTTCAAGGACTTCTTCGCCACCCAGATATCGCACAAGCTGAATTTGACCGGGCCGAGCATTTCGCTGAATACCGCATGCTCGTCTGCTCTTCTGGCCACACACGAAGCTTGCAACCATCTCCTGATGTATGACTGCGATTACGCGCTGGCCGGTGGTTGTGAAATTTTGAAAGGCGTTGGGTATCGCTACCAGGAAGGCGGGCTGTCGGCTCGGGACGGATTCATTCGGGCTTTTGACAAGGATGCTTCGGGAACAGTGTTCGGCAGCGGTGCAGGCCTGGTCCTGCTGCGGCGGCTGCCGGATGCCCTGGACGATAACGACCATATCTATGCGGTCATTCGCAGCACAGCCGTCAACAACGACGGCAACGCAAAGGTCGGTTACATGGCTCCGGGCGTACGCGGCCAGATGGGCGTTATCGACGAGGCGCTCAATCGTGCTGGTGTGAACCCACGGAAGGTCAGCTATGTGGAGGCTCACGGGACGGGAACGAAAGTCGGGGACCCGATCGAAATCGAAGCACTGAGCAATGTCTACCGAAAGTACACCGATTCGAAACAGTTCTGTGCGATCGGGTCGGTGAAGACGAACGTTGGACACTTGAGCATTGCTGCCGGGGTGGCTGGGCTGATCAAGACGGCTTTGATGATGAAGCACAAAAAGATCCCGCCTAGCCTGCATTATTCAGAGCCAAATCCCGAAATTAATTTCCCGGAAAGCCCCTTTTTTGTGAATGTCGACCTTGCGGACTGGGAGAGTGAGGAAGGATCCAGGATCGCGGGCGTGAGCGCGTTTGGTGTGGGCGGCACGAATGTACACGCCATAGTGGAGGAGGCGCCGCCGGTGCCGAGCCGGCACACGGATCACCCGCACAACAAGCTGATATTGCTTTCCGCGAAGTCGACAGAGTCACTTGGCGCGTATAAGCAACGGCTGGGCGACTATCTCGCCCGGGAGCCGAGGCCCGCCCTGGCGGACGTTGCCTACACTTTGGCGGCCGGTCGTGCGCATCACACCGTGCGGGACTATATCCTCGCTGACGATATCGCTTCGCTGGTGGACAGGCTTCGCGAGCGCGAGCCCGGTTCAACAACGCCCGGCAAGTGCAAGGATACGCCATCGATTGTCTTCATGTTTCCCGGCCAGGGCGCGCAGTACGTGAACATGGGCCGCGAACTGTTCGAGCAGGAGCCGATCTTTTATGAAGCGGTCCAGGAATGCCGCGCCAGGATCCGCAAGGAAGCAAAGTTCGATCTCCTGGATATCCTCTATCCGCGGGACGGCAAGGAAGAAGAAGCGCGGCAGCGGATCGCCCAGACGGAGTATACGCAGCCCTGCCTGTTCGTCGTCTCGTATGCCCTGGGGCGGCTTTTTACTGCCTGGGGCGCGCAGCCGCAGGGCATGATCGGCCACAGTATCGGAGAGTATGTCGCGGCCTGCCTCGGCGGCGTAATGACACTCGACGACGCACTGCGACTGGTATGCATGCGCGGTAAATTGATGCAGTCGATGCCGTCGGGCTCGATGCTTTCCGTGCAGTTGCCGCAAGACGCTATCCTCCCCTACATCGGCAGCGAGGTGTCTGTTGCCGGGGTCAACAGTCCGCTGTCAACGGTACTCTCCGGAAGCAGCGAGGCGATCGCGAAAGTCAGGAAGCGACTGGACGACGACGGGATTCGTTGCTCGACTTTGCATACCTCGCACGCGTTCCATTCGCCGATGATGGAGCCGGCCCTGGAGCCGTTCGAACAATATGCCGCCGGAGTGGAACTGTCGGCACCCAGGGTCCCTTTTATATCCAACGTTTCCGGTGAGTGGATCTCCGACGTTCAAGCCACGGATCCGGCCTACTGGGCACGGCAGTTGCGCAACGCCGTTGAATTCTCGAAAGGCATAGAGTCGATTGCGGCATTCGAGAACGTGTTGCTGCTCGAAGTGGGGCCAGGCTCCACCCTCACCTCGCTGACACGCCAGCGTGATGATATTGACAGCGAACGTGTCATTCGCACCATGCGCCGGCCGCAAGAAGACGGGTCGGATGTCGAGTTTGCGCTGCGCGCATTCGGCGACCTGTGGAAGCAGGGTTTGCAGGCGGATTGGGCCGGTTTTTTCCGCGACAAAGGCGGGTCGAGAATTTCGCTGCCAACCTACGAGTTTGAGCGCAAGCCGTTCTGGCTCGATCCTGGAGATCTGGAGCGGCGTTCTGATCTCGTTCGTGAGGACATTCCGCTGGAACATCCTTTGCTCGGCAGAAGGGTGGTCTCGTCGCCGAGGGCGATTGTCTACGAGAACGTCTTTGACAAGGAGACACCAGGTTTCATCGCCGACCATCGGCTGGTCGAGACCGTCATCTTTCCCGGCGCGGGATATACACAGCTTGCGCTCGCGGCTGGTCGTTTTTTTGTGAAAAACAAAAAGCTTCGCGTCGACGATATCCGGTTCGCCCAGGCGATGATGCTGCCCGACGGAGTGCGGAAGATCGTGCAGACTATTGCGACGGCGTGCGACAACGGATGCACTTTCGAAATCGTCAGCCGCACCGAGGGCGCCTCCGACCCGATGGACAAGGGGGCCTGGGTATTGCATGCGAAAGGTCGAATTTCGGCCCATTCAGAGGCGCCAAAGCCGTATCCGTTGCCGCAACTCGCCAGGAAAGACGAGTGCGAGCTGATTCCGTTGAGCAAGTACTACGACGCGCTCAAGTTCATAACGTTTGGCCCTTCATTTCGCGCTATCCGCCAACTCTGGATCGGCACGACAGAGGACGGAGAGATGGAAAGCGTGGGCCTGGTGGCGTTGCCGGAGCATCTTGTCTCGCAGGTCGAGCAGTACAGCTTCCACCCGGTATTGCTCGACGCCGCGTTCCAGGTCATCGATGGACCGAAGATTTCCGAAAGTGGAACCCTCCCGGTCGGTCTCGGCAACTTTACTGTCTTCGATACCGTACCCAAAGAGTTTTACGTGCATGCCGTGCGCCGGAACGACAACCGGGAGGAGTTCTCCATTGGCCGGATTACGGCGCTTTCAAAAGAGGGCATGGAGATTGCCAGGATCGAACACTATCTGCAGAAGGAGATCACTGATGTAACGCTCGCGCGGGATCAGTTGATGAACGTGCTCTTCGAAACGAAGTGGATAGCGTCGGAGAAGCAGGAGGCGGCCGCGAACGAGCGGCAACGGAGCGGATGGGCGCTCCTGGGTGAGGAATCCGCAGTATTGGCGGGCTTGCAGAAGCTGCTGGAACATCAAGGCGAGGAAGTGCTGGCGCTGTATGGGGCGGTCCCGGGCGAGGCAAGCAGCACGCAGCCGGCATGGGCATCAGACCTTCGGACGCGCCTTGCCGGGCGAGGATTGGCGGGGATAGTTTTTGCGCCACCGCTGGCTCCGGCGCAAAGCACCGCTTCGATATGCGTTGAGCTGGTCGAAATCGTGAAGCTGCTGTCGGATGTGGCGCCCGATTCGCCGCCGTCGTTGTGCATCCTGACGCGGGGGGCAAATGCGATTTCCGAAAGTGATCCGGGCGAGGAGGAGGCCGCTGTGCAGGGCGCGGCCTGGGGTGTTGGTAACTCGATTGCCGCCGAGCACCCGGAGCTTCGCTGCTTGCGTGTCGATACCGATGACACCCCGGAATCTCTGCAGGCCCTGGCAGCAGATCTGCTCAGGCCGGACCGGGAAAACCAGGTTGCCTTCCGCAACGGACGGCGCTTCGTTCCACGCCTCAGCCACTATTCGTTTGAGGCGGACAACTCCCAGCGACTCAGGATGCCCAAGGGGCCGTTCGATATTCGGCTGACAAGGTTCGGAACTTTCGACAGCTTTGTCGCGAAGGAGATCGTGCCCGACTTTCTGGGCGAGAACGATGTCCTGGTGGAGATGCATACCGCGGCACTCAACTTCAAGGAAACTTTGTATGTGCTTGGCTTCCTGAATCCAAACGAGCGCGATGCGGTGGATTTCGATTTCGGGATGGAAGGAGCCGGGCGAATCAAGAAAGCGGGAACCAACGTCAAGCATGTGAAAGCTGGCGACGATGTGATCGTCTGGCACAACGGCTGCCTGACAAGTGACTTCGTCGTTGGGGCGGAACGGGTCACCCGGATGCCGTCCGTGATGAATTACCGCGAGGCCGCTTGTGTGCCGACGGTGTTCATGACCGCGTACTATGCTTTGTTCAATCTCGCCGGCATCGGTAAAGGGGACCGGGTGCTGATCCATGCCGCCGCGGGAGGCGTGGGGCAGGTGGCGGTGCAGATCGCCAGGAATGTCGGAGCCGAGGTTTTCGCCACTGCCAGCCGCGGGAAGTGGGATCACCTGCGCAGCCAGGGTGTCACCAGGATATTCGATTCCAGAACCCTGAGCTTCTCCGGGGACATCATGCAGAGTACAGGCGGTAAGGGTGTTGATATCGTCCTGAATAGCCTTGCGGGAGAGTTCATAGAGAAGAGTTTTGATTGTCTTGCCCCGAACGGGCGCTTCGTGGAGATCGGCAAAAAGGAGATCTGGAGCACGAATCGTGCACGGGCGTATCGCCCGGATGTCCATTATCACTTTTTCGAGATCGGGGAAGATGTCGTCAGTGGAGGCATCGGAGGAGCATCGATTATCGGCGAATTGATGCAAAGGGTCCTGGACGATTTCGTTCACGGAAAACTAACTCCGCTACCGATGTCCATATACGACGCCTCTGACATTGCGGCCGCGTTTCGCTTTTTATCGGCAGGAAAGAACATTGGCAAAGTCGTTATCGACCTCCGGTCGCACCATTCAAAGGATGGAATGGGAAGCCTGGTCAGCCCGGAGAAGCAATACCTGATCACGGGAGGCCTCGGCGCGCTTGGTTTCCTGACGGCAAGGTGGCTTTCCGAAAAAGGCGCAAAACACCTGGTGCTGACCAGCCGGCGGCAGCCGGAAGGAGAAACTGCCGCGAAGATTTCGGACCTGCGGAAAGCCGGCATCCACATAGAGGTGATGACCGGTGACGTCGCCGAATTGGACGACGTGGTGCGGATTTTCTCCAGAATCGACGAGAGCGGCAAGCCGCTTGGCGGTGTACTGCATTGCGCCGGGGTTCTTGAGGACGGCGTCCTGGTTCAGCTAACCCGAGAGCGATTCGAAAAGTGCCTGCGGCCAAAGGTGTCCGGGGCTATGAACTTGCACCGGATGACCGTCGAGCGGGAGCTGGATTTCTTTGTCTGCTTCTCCTCGGTGTCGGCAATCATGGATGGTGGGGGGCAAGGGAACTACGCGGCGGCAAACGCATTCATGGACCGGTTGATGCGCGTTCGCAGGCATCTTGGCCTGGCCGGTCTCAGTGTGAACTGGGGCGCCTGGGCCAATGTCGGTATGGCGGCGGAACTTGCCGCGCGCACCGGCGCTGATACGTCACGTTTCCTCTCGGGTGAAGAAGCATTTCTTGCGCTGGAGACATTACTCATGGACGGAAAAACGCAAGGCGCCGTTTGCAAGCTCGGGCCGAGGCTTGCGACTTCGCCGGCGTCGCCGTTTTTCACGGACCTGATCGCGGCCGCGCATGACGAGTCGGACGGCAGAACAGAGCTCGAACGGCTCATCGCGGAAAATCCGGAAGCCAGCCTCGAATCGAACATGGAGCAGTTCATTCGTGCCCAGGTAATTCGCGTGCTGGGCGCGTCCGCGGACGAGGAGATCAACTTTGACGAGGAGTTTGTGAACCTCGGAGTCGACTCTCTTTCGATGACCGAGTTGAAGAATGCGATCCAACATGGGTTGGGTGAGAACATCAAGATGGCCACACTGTTCGCGCATTCGTCCGTAGCACGGCTCGCCCGGCATTTAGCGGCGCAGCGCGCAGATGTCAGCGAAGTCGGGCCAGCGCCCGCGAATGCAGCGGCCAAAGCCGGGCTTCCCGCGCCACACGCTCGTCGGTGTATGGAGTTTGTCCGTCTCAGTGAGACGGAGAGCCAGGAGAACCTCTTTTGCTTTCCCGGTTTGAACAGCAACGTCTTTGACTTTTTTGAGTTCTCCGAGCTCAATCGGGCGAAATATCGCGTGCAAGTCGGGGAAATCAATAACGATCTGGACAACCTCGAAACGGATATCCCGGCAATCGCGGAGGATGCAATCCGGCAGATGGAAAGCATCCAACCGGCCGGCCCATATGCGCTCCTCGGGTATTCGTACGGCGGTGTGATTGCGCTGGAGGCGGCGAGCCAGCTCGCGAAGTCGGACAAGCAGGTGCGGTTCCTGCTGATGGTCGACACATTCCCGCATTTCGAGCTGCGCAGCGATCATCGGTTCATGACCTACATGTCGGCGCTTATTGCCGATTCGTTACTGGCGCCGATGTCGCTCGAAGCGGAAGCGTACGAGCAGTACTGCCGAAAAATAATGGAGGCACCGGCGGACGAGTTGGCTGCATTCTTCGAAGCAATCGGGAAAAGGCAGAATGGTTCCGCGAACGTCAATATGAATCTGCTGAACAGCATCATCAGGGCGGGGAAAGCGCGAACGAGGGCAGACTATACGCCTCCGTCCCGGATCGACGGTATTGATATTCACTTCATACGTGCGGGGCAGCACCCGGATTCCGTGCGCATCGCCAAGCTCGACGGATTTCTTGACTCCGGGAAGATGACGGATGACGTCTATGGTTGGGCCAGTTTTGTTCGTAACCGTTTCCGGGTGAGGAAAATAGATGGCCACCACAACACGCTTCTCAAGAGCAGTTGCGCAACCGAGCTGAGCAGTCACGTGGACGACCTGTTCCGGAGCGGTTCCGCTCGGGGATAAATCCGGACCGAACGAGACGAGAAAGGCGGTAGCCAGCGGCAGGCTTTTGCATGGATCTGACCGATACAACTACTAAAACCGATATTTGCATTGCGGCAAGCTTCACGGCCGAGCCGATCGAGCAGGGGCTGATCGACTCACTGGCTTCGTGGGGAGTGAACGCCAGAGTCCGCTTCGCGTCGTATAACCAGGTTTACCAGCAACTCCTGGACAGGGATACGGAACTCAGTGTTGTGCAGGGCGGAGTCAATTTGCTTTGTGTGCGGATTGAGGACTTTTTGCCTGCGGGGCCGCAATGCCCTTCCGAGGCGGATCCGGAGCGGCGTTCGGCCGTAAAGCAGGAGTTATTACGCAACCTGGCCGAATTCCGATCATGTGTGCTCGAATTCGCGAACAAACACCCGAGCCGGGTGGTTGTCGGAATTTTTCCTCCCTCGCCCGACGTTGCCTTCACGGTTCAGGAACTGAACGACATCGCGGAGCACCTGGCCGACGAGTGGATAGCCGATCAGCCCGGGGATGTGATCCTCCTGGACGACTACTCGGATGTACCTGTATCGGACTACTACGATCGCCACAGCTACCGCATAGGAAAAATCCCTTACAGCGATGCGTTTTTCAGCATCTCCGCCATGGTGCTCTCCCGCTGCATTGCCGGCCGGCGGGCGGTGCCGAAGGTCATTGTGCTGGATGCCGACGGGACGCTGTGGGACGGGGTCTGCGGGGAGTCGTCGCCGGGCGATCTTTCCGTTTCGGAGCCCTTTCAGAAGCTTCAGGGTTTCATGCGCCGGCAGATGAAAAACGGGATGCTGCTTGCGCTCGCCAGCAAGAACTCGGAGCCGGACGTCGAACGGGTGTTCCAGGAACGGGGTGGCGACATGCGGCTGAGGTGGACGGATTTTGCCGTGCGGAAGGTCAGCTGGAAGCGCAAATCCGAAAGCATCAAGGAAATGGCGGCCGAGTTGGACCTGGGACTGGATAGCTTCGTTTTCGTCGATGACAATCCGGTCGAATGCGCCGAGGTACGCGCGAATTGCCCCGCGGTCCTGTGCCTGACGTTACCCGCCGTATGCTCGCGCGCACGCTTCCTGGAGCGCCTCTGGCTGTTCCGTCAAGGCCCCGCAACGGCCGAGGATGTCCGTCGCGCGCAAATGTACCGAGAGGAGATTGCACGGAAACAGGAACGCGCGAGCTTCGGATCGCTCAGTGATTTCATCGCCAGCCTTGCGCTGGAAATCCGGATCCACGACATAGCGCCGGAACATTATCAGCGGGTAGCGCAACTTACCGCGCGCACCAACCAGTTCAATATAAAAAAGGAGCCAAAAACCGCCGCGGAGATTGAATCGATGCTTCTACCGTCTTGCCGCAAGGCATCCGTGGTGGACGTTCGCGATCGTTTCGGCGCGTACGGCATCACAGGGGCGGTGGCTTACGACATTGTCGGCGAGGAAATGCATGTCGATATGCTGATGCTGAGTTGCCGCGTGCTCGGTCGCGGAGTGGAGCACGAGCTAGCCAGGTATCTCGGCAAAGTGGCGGAGGACAGCCTGCTGAACAAGGTCCTCTTCCTGTTCCGCCCCTCCTCGAGGAATGAGCCGGCACTTCGGTTTCTTACCAGGATCGGCGCCAGGCAGCAGCACATTGAATCCGGGACATATGTCTTCAGCGTATCGCCTTCCAGGCTGGCCCAGGCAGCATTCGACTGCGAGCTCCGGGACGGTGACGGCGACGGCGAGGCGGTTCTTCGCGCGGGCATGCAGCAGCCGAAGAATGCTGTTGCGGCGGAGGAGCCAGTGCCGTACCGGGCACCGCGAACGGAAACGGAATCCTCCCTGGCGGCTCTTTGGAGCTTGAACCTGGGGCGAAAGCGAGTCGGCGTCCTGGACAACTACTTCGATCTCGGCGGTAAGTCCATTCAGGCGATTCGCCTGGTAAGGTCAGCGGCGCGGGAGGGGTTGAACTTCACGCTCGAGGATATCTTTACCCACCAGAC
The DNA here is from genome assembly GCA_964607425.1 of uncultured Woeseiaceae bacterium. Taxonomy (GTDB): domain Bacteria; phylum Pseudomonadota; class Gammaproteobacteria; order Steroidobacterales; family Woeseiaceae; genus IDS-8. The sequence goes on from CAZSKQ010000011.1 coordinate 39,426, forward strand.
GATAGAGGCTCTCGCGCAATTGCTGGAATCCCGGCATGCGTTAGTAGACGATGCTGCACCCGCGCAGATACGGCCGGCGATCCATCCGGCCTTCCACCAGAACGCGGCGCCGCTCTCATTCTCCCAGCAACGGCTGTGGTTTCTGGACCAACTCGTGGAACGGAGCACGGTATACACCGTTCCGTCTGCGTTGCGCCTCGAAGGAACCCTGGACGTCGAGGCCCTGAACGCCGCGATTTCGGAGATAGTGAGGCGCCAGGCGGCCCTCCGCACCCGCATTGAAGAGAGTGACGGGGAAGGGCATCAGCGCATCGAAGCGCCGCGGCGGCTATCCCTGGCCATCGAAAATGCCGCCGACGAGCACGCGCTGCACTCCGCTTTCAACCAGGAGCGTTCATATTGTTTCGATCTGGAAGGTGAATCCCTGTTCCGGGTGCGGCTGCTGCGCCGGCATGCAAAACTGCATGTACTCCTCGTAACCATGCACCATATCGTGACCGACGGGTGGTCATGGGGAATCTTCTGCCGCGAACTGGCCGCGCTGTACGGGGCGTACAGCCGCGGCGAACCATCACCCCTGGAAGAGCTTCCGGTCCAATATGCGGATTACGCCGCGTGGCAACGCCTCTACATGCCTGCGGAGGAGTTTCGCGACCAGCTCAAGTACTGGCGCAAGCAGCTTTCTGGCTTGCCGCCGCTACTGAACCTGCCGACGGATCGGCCCCGCCCCGCCGTGCAGTCGTTCAAGGGATCGATACGAACCTTTGAGATAGACAAGGATTTGACGAGCTGCCTGAGGCAGGTGAGCCGAGCGCATGCCGTCACCTTGCACATGACGCTGCTATCCGCTTTTTCGCTGCTGCTGCATCGCTACTCGGGGGATGACGACATCGCTATTGGTACGCCCGTTGCAAACCGCGCCGGCAGCGAAGTTGAGAACCTCATCGGCTTTTTTGTCAACAACCTCGTCATTCGCAGCGACGTTTCCGGCGATCCGAGCTTCGAGGAGATGCTCGCCCGCATCCGTGCCACGACGCTGGCGGCGCTGGCGCGACAGGATCTTCCGTTCGAGCACCTTGTAGAGGCCTTGAACCCCGAACGGAGCCTGGACCATTCGCCCCTGTTCCAGGTGATGTTTGCCATGCAGGAAGAGGGCGCCTTTGCGGCCGAGGCAGGCACCTTGCGCCTGTCCACAATCGAAATGGAGAGCGGTGAGAACGGTTCACGTTTCGACCTTTCGATGAGCGTCTCGGAGGCGCCTGATATTTTGCATGGCGTTCTCGAATTCAACTCGGAGTTGTTCGACGAAGACACCATCGACCGCTTCATAACGCATTTCCGGAGTATGCTGCGAGAGGCCCTGGCGGATACTTCGCGACCCGCTTCGCGCTACAGGATCCTGACCGCTGGCGAGGCGCAAAAGCAGATAACCGACTGGAACTCGACCGCCACGGAGTTTCCGAGGACGCGCTGCGTGCATGAGCTGTTCGTGGAGCAGGCGCGCCGCACTCCGGACGCTGTTGCCCTCGTGCAGGACGAAATGCATCTGACGTTCGCCGACCTGCACAGGAGGTCGGACGAGTTGGCCCGGGTGCTGGTTGAGAAGGGAGTCGGGCCGGAGGTCAGGGTTGCCGTCGCACTAGAGCGCTCGGTTGAACTGGTTATAGCCGTCGTTGCAGTGCTGAAAGCGGGAGGTTGCTATGTTCCGATCGATTTCGAATCTCCCCGACAAAGAGTGCGCTATATTCTCGACGATTCGGGCGCTCGCCTGCTGTTTGCCCACGCGGACTGGTATCCGGATGAGGCTCACCTGTGTGAACGACTCTGTCCGGGCACGGTGCCTTCCCTGCATGCGGCCGCCAACAGCGCCCCGTGCGAGCCACCCATCCTGACTGCGGGCCCGGCCGCACGACCGGAAAATCTCGCCTACATCATCTACACCTCCGGCACCACGGGAAAGCCCAAGGGGGTGATGATCGAGCATCATAGCCTGACGAACCTCTGCTGCGATTCAGTCCGTCGCCGCAGGTTTGGCGGGACCTGCAGAAACGTGCAGTTTGCACCGATTGCCTTCGACGCCGCGACCGCCGAGATTTTCAATTCCCTGATCTCGGGAAGCATCCTGCACTTGCCGCCGGGCGAGGTTCTCTCCGCTCCGGAGGTGTTCTCGAACTTCGTGCGCCGGAATGGAATCAACCGCGGCTATATTCCTCCGGCCTTTCTCAATGCTCTTGATGTCGAGGATTTTCGTAACTACCGGTCGATCAGCATCGGGGGAGAAGCGGTCCGGAAGTCGGTCGCTGACAGATGGTCCGAGATATGTCCCGTAACAAACGCCTACGGACCGACCGAGTGTACGATTGCCTGCACGTCCGGCATCTGCGGCGGGTCGGACAGGGTCACGATTGGATCGTTCATTGCGAATGTTCGCGGTTTCGTGACCGATGCGTCCATGCAGCTCGTCCCGGAAAGGGTGGTCGGAGAGCTCTCGATCGGAGGGGAATGTCTCGGCCGAGGTTACCTGAACAACCCCCGGCTGACCGCGGAGCGGTTCGTGCCGAATCCCTTTGCCGACGAACCGGGAGAACGCGTATATCGAACCGGCGACCTCGTTCGCTACCTCCCTGGCGGCAATCTCGAATTCGTCGGCCGCGCCGACCATCAGGTCAAGTTGCGTGGCTTCCGCATCGAGCTCGGTGAGATCGAAGCGGTCCTGAGCGGGCATCCCTCGGTACGAGACGCCGTAGCCGTGCTGCGGAATGACCGGGGCGAAAGCTATCTCGCCGCTTATGTCATATTGGACAATGCCAAGCAGCCGGCTTTCCCGGGCGGCCCGACTGCCGGGACATTGAGGGAATACCTGCATCTGCAACTGCCCGGATACATGGTTCCTGCGGCCATCGTGGTCATGGATGAGCTGCCGCGGGGAGCCAGCGGCAAGATTGACCGGAAGACATTGCCCGAACCGGAACGTCGTGCGGCCGACGTGGTCCCGCCCGAAAGTGTGTGCGAGCAGCTGATCGCCGGGGTATGGTCGTCGTTGCTGAACGTCCCACGTATCGGCCGATTCGACAATTTCTTCCATCTGGGCGGGCATTCGCTCCTGGCCGCGACCCTGGTATCGCGGCTACGCGATATTTTTGCGGTCGAGTTGCCTGTTCGCCTTCTATTTGAAGCCCAGACGCTACAAGAACTGTCCGCTGCCGTCGAAGCCGCGAGGCAGGAGGAATCCACGCGTGAGCCGATCACGCAGGTAGCGCGTGATCAATCGCAGCGGCTGTCGCCTTCTCAGGAGCGTTTGTGGTTCCTGCAACAACTCGTGGGGTCGAGCTCCCTTTACAACATACCGCTTGCCCTGCATCTGAAGGGGGATCTCGATGTAGAAACGTTGAGCGCCGCTTTGTCGGAGCTCGTGTGTCGCCAGGAGTCTCTTCGCACCCGATTCGAGAGCGTGGAGGGCGTGCCCAGGCAGATTGCAATCGATCCGTATCCTGTTCACGTGACGGCCGAAACGGCAGCCAATGAGTCTGAGTGGGAAGCAATCTGCGAGAATGAACGCGCTCATCGATTCGACCTCGCGAGAGATTGCCCGTTTCGCGTGCGTTTGGTGCAACGAGAGCCGCAGGCCCATACCCTGCTCATTACCATGCATCACATCATCGCCGACGGCTGGTCAGTCGGTGTCGTGATTCACGAGCTCGCAAGACTGTACGAGTCGCTGAGCGGGGAGGCAGCTCAACCGCTCCCCGATCCCGCTTTCCAATACGTGGATTATGCCGCATGGCAGCGGCGCCTGTTGAGCAGGGGCGCATTCGAGCACCAGTTGGCGTACTGGCGCCGGCAGCTCGCCGACCTGCCGCCCCTGTTGGACATACCCACCGACCGGCCAAGGCCTGCGGAGCAAACATTCAAAGGCGGCGTGGCACCGTTTGCGCTTCGTGGAGAGATCGTTGCTTCCCTGCGTGCCTTGAGCCGCGACCATGGTGTCACGCTGTACATGACGTTGCTCTCGGCTTTTGCAGTGCTCCTTGGCCGTTACGCCGAGCAGGACGACGTGGCGATCGGCACTCCAGTGGCAAATCGCGGCAGCAGCGAGATAGAAGGATTGATCGGCTGCTTCGTGAATACGCTCGTCATGCGCAGCGACCTTTCGGGAGTGCCGACTTTTGCTCAACTGCTGAGACGGACGCGAGAAGTTGCTCTTGATGCGTACGCGAATCAGGACCTTCCTTTTGAACACCTTGTGGACGAACTGTGCCCGGACAGGACCCTGGCGCACTCTCCGCTTTTCCAGGTGATGTTCGCAATGCAGAACTCGCCGGTTAATCCGTCGCGATTCGGAAAGGTTGAGCTCGAGGGGATCACGGTGCAGGCGGCGCGGGACAGTGGCTCGCGTTTCGACCTGACCTTGAGCCTGTCCGAGGATGCGGAGCGCCTGTCGGGCTTCATGGAATTCAACGCCGACCTGTTCGACCGGTCCACGGTCGATTGGATGCTGCGCCATTACACGAAACTGCTGCACGACGTTGCCGCCGATCCGGATGCGTCGATAAGCAGCTACTCACTGGTGGACCGCGACGAGCTGCACCGTTGGTTGCATGAAGCACGCGGCACGCGGTTAGCATACGAATCAGGGCAGTGTGTTCACGAGCTGTTCGAGCGGCAGGTTGCAGGCAGGGCGGACGCGGTTGCGATCGTAACCGGGGAACGGCGGATTTCGTACGGATCCCTGGCGGCGGCGGCCAATTGCCTTGCCCGGACCCTCCGGGAGCGGGGCGTCGGCCGCGGCATGCGCGTTGCGGCATGTGCGTCTGACGTCTTCGAAACCGCCGTGGCGATGCTGTCGGTCATGAAAGTCGGGGCTGTATTCGTTCCGGTTTCGCCGTGCGAGCCGGTACAGCGCGGGCGCTGGATCGTTTCGGACTCCGGAGCGAGCGCAGTCCTGGGTCGCGAGTCGATGCGATTGCACTTCGGGCTCGGGGCCACCACCTGGATAGCCACGGACCGCCTGCCGTGGGAGGGAACATCCAACCAGGTCGATTTCTGGCAGGACGCCGCGTTCGGCTCGCAGGCACTGGCGTGCATCCTGTACGGCAACGTTGGCGGCGTCGGTGCTCGTGGCCGGATGATCAGCCATGCAAACCTGCTCAGTCTTGCGGGAGTCGAGAAGGCCGCGGTGCAGCTGGCCGAGACATGGTGCGAAGGCTACGAAGGCGCTTGGCCGGATTATTTTACGCTTCTTCTTTGTGCATCCCTGGCGAGGGGAGAGCCGCTGATCCTCGATGATCCAGGGCACCTGCCGGCCCCTTCGCGTGTGACGGGGCTGCCTGGGTCTGTAGCAGGCAACCAGCGGCGCTATGTACTGGATGCTGCGGGTGACCTGTGCCCGCGAGGTTTGACCGGGGAATTGGGCCTTGGAGGCGATGCCCTGTGCCAGGGCTACTGGACGGATTCGAGGCTGACTGCAGAACGATTTGTACCGGACCCATTCTGCGACGAACCGGGTGCACGCCTGTTTCGCACCGGAACTCGCGTTCGCTATGGCGGGGACGGATGTTTGGCACCGTCAGCCGGGACACGGCATCCGAGTGCCAGGGCATTCCATCGGCGCCGGCAGCGCAAGCTTGCGGGTGCCCTGTCGGCCCACGAGGGAATCGAGGATGCCGCGCTCGTCGAGGCAGGGCGCGAAGGCTCCGATCCGGAAGTGACGGCGTTCGTCCGGGCCTGTGCCAGCGCGGCTCAGGACTCCCGTATAGAGGAAAAGCTGCAGCGGTACCTGCGAAAGAGAGAAGCAACCCAGCTTCTTCCCGTGCAGGTGCAGGTACTGGATCGTTTTCCCGTTGGTGCCGGCGGCCGGATCGACGTCGACACGCTCCGCAAATCGCTCGCGAGCGAAAGCCCGCCCGATGCATATGAACCGCCGAGCGGGGAGATCGAGCATCTCCTGGCGCAACACTGGTGCGATCTGCTGCAGGTCGAACGTGTCGGACGCCATGCGAACTTTTTCCGGATGGGTGGATACTCGCTGCTCGCGGTGCAGCTTGTCTCGCGCATCCGCGATGCATTCGGTGTTGAGCTGCCAATGCAGGTGCTGTTCGAGCACCAGACGCTCAACCGACAGGCGCGGATCATAGAGCAGGGTACCGGCGCGCCGCCACCGGAGCGGATAGGTACGGTAGCGCGCGATGGGAACCTGCGCCTGTCGTTTGCGCAGCAGCGCTTGTGGTTTCTCAGCCGGCTCATGGGACCGAGCCCCGTCTATAACGTACCGTCGGCCGTGCGTCTTACAGGCGAGCTGGACGTGGAGGCACTGCGCAGGTCGATCCAGGAGATCGTACATCGTCACGAGGCACTGCGTACGAGAGTCGGAAACGGCTTCGGGGAAGGAGTCCAGCTGATCGACGCACCGAAGCGGTTGGATCTCGAGGTGGAGACCGTCGCGTCCGGCAACGACCTCCAGGATCTCATCAAAGCCGAGGCGGGCTATTGCTTCGACCTTACGGCGGAGCCGTTGTACCGGATCCGCCTGGTGCGGGAAGCCCAGGACGGCAGTCACGTGTTGCTCGTTACGATGCACCACATTATCTCCGATGGCTGGTCGATCGGTGTTTTCTTTCGGGAACTGGCGGAGTTCTACCGGGCCTTCCGTGCGAAACGCCATCCGGAGCCACAGCCGCTGCCGATACAGTATGCGGATTTCGCACACTGGCAGCGCGAGCACCTGACGGGTGACGTGCTGGCGCGCCAGTTGACGTACTGGCGCGAGCAACTCAGCGGCCTGCCACCCGTCCTGGAGCTCCCCCGGGATCGGGCGCGGCCGGCCGAGCAAGGGTTCAAAGGCTCCACCGTGGCGGTGGAGCTGCCGGGTGAGCTGGCGGCGGACCTGCGGCACCTGAGCAGGCATCACGATGTCACCTTGTTCATGACGCTCGTGTCCGGCTTCGCGCTCCTGCTTTCCCGGTACGCGGACCAGGACGAGCTGGCCGTGGGTACGCCGGTGGTTACGCGCCCGCGCAGCGAAACGGAGGATTTGATCGGCTTCTTTCTGAACACGCTGGTCCTCCGATTCGACTTCTCCGACGACCCGACGTTTGAGCGACTTCTCACGCGAACGCGAGCGGTTGCGCTGGCCGCTTACGCACACCAGGAGATTCCATTCGAGCACCTTGTAGATGAGCTCAATCCGGAGCGAAGTCTCAGTCACTCGCCGCTGTTCCAGGTTTCTTTTTCCCTATTGAATACCCCTGTCGGGCGGCAGGCCCTGGACGATCTCGAGATGGAAGAGCTGGATCTCCATTTCGAGAACGGCGTTTCCCGCTACGATCTCACCTTCAATCTCGTCGACCGCGAAGATGCAATTTCCGGTGCGATGGAATTCAATACAGACCTCTTCGAGCGGGCAACTATCCAGCGGCTGTCGGAGCATTACGTTCGCCTGATGGAGGCGATTGCCGCTGACCAGGGCGTGCGGGGCAGCGAGTATGAGTTCATCGGCCGCCTGGAACGCGAGCGGCAAGTGCTGGACTACAATCGCACCCAACAACCCTGGCCGGACAGCTCCTGCGTACACGAGCTCTTCGAAGCAATCGTGGAGCAACAGCCGGATGCTATTGCACTGCACCACGGGGAAGTGCAGCTCACCTACGGGTTCCTCAACCGCCGGGCCAATCAGCTGGCGCATTACTTGCGGGAAAAGGGTGTCGGCCCGGAAATCCCTGTAGGCCTGTGCATCGAGCGCTGTGCCGAAATGGTGCTGGGAATGCTCGGTATTCTGAAGGCGGGTGGTGCGTATGTACCGCTGGATCCCGCATATCCTGAGTCGC